>NZ_JBEKYX010000088.1:0-23750 GCF_049510455.1 Occallatibacter sp. | reverse complement strand
TCGGATATGATCCTCGATTTGATTTGCGCCATGAATCTGAGCATCGTTCAAACAAATGCTGCATGCGACAAACCATCCTCCACAGGAATCAACTCAGTACACTATTTAAGGATAAGCTCTTAATGAAATCCGAGATAGCTCGCGCAATGCAGCAATCAAGAGCGCGCAAGGAGTGCATCTTATTCATCCATTATTCAGAGCAAAGAAATTGAAATTGCCTTATCCAAGATTAAACAAAACAAGGAAAGCAGCGTATCAAACGGGATTAACAAATATTTTTATAGGAGCGTTGGGATGGATTCGTAACGCTTATGCACACGAGAAATATCAACTACCAGATTTGACGCCTGAAGAAGCGTTAGAATTGCTTTTTGTTGCAAGTTATTTGCTGCGCATGTTGAATTATGCACATTCTACTGCTGCTAAAAAATAACAGTGCAGACGCACCCCAGATGCCCCACATCATGGGAAGTGGAATTCCGATTTAACTAAATGCTCGCCCCAAACGCCAGCAGCCATCCGTCGCAATCTTTCACCACAAACTCCCGGCAGTTCAGTTCCACGGCGTGTTGCCAAACTCTCGCGTGAACCCAATCCCCTTAGCCGCATATTCGGCATAAAGCGCATCCGCATCGTCCACATCGATGTACGCGTCGAGCAACTCCAGTCCCCAAGTCCCCAGAGTCCCTCAGTCCCCGGCGATGGCTTCGCCATCGCCTCAATCCAGCCGTGTCAGATACGCACTCGTATCCGCATCCTTCAACCTGAGCTTCTGCGCAATCCGCTCCGCCACCTGGCGATTGTCGCCTGCCGGCCGAATCCTTACCCAGTAGCTATCCGTTCCCGGAAACTCAATCACGTTCGCGCCCGGATATTTATCCTCCAGCTTCGACTGCAGCTTCCGTGCCTCGTGCTCCTTATGAAACGCGCCAATCTGCACGCACCATCGGCCGCCCGTCTCCATCGGCTTCGGCGTACGGTACACATCAATCCGCACCTGCGCTAGCCCCGCGCGATACACGCCCGTCGCCATCGCCGAGGCCTTCGTCATATCCAGCACGCGGCCTTCTACGAACGGCCCGCGATCCGTAATCCGCATCGCGCTTGATTGGCCCGTCTTCAGGTTCGTCACCATCACCAGCGAACCCATCGGCAACGTCCGGTGCGCTGCCGTCAGCGCATTATCGTCAAACACCTGCCCATTCGCAGACTTCCGTCCTTTATAAGGAGCGCTGTACCAGGTCGCCAATCCTTGCTCGCTGTAAACCGGCTGATGCGTATTGATGTAATCGCGGTCTTCGTCATCAATCCCACCCGTCGGCGCAGGCGTCGGCGCAATCCTCGCCGGTGGCTGCGTGTTCAGTGGCGGAGTCGCGCTTCGTGGCACATTCGCAGAACTATTCGCCGCCACACCCACAGGTCCGGAATCTCCCGGCGGATACTGGCTCACCGGCGGAGCAGTCTGCCGGCTCTGCACGTTCTGGGTTTTATGTGCACATCCAGCAGCCAGCAGCATCAGCCCGGCAGCGGCTGCTATCGTCGCCGCCCGCCGACTGCCACTCCATAAGTGCGTTTCGGGCTCTCCCATCATGCCTCCGGCCCTTTCGCTGCCTTGGTTTCCATCCGGTCGGCCAGCTCGCGCAGCTTATCTGAGATCGTCCGCACCGCCACAATCGACTCATGCCGTACCTGCGGAACCACGTTCTCATTCACATACATCACGGCACCGCGCAGCTCGGATTCCATCCGCGCCACCATCTCGTCAATCCGTTGGCCAACACTCAGCCCCTGCGAACCTGCATTCATCAGCAAACTCCCAAGGCGTATCTGGCAACGCACATGCCAAAAGTTGAGACGCACTTACCCAGCTTTAGTCTGCTGCTGTGTAAAACCTTGGGTCAATCGCAGATCGCTTTTCCGCACCCCGCTAGTCAATACAGCTCAAGACAACCGGATGCGGTAATAGATATGTAAAAGAAAACCCCGAAACGCTTTATATCGCGCTTCGGGGTTCTGCTTTCAGCCCAATAGGTTCTGGTTCGGAGCTACTTTAGAGCCAGTTAGTTCACCGTCAGCGCAATGGTCGTAGATTGCTGCAGTCCGCCCGCAGTAGCTGTCACCGTCACATTCGCTGTTTCCGGCGGAGGATTGGTTCCACCGCTACCGCCGCCTGCAGTGCTGCCGCCACCGCACGCCGAGATCACGGCAAGCATCGGCAATGCGGCAATCAGGAAAAGCATCCAGCGGCTCAACCTTCGCCTCCGCAATCCGATCCCGAGAGAGCCAAACAATATCGCTAGCGCCGCATAAGGAACAAAGGGCCGAGCACGCGGCTTAGCCATCGAAGCCGAGCTACTTACCGCAATCGTCAACTGCGTAGTGACGCTGTTCTTCCCTAAAGGTGTAACTGTCGTTGGACTGAAAGCGCAAGTCGCTCCAGAAGGTAGACCGGAGCATGTAAAGCTCACCGCAGAGTTGAAGCCATTCAGCGGAGCCACAGTCAGCGTCGATGTACCTTGTTCGCCGGCACTGATCGAGAGAGATGACACGGATGAACTCAGCGCAAACGAAGAAGTAAACCGGTATTCCCAACCCGCATTCATGAAATTTACTTTTTGCTGAGAATCTGTTGCTAATCCTCCAAACAGCCATAAATTACCAGAGCTGTCCGTCCACGCCATGGCATTGTCGTTTCCCCCGGGAGTATTCTCCGGAGCGAATTGTCCCATTGTGCCAAAGACGCCGGGTTGTGGTCCGTTATCGTAGAGTGCTGCTGTAGAACTCCCATCCATCCATCCCCATTCACCGGTTGATGGAGAGTAAACCCATAGGTCGTTTAGATTGTTTAGGTAATTGTTAGCGTCGAATCCATTACCGCCAAACAGCCAGAGATCACCTGACCAATCTGTCCAGGTACTCGCTCCCACTCGGCCCCCGGGATAATTGCTTGCGGACAAAGTTCCTTTTGTCCCATATGTGCCGCCAGGGCCTTCTCCCGGTATATTGTTCGTCGTGTCGTTGCCTGCCACCCAGGTCCATTCGCGGGAGGAAGGATCAAAACTCCAAAGGTCATTTAGAGGGCCGAGTACTCCATTGGAATCCGCGCCAAGTCCTGCAAATATCCAGAAAATCCCTTTGGAATCTACCCACGCCTGGGCTGCATAGCGGCTGCCCGGCAAGTTTTTTTTGGAGCCCTGCCCTCGCGTGCCGTAAGCGCCTTTCCGTCCGTAGTCACCGTTTGAATCCAATGCAACCAGCGTGTTGTTGCCCGCCTCCCAGGTCCACTCTCCGCTTGACGGATCGAACATCCACAGATCGTTGAGCCAGCCAGTGATGCTGTTTGCATCGAATCCATAACCGCCGAAGAGCCAGAATCGCCCATTACTGTCCTGCCAGCTTATTGGCAGAGAGCGTCCGCTGGGAGTATTGCCTGCGGCGGCAATGCCCTGTGTGCCGTAGACTCCGAGCGAACCGTCGAGCGAATTTTGATCCCGGGCTGAAGCCGTATTCGAGCCTTTTTCCCACGTCCACATTACTGTGTTCGGGTCGAAAGACCATAGATCATTTAAATAATCCGCGAACCCAACTCCACCAAAGAGCCACAGTTTTCCGTCAGCACCCGTCCAGGTCGAGCCGTAATACCTGCCGCCGGGCGTATTGGTCGCTGCAGCAACACCCTGCACGCCGTAATCGGCTTGGAGTTGAATGTCGCCCGCCATCCATGTCCAGAGCGTGGTAGAGGGATTAAACTCCCAAAGATCTCTGGGACTGGTTGTAAGAGCAACGCCGGAGTACAACCAGAAATTGCCTGACTGATCCGT
Organism: Occallatibacter sp.; assembly: GCF_049510455.1. Lineage (GTDB taxonomy): Bacteria > Acidobacteriota > Terriglobia > Terriglobales > Acidobacteriaceae > Telmatobacter. The sequence goes on along the minus strand of NZ_JBEKYX010000088.1, from coordinate 19,929 downwards.
CCATGTAAAGGAGGCGCCTCGACCTCCTGGAGTATTGCCTGCAGCAGCGACGCCCATCGTTCCATAGACAGCAATCGTTGTATCGCCTTCAGGAAGAGTGTTGATCCCTGTCATCCACCCCCATTCGCCACCGTTCTGAGAAAAAGCCGGCTGCGAAAGAGCCACGACGAAGACCAAAGCGGCAGCGAGCCTATGGAGGCTCAATGTCTTGCAAAAACGGCGAACTAAATCCATAGCCTGTTACTGATCCCTTCCAAGGCAGTGCGAGCATTAGCATCGGCAGGAGAATAACAACCGAGCCAATTAAGGTGGGGAGTATGCGCGCAAATTCTAAGGAAGGTATCGGATCGTTGGCAACAGGAATTATCAAAACCGGTGAGTCCGCGTCTAAGTTCTTTGTTACCATGTGCTGCCCGTGTTCACTGGAGCACCATTCGCTGCCCCCAATCCCCATTCACTCCCCAAATTTCCCATTCACTGCAACAGCTTTGAATTGTTTAACTTGGCGGCCTCATGGATAATCACACGTGGCATCCCAAACATAACTCTCCGGCGGTCGAGGTGAGGATGTAACCGACAGCAATGGGCTGAATAACAATCGGTGTCTGCTTAAAGCTACTTTAGAGCCGGCTAGTTTACCGACAGCACATTCGCTCCTGTCCTGTTCTTTTACTCCATTCGCAGAGCATTCATTGGGTTGATGCGCATGGCTCGTGCTGCGGGGAACAGACAGGCGGACAAGGCTACAAGAAGGAGAACGATTAACACTGAGAGAAATGTAAGTGGGTCCGTAGGCTTTACACCAAAGAGCAGGCTGGTCATGATGCGCGTTAGCGCCAGCGCACCAATGAGTCCGGCGGCAACGCCGACTAACGCCAATCTCATTCCCTGCTGAAAGACCCGCGAAAGAATACTCGTACGGCGTGCGCCGAGCGCCATGCGGATGGCAATATCAGCTGTGCCTTGCGTGACCAGAAACGACATGACTCCATAGACCCCAATCGCCGCCAGCACCATCGCAAAGCCCGCAAAACCGCCCAGCATCGTCATGGCAAAGCGCTGGCGGGCCATGGAATCCTGCACACGATGCTCCATCGTGGCAACGTCGGAGACGGGCACATTCGGATTGATCGAGTTCACCAGGTGGGCAATCGCGTCGCTCGTCGAATTGGGATCAGCCGAGGTGCGCGCAACAACATACATCGTTCCGGCGGTTATCTGCGCGTGCGGAAAATAGGCAACCATACGCGTATCCGTGTCGAGCCCATACTCTTTGACAACACCCACCACGCCCACAATCGTGATCCATGGTTCATCGTCACTGCGGCGAATGTGCTTGCCGATCGCATCGCCATGGGGCCAGAAGTGGTCGGCCATCTTCTGGTCGATGATGGCCACTGGCGGCATTTTTTTGGTGTCAGTCTCCGCAAACATGCGCCCATGAATCAGTGGAATCTCCATCGCGCTGAAATAGGGTGATGTAGCCACTCGAAAATCAACCTGCAGCTCCGGCTCATTGGCAGGTGGCACATAGCCCTCGATGCTCAATTTCCCCCATCCAACAGACGGTGTGAGCGGAAGCGCAGAAACCGCGCCCGTAGCTGTAACGCCGGGTAGATGCAAAGTGCGCTCAGCCAGCTCTTGGTAGAACTGGGTCCGCGCAACACCATCCTTGAATGTTGGCCCATAGGCGCTCACGCTCATCGATACCACATGCTGCGGGTTGAATCCGGGAGGCACCTGCGAAAGCTGCACAAAACTACGTATCAGCAACCCCGCTGCCACCAGAAGCGGCAGCGAAATGGCAAACTCTGCAACCACCAGCGCCCCGCGCAGCCTGTCGTGCCGGAGACTCAACCCTCCGTTCAACGATCCCTTGCTGCCGCTTTTCAAGCTTGCCGTGAGATCAACATGGGAAGCACGCACCGCCGGAGCCAGACCAAAGATGATTCCAGTGACAATGGAGATGGCAAAGGTAAAGCCAAGCACGCGCCAATCCATGCCAAGCTCCTCAAGCCGTGGAATGTTGCCCGGATGCATTCTGCGAGCAAGCAAAATGCTCAGCGCTGAAAGGCCCAGTCCAGCCGCACCGCCCAGCAGACTCAGCAAAACTGTCTCCGTCAATAGCTGGCGCACCACACGCGCGCGTCCTGCACCCAGGGCTGCTCGAATCGCAATTTCCCGCTGACGCGCCGTCGCACGCGACAACAGGAGATTCGCGACATTGGTACACGCGATCAGCAGCACCAGTGCAACAGCCCCAAACAAGATCAGCATCGCAGCGCGAATGTTGCCGACCACTTGCTCCATGAGCGACACCACGCTGATGGTGAACGAAGGATCGCGATGTTTCTCCCTGCGAAGACGCGCCGCAATTACGTCGATATCGGACTGCGCCTGCCGCATCGTCACGCCCGGCCTGAGCCGCGCCAGGATGTTGTAATTTTCGGAGCCATAATTCGTCGGATCTTTGGCTTCATCCGGCGGCGGCATGAAGAACTCAGGCTTGTCGATGCCGCCGACTGTGGGAATAACCTCGTGATTCAGGCGAAAGTCCGAGGAAAGAACGCCGACAACCGTGTGCGAATGGCCGTCGAGCGTAATCGAACGCCCCACAATATTTGGATCGCCTGCAAACTCCCGCTGCCATAGTCCATACGTCAGCACCACAGTCTGAGGTTTTCCCGGCTGATCCTCTTCCGGCAAAAAAATACGGCCCAGCATCGGCTTTGCACCCAGCATCGGCAGCAGGCTCGATGTCGCCTGTATGCCTTCGACCTTAACTGCCTTCGCGCGATCGGTGAGTATAAAGCTTTGGCCGATGGCCAGAGCCGAGTCCTCAAACACGTGATTCTGCGTCACAATGTCGTGATATTGCCCCGGCGAGGGCCAATCCTGCGGAATACCAATTCCCGGCGAGCGCAGCCACAGGATGGCAAGCCGGTCGGGCTCAGGATAGGGCAGCGGGTGAAGGAGCAGCGTGCTGGTAAAGCTGAAGATGGCGGTATTCGCGCCGATGCCGATTGCCAGCGAAAGCACAATCAGCACCGTGAGGCCCGGCGTCTTCACAAACGAGCGCATGGCATAGCGAAGATCTTGCAGCAAATCTTCAGCGAATTTGGTCCCGCGCGATTCGCGCACCCGCTGCTTCACCTGCTCATTCCCACCAAGCGCCATGCGAGCGCGGCGCAATGCCTCACCCGGAGCCACTCCTTCACGGCGATACTTCTCTGCTTCGTGCTCAAGATGATTGCGCAGTTCTTCGTCTACTTCGGAGTCCATCTGCTTGTGTTGAAACAGCGCACGCAGGCGATAAAGCAAATCACGCAGCATCAGTATTCTCCTTACGCCATGTCAAGTACGTGGCCCACCACCGCGGCCAGCTTGCGCCACGCGGCAACTTCCGCTTCCAGTTGCTTCTGGCCTCGCGGTGTCAGCTTGTAATACTTTGCGCGGCGATTATTTTCGCTTATAGCCCACTGCGCATCGATCCATCCCTTACGCTCCAGGCGATGCAGCGCGGGATACAGCGATCCCTGTTGCACCTGCAGCGCCTCGCGAGATATCTGCTGCAGCCGCTCCGAAATCGCCCAGCCATGCATCGACTCCAACGCCAGCGCCTTCAGAATGAGTAAGTCCAACGTACCTTGCGGGAGTTCCATCCGTTCTTCCATCATTCAATCCTTTACCCTGCTGCTTCGACATGAATATAACCTCAGCTGGTGTCGAAGCACAAGGGGAAGAAGAATTTTTTAGAACTCGCAATAGGGAGACACAAAAGTAGAAAACTTCAAAATAGGCAGCCGTCATTTCATGCCGATGTTAGTCTGTTTCCCATGAGGCTGCCCTTCGCCATCTGGCTTCTCTTCACCACAACCCATGCACCACTATCGCAGCGCAGCATTGACCGGTGTGCACAAGACGGAGCCTGGTTTTACGCCATGAATGATGATCCCGGCCAGCCTATACAGGTCGAGCGTGACGGAGTGACAATCCGGATTGAGCGCCCGGATTCCAAGAGCGCCGATGCTGTACTCAATTTTTCAAAAGGAAACCACGTTCTGGTCCAGAAGCATAAGGATTTTGAAGCCGCACAGGGTTGGCTGGCAGTCTCATCCAGCGGAGCATTCGCTACAACATGGAAAGAGAATGCCTCCAGCGCAGAATCGCAGCTTTTCCGCGTGACATCGGACAGCGAAATCGTAGAGGACACAGAGCTGATTCCATTAGCAGAGAAAACATTTGCCGTGGACGCCAGGCGCATCTGCAAGACTCCTGCGGCAAATACCACGGCCATCAAGTGGATAGACAAGGATCACCTGCTGCTTTCCATCAATGCCTGGTCATCAGGCTTCTGCTATTCAAACTTCACTGAAGGTTTCATCCTTTCGCTGCCCAAACGGGAAATCGAAAGGAAGCTGCCTGAAAGCGAACTCATCAATCTCCCGGCGGTCTGTACGTGGAATCTTGTTCCGGTTAAATCGCGTTGACAAAAAAGCACAGCAGTAGCGATTGCATGCCTCGCGGCCAAAATCCCCACTCAACAAACCACAGCACGCTCTCAGAACCCGCTACGATAGCGAAGCACCCACACCGCAACTCCCACCCCCACAATCGAATAGCCTCCAATTCTTCCCCACCGAACACTCCCCAGTCCCCATTCACTCCCCAAATTCCCCATTCGCTGCAACCCCTTTGAGTTGCCCACCCCCGGCAGTTACGATAGACCCTGCAATCTCAGACTCCGGACGTGCGAACGACCAGAACCACCCGGAGCCCAGCCTAGGAGCTAAAACAGCCCAGGCTACTGATTTCAAAGGAGAATCGCACCATATGGGAAAAGCGATTAAATACGCGGAAAAAGGCGCAGTGTACGCCGCCAAGGCAGCATGGGTCGTTTTTGAACGGCTCAACCGGATCAGCCCCAACTCCTCGTTCACGCCCAAGTGGAGCGACAAGCCACTCCTCAAGTCCTACCAGAAAGAAAAGCCGCCCCTCGGCTGGCCCCGCACCACGGATTCCCTCTGTCCCAAGTGCATCCCTGAGATCCGCCAGCAGATCATCGACGGCAAGCTGCCGCATGAAATCCTTCTGAATGAGAAGGTTGGCGAAATCAAGGCCCAGATCATCGAGCGCGACGGCCAGATCCTCATGGTTAAAGATTGCCCCAAGCACGGCCACTTCGAAGACGTCATGTCCATGGACCCGGCCTTCTTCAAGCATCTTGAAGAGTCCTTCCCCGGCCGTGACATCCGCGCCCACAATGACAAGGAGCTCCACAACCACGGCACCAGCACCGTCACCCACGGCCGCGGCTCGGTCCTCACCATCGACCTCACCAACCGCTGCAACATGATGTGCGACCCCTGCTTCATGGACGCCAATCAGGTCGGCTTCGTCCATGAGCTCACGTGGGAAGAAATCAAGACCATGCTTGACAACGCCATCACCATCAAGCCGCGTCGTCAAATGTCGGTCCAGTTCTCCGGCGGCGAGCCCACGCTCTCGCCCTACTTCCTTGACGCCGTAGCCTACGCCCGCAAGGTCGGTTACAACTCCGTCCAGGCCGCCTCCAACGGCATCGAGTTCGCCAAGTCCAAGGAACTCTGCCGCGCCGCTGCGGAAGCCGGTCTCCGTTACGTCTACCTCCAGTTCGATGGCATCGGCAACGCCGCCAACTCGCACCGCAAGGTCGGCAACATGTTTGACGTCAAGCTGCAGGCCATCAACAACCTGCATGAAGCCGGCGTCGATATCGTGCCCGTCACCACCATCATCAACGGCATCAACAATGAGCAGGTGGGCCGCATCATTGAGTTCGCCCTCGACAACCCCAAGAAGATCTCCTTCCTCAGCTTCCAGCCCGTCTCCTTCACCGGCCGCGACGAGGAAATCACCGACGAGCGCCGTATCGCCCAGCGTTACACCCTCTCGCACATGGCCCACGACATCAAGAATCAGATGGGCATCGGCGAGCCTGAGCGCGACTGGTTCCCCATCTCCTTTATGAGCACGTTCTCTGACTGGGCCGATCTCATCCACGGGCCCTCCGCCGAGTGGGGCCAGCTCTCCTGCGGATGCCATCCCAACTGTGGCATCGGCATGGCGCTCATGATCGATAAGGAAACCAAGGAAGCCGCGCCCGTCACGGCCTTCCTCCACATGGATCAGGTGGCCAAGGACCTCGCCAAGGTCAATGACGCAGCCCGCGGCAAGTGGCTCTCGGTCATCGGCTTCGGCCTCGCGCTCATGCGCAACTACGATCCCTTCATGTCGCCCACGCATTTCAAGATCACTGACATGCTCAAGAAGATGGACAAAACCTTCAACGCCACCGGCACCGATTACGGCTCCGTCAAGGGCGACCGCACCATGAAGGACATCGAGAAGCGCCGTTCCGATCGCTGGAACTTCCTCTTCATCGCCGGCATGTGGTTCCAGGATCTCTTCAACTACGACTTCCGCCGCACTGAGCAATGCATCATCCCCTACGCCACGCAGGAAGGCGAAATCTCCTTCTGCGCATACAACACCGGCGTAGGCTGGCGCAACATCATTGAGAAGATGCATATGACCTCCACCCTCACCAAGTGGTATGAGGAGCACGGCCGTCATGAAATCTTCGCCGGTGGCAAAAAGGTCGGCATGACTTACGTCGGCCACGAACTCAAGCTCAATATGGAGCACGTCAACTCGGAAGCCAACCACACCCTCGACAACCTCGGCATCGCCAAGAACGCCCGCGAAGAAAAGATTCGCGCCCGTGACGAGAAGCTCAAGCAGGATTCTGAAAACCAGAAGATGGCCAAGCTCTACCGCGAGCACGTCCTCGGCGAAAAGCCCATCGAAGGCCTCGTAAGACTAGACGCCATCGCCCCCGCCAAGCCAGTCCAACCCGCCGAACCCGTAGCCGGCGACTAGCCGTCCAGGCAAACCGCGCTTCGCGCAAAACCATAAAGGCCGCTCCGAAAGGAGCGGCCTTTGGTGTTGTAAAGCTTTTATGGAACAAGACAAAATCTGTATCGTTTCGGTATTTTCTGAAGGTGGGTATCTGCTTTACTCACACAACCACAACCTCTTGTGGTTTTCATCTAAGTCTAATCATTTCAATAATACCTGTCGGGTGCGCCGGACTTCACTTGTCCTTAGCGTAATCGCTCTCGTAATCGCCTTGACCTTCATCGGCAAAATTCACGCATTGCCTGGCAGCCTCGCTAATGAAGCCGGCGCGAGTAACCGGGAAGCAGAATTGAGTCCAGAGACCATCTCCGAAAATGTCAATGTAGTGAGCCCGGCCGAAGACAACAACATAGCTATTCCTATCAGTGAATTGCTCGCCCTGATCGGCGGTGGGAGGAACGGGGAGCTCATCCCTGTTCACTTTTTGCATTTGGGCGTCACTGATACTGACATTTGGAAAGAGCATCCCTGTTTCTACTCGGTAATGAGGTCGGCTGTAGCAACTGCTCATCCAAACGCGCTGTGCGGGGATGGAATTGTTCAATATCTCCACGCAAGCATCAACATAAATGCCTCTGGCGGCAGTACGGCCGGTGTTGGTAACGCTGATATGAGCACTCAACGGCTGACTTGGTTTAACAACGACCGCAGAGTCAGCATCGGCCGTTGGCTGAACAAGATCGACTTTGAGCCAGGCTCTTTGCTCAAGGTGCTGGGTCTCAAGCTGACCCCTGGCTACCGTGTACTGCAAGCCGCTAATTACACCAGTCAGAATGGCAATCAAGACCAGCAAGCCTGTAAAGAACGCCATTCGAGAATTAGCTTCAGTTTGTATCCTTATTTGCTCATCACGATGCAATGCCTTGCGGTTCTTGGCCTCGCGCTGTTTGTGCTCTATCTGATCGAGATTGGTGTAAAAAATTGGGATGCCGTCAACCCTGTGAAAATATGGTTCGGAATCCTTTTCTGCATCTTTTTCGCTCAATGGCTCGGCTATCTTATCGCGAAAGAACTGTTTCAGTAACTGGGTGAGGCTTGGGATCGTTCAAGCCGGGACTCCATGATGCAGAATTCGTTTACCCATAGGGGATGAAACACGAATATCACGAAGGATCGATGGACGGCGACAATTTCGAGTTGCCGGTATTTGTTGTTTCCCTCGTGCGTCGGCTTGTGGCCCTGCGACGTATATGGTCTTCCCGTCGCGGGACTACAGGCGGGGATGAGATTCCTTTGATTCGAGTTCAAATGCAATCTCCACCCTAGCGTTTCCTGCCATAGAGCAACATTCAGGAGGCTTTGCAGATATGGTTCCTAGTGCTACACTGAAAGCAATGCCAAAGACGCCGCCATCGCAGTTCCGTGTTTTCGCGCTTAAAGGCTTTGCCCGGTTTGCTCGACGGATGCAGGTTTCGGATGCGTCTCTTTGGGAAGCTGTACTTTCTCCTCCAGACGCCGATCTCGGCGGAGGAGTTTACAAGTTCCGAATCGCCAGGCCGGGGGAAGGCGCACGCGGTGGCGGTCGGGCACTGGTTGCGCTGAAAGTTGGGCACCGCGCGATCTTGATGTTCGGGTGGGAAAAGAAGGATATGGAGAATATCACTCCCAAAGAACTCAAGGTCTACCGGCTTCTCGCAAAGCGTTACCTGGAGTTGACTGACGGCGAAATGCACATAGCTGTAAACGACGGAACCTTACTGGAATTCCGCCAACCCCGATAGGAGGACAACATGGCAAAGACCTACCCAAGCAGAGCCCTCGCTGAAGCACACGAGAACGCCAGCGATCTTTACCGTCTCGGGCTCATCGATAAAAAGACGATGCAAACTTTTGACCGTAGTTGTCTTACTCCGGTCAAGAAGCTGACTCCGGCCGCTATCCGGCGCATCCGCTCCAAAGCGGACGTGAGCCAGGCTGTTTTTGCCGCCCATTTGAACGTCACGGTTGGTGTTGTCAGCAAATGGGAGCGCGGCGAGAAAATTCCGAGCGGACCTGCGGCAAAGCTGCTCACGTTGGCGTCCATTCGCGGAATCGAAGCCATCGCCTGATGAATGCGGGGCAGGGGAAGCTATGTGCCAGTCGCTCGAATAGCCGGGAGATCGGCATTTGCTTCCCTTGCTGGTGCCTTTCGGGGCGACAACTTCCGGGGATGCTTTCTTTCGGGATGCAGAATCTTGTCTAAGGGGACCGGCTCAACAGCTACAGCCTGCTGAGCCAAACGATAAAACAGCTTGCCGCGGTTCATCGACTTCCGGCGGTTAAACCGAAACGTGAACTCATCCAGGTAGTAGTCCAGGTGCTTATGGCTTACTGCTCCCTGATGGGTTCCCATCAACCAGCGCTTTAACAGTGAGATCACCAAATGAACACGAGGCAGTAGTTCGGAAGCGGACTCGCTCTTGCCCTTCAGAACTGTTACCTCATGCTCATATCCGATTGAGTCCACTTTCCGGTATCCCTTCCACCCATCCGTGTGGACCACGCTTCCATGTGCAACTGACTCCTGAAGGAAGCGATTGAGTGTGGAACTCGATGCGTTTGGTATCTGCTTAAAGCGGATCCGTCCGATTCCTTTGCCATTTTTCTCGACGGCTACAACCACAAGGGTTTTATCGGCAGTTCCCCGGCCACGCATCTCCTCCTCTGGTGCGCCAATGAAGCACTCATCCACCTCCACTCTTCCGCTCAAGAGTTCCCGGCCAGGGCGAACCATCGCCCGGCGGAACTTATGCAGCCACGTCCATGCCAATCCACACTTGGTTCGGTGTATATACAACTCCAATTCGCGACGATATCGAAAAAAATCTTGCTGTAAGTTTGCCGGGGTGTTGTGCTGACAACCCTGAAGTAGTTTCCTCCTCCTCCACGCACAAATAGTACTGATGTCCCCGTTGTAACCTGCAACAGCTGATGATCGATCGTGCTCTTCCCGAAGCAGTGCGCATCGCCCTCTCCGCGCTAAAACCGGCACAATATAAGGCCGAACGATACCCGACACAAATTGCATAATGAAAAACAGCGCAAGACAGAAATTCGCTCTCGGCTTTGAGAGGCTTTGTGCCGTCATTTGAGTTGAGAACGATCGAGGAACCAGTAATGGTGAAACCGAATGGACTACGCCAAGGCGCACGTCGTCATCTGCCAGCTTCTCAACCTTTCAGCTTTGTTTTCGCATGACGTCAACCTTAGGACAGTCTGGTTCTTGCGGGGTCAACCAATAGCCTTCAGCACAAATTGTCTCATTGGCTTTCACCCCGGAGGTAGAGGACTGGACCGCCTTGGTGCATGCCCTGCGCAAGTTGCATCGCGGTGTGCTGATCAACGGGAAACACTGCAACCGGTGAGGCCAGGGTGAACTCAATTTGGGACTCGGCAGGGATCAGCGCGATCGAAGGCGGCGAAGCAGCGGCGATGACCGTACCGACCCCTGCGCCCACGGTTGCACCAAGGCCGTCTGCGCGGGCATGTTCCGTCGCCGAAACATGAACATTCGATGCAACGATACGGGAGTCAATGTCTGTTGCTATTGTTCCCACCGCAGCGCCCGTCGTCATCTTCTTCAATGTCGGGCTGGTCTTGCTCTGTCCGACAACTTTGAACGGGGGTGTGTAGAGTGGATAGCTCTTGCCCGCGAGGTTTAGTGTGGTTAGTTCCAACGTTAGCTTGGAGGAGCCAACGAGCCGTCCGGCCTGTTTTGCATCCAGCACAGTTCCCAATACTGTTGCACCGCATGGAATCACCAGGATGCCGTCCACAACGACATCACTTGTCACGGTGAAGGAGAGTTTTGCGCCAGTCTTGGTGTTGCGCGAACTAATAGGCAGATCGTTCACGACCTGCAACGGAGTGTCCTCAAGCACAGTGATGGCGCGTCCCGTCACGAAGCGTACTTCTCTTGTCGCATCTGACGACGAAGATTGACCACTTACAGTGGTCAGCGCGCCATTTTGCGCTGAGGAGGTGGATTGAACAGCAGGCGCCTTTTCAGGTTGCGTTGCCTGAGAACATTGGGCAGGCGCAACTGAAGCGTCGACGATAGTGAGCATGATGAATAGATAGAATGCTGCGAGCGTATTTGCATCGACGGAGCCGATTAGCCTGGATTCCCGCATGGAATAATTTCTCCAATCGACGTAGAATAACTCTTGTAATAATGGTTTGGCGACTTCATTTATCGATGATAAGTGAATGAGATCCGAAATATTCCTTGGTCGATACCGGGGTTTAGGTTCGCACTCCCGCCGTTAGAGATGTGCCGAAGCAAATACTCCATTCTGAATGAGGATTGCTTCGAGGTGAATATTTGCACCCCTGGACCGAATAAGACTTGAAAGTTAAAAGACGCCGCTCCGTCAATCGGGATAGCACGTTGGGAAACTATGAAGCCCGTGTTGAGAGCAAACGTGGGCTGAACTCGGTGGGCCGGACGTAAAACAGCGCGTAGTCCAACGGGGGTGACAGCAAAACCATACGTAATTTCGTTAGGCCCCTGAATGGCATGCATCGGCACGCACGCAGGATAAAACGTTGTGCAATCTTGCCCCACAATGTCTGCGTGCGACTGAATGGTGCGAGACGGACTCGGATAATTTACTGTCACTCTGTAACCGTTATACGTCTCTGTGACTCCATAAATTGCCGGGTCGCTCTCTCGATAAAATGGACTGATTTCACTGCTGTAATCGAGTCTGAATCGTCTTCCTCCCCAAAGCCGGTGAGTATATTCGAAGCCGACTGTCGTGATCTCTCGACCTTCGGCACGACCTATGAGGATATGGCTGGAGTTCGGTGAATACGTCACCGTAGCTCCATAGCTCGATTTGAAATCGTACCGGTCTGTGTCCTGGGCGGGTACAGAGGCAACGAAAAGGAAGAAAACGGCGACGCCCGGTACCAAGCGGATTTTTACCATGGAGAAGGCCTCTGGGCGCGAGGTACTACCCCGCGCCCGGTACCGAGATTTTACGGAAGTTCTATTGGCAGAGTAACCAGTGAATTGCTCTCGGGCATGGTCAAGTACAGCTTCGTACTCGTTAACTTGACGCCGCGAATTGGGTAAGGAGTCGATCCGCTCAACAGAACCTTACCTGTTGAAATCAGAGAGACAGTGAAGGTGTCTCCATTGGCGGAGGCGACATAGTCGGTAGCTGTAGACGATACCCCTGACGTTACCGAATAGATAGGCGGGTTGAACGCTGTTTGTCCGGCAAACGCAAGGCGGGTGGCCCCGGTCTTAAATCAGCCGCTCTAGCACAAATGATGGGTGGCCCCGGTCCCTCGCATTTGGGGACCGGGGATAGCAAGAACCTCAACCACCCGTTTCCCGATCCCACTCCTACCAAACTTCCAGCGGAAAATCCCGATACTCCCGGATCAGCTCAAAATCCGCGCCGTTGGAAGTCACCAGCAGCGCCCCATGCGCCCGCGCCGTCAGCGCAATCAGCACATCGAAGTGCAGATCGCGCAGCTTGTTCGGCTCAAAGCCGTGATCCTTCTGCATCAGCGCCAGAATCTGCCCCGACTCGATCCAATTGTTCTCTGTCGGGGTTAGAACCTGGTTTCTTTTCGCCAGCCCGCTAAGGATTTTCTGCTCGGCGGGATTCGTCGCCCCTCGCCAAAGCTCTGCCAGTACAACCGAGGAATAGCGAATTACTTGGTGCAGACGTTCAATTCCCACAATATGGCGGTCATAACGTAGTTGGTCGATCAAAACAGACGTATCAAAAATCGCCAACTCGCTCATCCAGTCACGCTCGCGCCATCTCCTTCATCCACGCCCGCGAACTGCAGCTTGCCGCCGTACTTTTTCATCAGCTTCTTGAAGCGTCTCAACTCGACAGCTTCCTCAAGCGCCTCATGAATCACTTCGGTGCGCGACTTAGCCCCCATCAATTTCATGGCTTCATCCGCCAACTTCGTATTCAGCCGGATCGAAGTCGCCTTGTATTCCGCCGCTGCCGCACCGCGCATCATCCCCTCCATTTGTATATATAAATCCTGCTCTCCATATATACAAAAGTCAATTCCGGCCGGCAGATATACTTGACCGTGTTTTCGGAGGGAGCAGCCTTCAGGCCCCTGAAAGAAAGCTGCGACCAGAATGTGGCTTTAGCCACGGGCATTCAGCCCATTACTTTCATGCACAAACTCAAAGAAAGTTTGCATAAGATTACCCCCCAAATATTAAACACTCATAATCAGCAACAAGAAAGGCCCGAACCATCCGGTTCAGGCCTTTCTCTTTATCACCGTTAAAGTTGCACAGTTTCAAAATGAGGATCGCATAAAGATTTTTATCACTGGTGTCCGGCTACAAGTCGATCACTGGTGTCCGGCTACAAGTCGAACAAAATCAATTGGTTGTCAATATCGCCTAAGTCGTTATCGGAGTCGGATGTCCGGAGTGCCTGTAAAATGGGGGTTTTCTCGAACAGAGTTAGGCTGAGAATCTGTAGGATTTGGTATAGGCTTGCCTCCAGGCCGAGCCGCTTGCGAACGATGGTGACCAGGACATAGACGCTCACGGCGATCCAGATTTGGGTTTTCACCGCGTTTTCAGTGGTTCCGTAGAACGCCTTGATGCGCAAGTGCATCTTGATCCAGCGAAAGAAGAGCTCGACCTGCCAGCGCTGCTTGTAGATTTGCGCGATGGTCAGTGCGGGCAGTGTGAAGTTGTTGGTCAGAAACACCAATCGCTTGCCAGTGGCGGCATCGAAGTAGCTTACGCGGCGCAGCGTATCCGGATATGCCGAGGCCGATCCGGCGGTTGTTAGAACGACGGTCTGGTCGGAGCGGACGCCGGTGCTCTTGTCCACCGGATGCGAGTAACGGCGCTGTAGAAGTATGTTCTCCTTGGTGCGCACCACGAAGAAGGCCAGTGAGAGCGTGAACGCGTGAAGCCGCTGGAAATCGATGTAGCCGCGATCCATCACATAGAATGCTCCAGCCTCTATCGATAGCTCGTCGAGGATGTTGACGTCGTGTATCTTGCCGTCGGTAATGCGAATGAAGGTGGGGATGTTGCCGCGCAGGTCGAGCATGGTGTGCATCTTCACCGCGCCTTTGTGCTTGCGGAACCTGGCCCACGGAAATACCGACAGACAAAGATCGATCGTTGTCGAATCCAGCGCATATAGCGCCTGAACGAGTTCCACGCCGAGAGGATCCTCGGCATACAGCGGTCGTGCCGTGGCAATCAGCACCTGGGCGAAGTCGGCAAAGATGCGCCAATCGTGCGCCTCGTTGGCATCGCCCAGCGTAGAGCGCGTCACTCGTCCCCGAAACCCCATGTGGTACAACTTGCCGCGCATAGAACCCAGGCAGGCTTCGATGTCACGGAGACTCTCGCGGTAGGTCAGCTGAGCAAAGGCCATCGCCAAATACTGGTCGCGGCAAGAGAAGCCCCGATGGTGCGCATCTCCGCGATAACGCTCCACGCACTTCTGGAATTCGTAGGAAGGCAGGTGATCCATGACCTGGGAGAAGACTGTCTGTCCGGCATTCATCCCTCATTGTCGGAAATCCGCGCCGACGGCTCCCAATCGGCCCTAGCCCTCGGCGTTGCCGCTGCCAATTCAAATCGAAAAATACGAGTTACCTCGTATCTCTTTAATTATCTATCGGATGCATCGGACAGACCGATTTTAGCCGGACACTACTGGATTTTTATAAGCATCCAGTTGCACAAAGTCACCGAATTTTCGATCTTGCTTGATTAGCACTGCAAGGCGAGGCAGTGTGCCCCAGTGGTCTGTGAGAATTCGATCAATCGATTTGCGGTAGCCTTCATCCGCTGATGCATTGAAATATGGTTGGCAGTCGAGCTTTCGATAGCAACGCTGATAGTTAACATACCGGCGAAACGACCGATAAAGAGCATCCCAGGTTCTAAGTGTGGATGCTTCAAGCTCAACATTGTCTATATCCATCTATATCCCGCCTTGGACATTCATTCTGCTGGGCATGTGCATTCGAGCAAATGAATGCACATGCCGCGAAAGCAATTGCCGCAAGCCCCCAATATCGGTATTTGCTTATCTCATTGCCCATCGCGATATTATCTCTACCCACTACCATAATAAGCATGGCTTCTCTTGAAGGAACTTTGAAGTAGTTTCGCGAGAGATTTGAGGTAATTATGGAACACAATCTTGATCAAACAATGGCATTGCTGGCACGTACGCCAGCGGTGCTGAATACGCTCCTGCGGGATCTACCCGCGGCGTGGACCGAGAGCGACGAAGGCGACAGCACATGGAACGCTAAGCAAGTAATTGCGCATCTGATTCACTGCGAGCGCGTGGACTGGCTGGCGAGGGTGAAGCTCATTCTGGAGTTTGGCGAGAGCAAAGCCTTCGATCCGCTGGACCGTGCAGCGCATCTCAAGACAAATTCCGACATACCGTTGCCTGAACTCCTGGATGAGTTTGCGCGGCTGCGTGCAGCGAACCTGCAAGAGATGCGCGCAATGCACATCGGGCCGAACGAGCTTGCGCTGAAGGGAAAACATCCGGCGCTGGGTGCGCTTACGCTTGCTGAGCTGCTGGCCGGGTGGACGGTTCACGACATGACGCACTTGCATCAGATTTCGCGCATTCTTGCAGCGCAGTATCGCGAGGCGTGTGGGCCGTTTGCCGCGTATCTTGGCGTGTTGAAGTGCGATGGGCACAGCGGCTAGAGGTGGGCCGGAAGCTGCCAATGGCACCAAACGCTGACGACGCGCAGCAGGAAGCAGACGGCTCCGCCTATGAGCGCCGAGTATGTGTCTTTTATGCCAAGCCTGCGGCAGAGGATCATGGTTGCCGATCCGGCAAGTGCGGCGGTTGCGTAGATGTCTGCCTGGAGAACGCGGGGTGTGCGCGCGAGGAGCAGGTCGCGGATGGTGCCTCCGCCTACGCCGGTAATGCCCCCGAGCATGATTGCCACCAATGGAGACATCTTGCGCAGCAGCGCTTCTTCTGTTCCGGATACGGCGAAGAGCGCAAGTCCGCCCGCATCGAGCATCATGACGATCTGAGACGGAATCTCCTGGACATACGTGTGAAATAAGAAAGCGAGGCTTGCGCCAGTGAAGGCCACTGCCGGGTAGTGCCAGTTACGCAAGGCGCTGGGTGGGGTAGCGCCCAGAAGAACATCGCGAATGATTCCGCCGCCGACGGCAGTGGCGAAGCCGAGAATCAGTATGCCTAGCAGATCGAGGTGGTTCGCAACGGCAGTGGTTGCGCCTTCGATGGCAAAGAGCAGCGTGCCGGCCAGGTCGACGAGATACAGCATTCGTGTCGGCGAGAGCTGCATGGTTTTCCGCATGCTATTGAAGATACAACGATCTACTTCTTGGGTCGCTTATAAAACGGAGTGGGGACCTGCTTTGCGCGAACCTGGTTGGCGCGCACCTGGACGAAGAGATCGCTGCCGCTTGCGGCAACTTCCGCGGGCACCAGCGCGAGAGCGATGTTGGTTTTGAGGAAGGGTGCGGGTGAGCCGGAGGTGACGACGCCGATCTCTATGCCTTCGAGATCGAGCACGGGATACCCGTCGCGGGCGATGCCGCGGTCAATCATTTCAAGGCCGATGACTTTGCGCTTTGGCCCGCCGGAGGATTGCACAGCGAGAAGCGCTTGGCGGCCGATGAAATCGCCCTTGTCGAGCTTCAGCCATCGATCGAGGCCGCCTTCAAGGGCGTTGATCTCTTCGCTGATCTCGTGGCCGTAGAGGCTCATGCCGGCCTCAAGCCGCAGCGTGTTGCGCGCGCCCAGTCCGCAGGCGCGGATGGCGAATTCGGAGCCGGCTTCCATCAGCGCATCCCACATTTTTACCGTGGTTGTTTCGTCTGAGGGGATGTAGACTTCAAAGCCGTCTTCACCGGAGTAGCCGGTGCGGGCGATGAGCACATTCGGAATGCCGGCAACGGTGCCCCAGGTGAACCAGTAGTTTTTGATGGCGGCAAGATCGACCTTGGTGAGCTTCTTGAGTGTTTCAAGCGCACGCGGGCCTTGCACGGCGATCTGCGAGTAGTGCGGCGAGTAGTCGCTGATGTGGACGCTGGGGAACCCGCCAGCGTGCTTGCGAATCCAGGCGTAATCTTTTTCCGTCGTGCCTGCGTTGACGACGAGAAGATAGTCGTTTTCGCCAAGGCGATGGACGAGAATGTCATCCACGAATGCGCCGGAGGACGTGAGCAGCGCGGAGTAGTGCGCCTGGCCGTCTTTGAGTTTCGACGCATCGTTCATGGTGATGTGCTGCACGGCGGCCAGCGCGCCGGGGCCGCGGAACTGAATCTCGCCCATGTGGCTGACGTCAAAGAGGCCCACGCCGGCGCGGACGGCCATGTGCTCGGCGATGAGGCCACCGCCATTGCCGGGATACTCGACCGGCATGTCCCAGCCGCCGAAGTCCACCATCTTTGCCTTGAGGGCGCGATGGGTGGCGTTGAGTGCGGTTTTCTTGAGTGCGGGCGGGGCGGAAGTGGCGGGGGTGATCATGCAATATCCTCTTTCTCAACGATAGGGAGCGAGATGCTGCCCGGTCAATGCGGTTCGCGGGGTAGGATAGATAGAAATATGAATCAGGAGAAGCAGGAATGAATCTCTTTCGCGGCATTATCATGCTGGCTCTCGGAGCATTTGTGATTTTCAAGGGCTGGCAGATCCAGACTCATCCGAGCCCCGCGGTCCATTTTCCCGTCTGGGCGTTTTATGCCGTCGGCGCGATTGCGATCGCAATGGGTGTATGGCGGCTGCTAAAAAAACCACCCAAGCCGCTGGTTTAGCGATTGCAGAGTGAGCCGGGACGATGCCACTTCTCTATAACCGGATTCAGGGACGGAATCTGGAGCGGCTGGCGGCGCTGAGCGACGGCATCTTTGCCGTGGCCATGACTCTGCTGGTGCTGGACCTGCATGTGCCGGCGGCAGCGCAGGTGCGCTCAGAGCATGAACTGCTGACAGCGCTGGCTGCTATGGCCCCGCAGTGGATTACCTACGGCATGAGCTTTCTGACGCTGGGCATCTTCTGGGCCGGGCAGCAGACGCAACTGAACAACATCAGCCAAGGCAGCCGTGACCTGACGTGGATTCATCTGGGATTTCTGTTCGTCACTACGCTGGTGCCGTTTTCAACGCGGCTGCTGGCGGAGTTCATTACGTACCGGCTGGCGCTGGGCATCTACTGGCTGAATATTCTGGCGCTGGGCGCAATGCTGTACTGGAGCTGGATGTATGCCGCGCGCAAGGGCCTGATCAAGGCCGACGTTCCGCGGGAAGTGCAGCTGAGTGTATGCCGGCGCATTCTGATCGCGCAATCGCTCTACGCGGTAGGCGCGGCGCTGTGCTTTGTCCGCGTATGGCTAAGCATTGCGGTGATTGTGCTGGTGCAGCTGAATTATGCGGTGGCGCCGAGGCTGGGGCGGAAAAAGGAAACAGGCGAGGCTCCTTTTTAACATAGCAACTGCTGCTGAAAATTTGTGTTCCTACTGATGCGGTGCTTGCGCGCCCTATCGATGCGCATAGCCGCTCATGCTTCATCTATTGAGGAGAAATACCATGATCACGCCCAACTCTCTTGCTATGCTCCGCTTTGGATTTCACGGCGGCGGCGGCGGCGGTTTTGCCCTTCTGCTTCTTGTCGCGATTGGAATTGGAGTGGTTGTGTGGGCGCTAAGCCGCTCCGGGCGGAATTCAGCCTAGCCCGGTCGAACAGCCTATCGCTTCCGCGCGCGCCAGAAGGAACTGGCACTCAGGTAGACAAAGACGAGCGAGAGCGCGATTGCGGCCAGAAATTTCGCATGATCAGGTCCGGCAGCGTAGCTGCCGCGCATGCGCCAGGCCATCTGGCCAAAGAGCAGCACAAAGAGCAGAAAGAACGCGCCGGTTACTTCGAGAAAGACGATTCCACCTACGCGGGTGAATGGCCTGAAAAAGCCTGCCGCCCCGCGCCTGAGGCCGCCCGGTCTGCGCCCGGATACGCTTGGTGAATCGGGAGTTACCGACGCTGCGGCTGGCTGCGGCTGGAACGGCTGGCCATGGCGCTGGCCGGAGAGGCGTTCATTTGCCATGCGCCCGGCTACGCGCACGCTCGCGCCGAGAACCCGGCCGATGATTTGCGGTCTCATTCCTTTAAAATGGTATCAGTATGGTGCTGGCGCCGCGCGGCCGGCTGGATTTGCGGAATTCCTCGCCGCCTGCTGTTGCTCTCAGGCCGTGCTGGCGGTAAGGTATAGAAATCCAAGCCGAACTGCACTATGAAACCGGCCGCCGTTTTGGAGGTAACCTTGACATCCCGCCTGCGCGAACTGATTCAGCAACTAGGGGAAGCAATTCACGAGTCGGTCATTGAGAGCGAACAGATCGCCGGCGTTGTGCAAGATATCCGCAAGCACGGCTTTGATGTGTTGCTGATGCTTGAGGCCACCATCGGCCTCAACGAGGCGACCGAGGGCGACTCCGAAGAGACCGACGAGACGGAAGAGGGCACCGCGTTCAGCAAGAATGACCGCGATTGGCTGAAGCGGCTGCGCATCTCCGTTGAGGGTGAAGACCAGAACGAGGAGATTGGCGGCTGAGGGTCGCGCGGCTGATTCCCTTCGCTTAAATCGCTACTGGCAATCGGGTTTCGAGTGGGAGCATAATCGAAGCATGGCGACTCTGCCCAAACTGTTCGACGAAACGGAAAGGCTTTGGACGGTGCAGGATTACCTGCGCGCCTCCTGGCATCCAGACCGCGAATTTGTGGATGGGCGCATCGAGGAACGGAACTTGGGCGAGATCGAGCACTCCCTGCTTCAGCGATTTTTCACATTTCTTTTCATGCTTAGGCGCGCCGAATGGGGTGTTGAAGTCTTTCCTGAGCTGCGGACTCAGACTCAGGCGCGCCGCTTTCGCGTTCCCGATGTACTGGTAATGCGCGCCGGAGACAAGATCGTCCGTTATGTGACGCAAGCGCCACTGATTGCCATTGAGATTCTCTCGCCGGA
>NZ_JBEKYX010000087.1:0-17471 GCF_049510455.1 Occallatibacter sp. | reverse complement strand
CCGAATCCAATGGATTCGGGCCTTCGTATTTCCGGCTGTGCAGTTGCACAGTTCCGGAATGAAGATCGCATAAAGATTTTTTTAGAAACTGTGTAGAAGCTCGCAACCTGCAGAAAAAGAATGGCTTCGAAGTCAGCCCTGCACAGGATAACTCAACCAGTCGTCCGAAAATGAACAGTCAGTCAAGCGTTGATGGCTTCGTCTTCCACGGCCGCCTGCAGCATGCGGATGACGATGAGGGCGATGGGCGAGCCGAAGCTGCCCATACGCGCTGCTTCCTCAAAATTGCACAATGCCGCATCAGCTCAACGGTCCTTCCAGGGCAAAATACCCAAGGTAGGATGTTGCGCAGAGGCGCGGCGATGTGAGGATTCGATTCTGGTTGCCAACTGTGCTTGGGCGAGGGGATGAATGTCAAGTGAATTTCTGTGCGGGGAGTTGGGCTATCGAGCCGGCTTGTGAGCGAGCATGTATTCGCGCAGCGCGGCGTTGATGCGGCTCTGGTAGCGGCGGCCGGTAGAACGGAAGAAAGCGAGAACATCGGCGTCGAGGCGGAGTGTGATCTGGGATTTGTTGTCGGAGGGGACGAGATCCGAGACGCGGCGCCAACCGGTGGTTCCGGCCTGATTGGGAATGTCGCTGAAGTCGATGTCCTCGTCGCGCATCTCGCGCAGACGCTGCATCTGCTCTTCTGTCATTTCCGGCGGATTGTTGGGGTCAAAACGAAATTTGACCATGCCAGTAGCTGAGGTATTCATTGCGCTCTGCCTTTCTTGCAGAAATGATGCGAATCATCTCTCCCCGCAGCGTATAGACAACGACGAGAACGAATTGCCCTACTCTTCCGGTCGTTATCCATCGCTCTTCCCTCTCGTGATCGTCTGGGTCCAGCCGTGCTGTTCGACTCGGATCGAAAAATACATTCGTTGCAAACGCAAACGTTACGCCGTGCTTGCGCTCGTTCTTTGCGGCCTTATCCAGGTCCCATTCAAACTCGACATCTTCAATCATGCTATCACAAATGAAGCTTCTTTCGTAAATTCATTTGTAGCTACAAATACAGGCTAATTCGCGTAGCGTTTCTGGTGCCAGGTCCAGGCGGTGCGGAGGATTTCGTCGAGCTGAGAGTAGCGGGGCTTCCAGCTTAGCTCGCGGATGGCTTTCTCTGAGCTTGCGACGAGGACGGCGGGGTCGCCGGAGCGGCGAGGATGGAGCTGGGTGGGAATGGCGTGGCCGGTGACGCGGCGGGCGGATTCGATGACTTCGCGGACGGAGAAGCCCTGGCCGTTGCCGAGGTTGTAGATGAGGCGACCGCCCAAGTCTGCGCGATCGAGAGCGGTGAAGGCGAGCGTATGGGCGTCGGCGAGGTCAGAGACGTGGACGTAATCGCGAATGCAGGTGCCGTCGGGAGTGGGGTAGTCGTCGCCATAGATGCTGATGGATTCGCGGCGGCCGAGGGCTACGTCAAGGATGATGGGAATGAGATGGGATTCAGGCTCATGTGCTTCGCCGCGGACGATGCCGTGGGAGGTTTCCGGAGCGCCGGCGACGTTGAAATAACGCAGGGAGGCGTAGCGGAGGCCGTGGATCGAGTGAAACCAGCGCAGGATGTGCTCGACGAGGAGTTTTGACTCGCCGTAAGCGTTGGTCGGCGCGAGGCGGGCGTCTTCAGGGATGGGAACTGCCTCAGGCTCGCCGTAGACGGCGGCGGTGGAAGAGAAGCAGAGCTTGCCGATCTGCTGCGCGTGCATGGCTTCAAGCAGGCTGAGGGTCGAGGCAGTGTTGTTGCGGAAGTAGATTTCGGGCTTCTTCATGGATTCGCCGGCCTCGATGAGGGCGGCGAAGTGCATGACGCCGTCATAAGGGCGGCCGGCGGTGCGGGCCTCGGCGAAGATGCTTTCGAGCAGGGGTCTGTCGGCTAAATCGCCTTCTATCAACGGGACGCCGGCGGGAAGCATCTCGCGCTGGGCATGGCAGAAGTTGTCGAAAATGACGGGTTCCTGTCCGCGATCGAGGAGCAATCCGGCAACCGTTCCACCCACGTATCCGGCTCCGCCAGTGACCAATATCTTCACGATTTGTTTCCCTTTCTCGACCGTTTTTCGATTAAGCTGAGTCTATTACATAGAGTATGTACTGCTGTTTGCGCGCAGGCGCAGAGCCGGATTGGCGGTGTGAAAAGCCGTGGCGATTCTTCTCCCGGACGAGAATTTTGATGTTGAGAAAGCGGCGCAAACGAACACGTCCGAAGGCTGCATCTAACATGCCAGGAGGGTTCGCGCACGCTTTCGGATTTTCGGTGGAACACAGGTCATCAATAATCCTTACTTATAGGACTATCGAAAGTGACAAATTATGGTTACCATTGTTGTATTGGCTGCTCCTGGTTTGATTGAACCCGGTTTTGATTGAACCTGGTTTGGTTGGCCTGGTTCTGGTCGGTTAGAAACGCTGAGCGGAGGCGAAGAGGTACGAGTTGCGCAGCAGGAAGTGCATGAACATCTTTTCCGCAACTGGTACGATTCCGCGCAGGCGAATTCAATAACGGATTTGTACGATAACGAGTAATTCGCCCCCGGCTCGCCCGCCGCAGAGTGACGGGCGATATAGGAAGAAGTAGAAGTAGCCGTAGATTTTTTAGAAACGCGGTCGGCAGGATAGATCCGGTCACGATGACACCTGATGCTATGACACTCAATGAAATGGCCCGAGACGGGAACAACGCCGTAAACCGCACGCAACCCAGAGAACGAGGATAGAGCAGATATGCCCGCGACTCCGCCCCCGATTCGAGCAAACTTTGGTCTTCTGCCTGAACCAAAGAGCAACTCTGCGTCCTTTGTCACCAGCGCAGCGATCAATACGCTGATCCTGGCGCTGGCGATTTATATCGGACTGACGGCAAAGAAAGTGATAGAAAACCATAAATTTGAGCAGACGGAGCTGATCTTTCCGGTTGAGACTCCACCGCCGCCAAAGATCAAAATTACTCCGCCGAAGCTACCGCCGCCGCCGAAGCTACCCGCGGTAAAGCTGGAGCCGCCGAAGATCAACATGCCGAAGCCGGTTCCTCAGCCTGAGGTGAAGCCGCTGCATCTGGAAGAAAAGATCAAGACTCCTGAGATCAAGGCAGCGAAGCCGCAGGTGGTTCTTGCTCCGCAGCAGAAGGCCGCGCTGACAGCGGCTGCGCCGGCGCAGGTTCAGCAGGCGAAGCCTTCGACAACGCCGGTACACCTGGGTGAGACCTTTGGCGTGACACCGAATCCGAATGCGACGAAGCCGGCGACGGTGGCCGCTGTCGGCAACCCGTATGGCGGGATGGAAGGCAAGGCGGTTGCGCCGCAGGGAGTTGTGGGCTCGACGGGAATCGGCAATGGAACCAAGTCCGGCTCGAATGCGGGCGTGCAGGGCCGCGTGGCCTCTGCCGGTCTGCCGGGTGGAACCGGAACAGGGCCTGGCGGAAATGCATACGGAACGGGCAAGGTAACTTCGGCGGGAATTCCCGCGGTTCAGAAGGCCGCGGTGGCGACGCCTGCGCCGACGGACACGCCGAAGTCAACCAACCTGGAGGTGTTGTCGAAGCCTCCGGTGCGGTATACGGAAGAGGCGCGCTCGCTGAAGATTCAGGGCGATGTGGTGCTTCGTGTGACCTTTACCTCCAATGGCGAGGTAGTGGTGCAGAGCGTGGTACACGGGCTTGGGCACGGGCTGGATGAAGAGGCACGGCGCGTGGCGCAGCAGATTCGTTTTCACCCGGCTACAAGAAACGGACAAGCAGTGGATCTAACGACGAACATTACGATTACGTTCCAACTGGCATAAGATCAAGGATGCCGTATTGGCGGGTCCGGCTGCAGCGGGCCCGCTGCCAAGGTTCACGTTCCATTGGTGAAAAACATACAATTAGGAGCTCACATGCGTTTAAGTAAGATTTCCCTCGCGGTTCTGCTGCTGGCGCCGGTGGCGATGCCTTTGATGGCGAAGGAGCCAAAGTACGAGCAGGCGCACCAGTTGACGCCGGAGCAGGCAGCACTTGTTCAGAGGGCTATTGCACGCGAGAAGATTTTGATCCAGAACATCCAGAAGCGCACTCCGCTGGTGGAGACCTATATTCAGGACACGAGGCCGGACCAGAAGCTGTATCAGATCCCGGTGGCGGATACGTACATGCTGAGCCGCGTGGACTTCGGCAAGGGGTTCTTCGACAAGAGCTACAATTCGCGTTCCAACCCGGCAGACAAGAAGGGCTTCTTCAAGAACTCGCTGGCTTCAATCGCAGGGCTGAGCAAGGCTCTGGGGCTGGATTCGAAGTTTACTTACAATCCGCTGGGCTTTACGCAGATGATGTTCCTTGATCCGTATGGGTTCGACCAGAACCGTTATGTATTCAATTATGTGCGGCGTGAGTTTCTGGGGTCGGTGCGGACATGGGTCTTTGACGTGCATCCGAAGGAGGCCAAGACGGGCCTGTTCTATGGGCGCGTGTGGATCGAAGACCAGGACGCCAACATTGTGCGCTTCAACGGCACGTTTACGCCGCCGAGCAACGAGGATTCTTCAAAGTACTACTTCCACTTCGACAGCTGGCGCATGAATGTGCAGCCGGATCTGTGGCTGCCGGTGGCGGTATACGTAGAGGAATCGCAGCGGTCAGAGAGCTCGAAGAGCGTGGGCCTGAAGGCACAGACGCACTTCTGGGGCTACTCGCTGCGGCTGCCGACGCGTGAGAGCGAGAATGTGAATATTTCCGTTCAGGACGCCGAGGACAAGAGCCAGGATTCGCAGGATATGAGCCCGCTGCAGGCTTCGCGGCAGTGGGTGACGCAGGCCGAGGATAACGTGATCGACCGCCTGGTGCAGGCCGGACTGGTGGCTCCTCTGACCCAGGATGGGTTTGAGCAGAAGATCCTGGATCAGATTGTGACGAACCTGATTGTGCCGAACAACCTGGCGTTCAGCGCCCCGGTACACTGCCGGGTTCTGCTGACCGACACGGTGGAAGCGACGACGGTGGGCAACACGATTCTGCTGAGCAAGGGCCTGATCGACACGATGCCGCCGCATGAGGCAACGATTGCGTCAGTGATTTCCGTGCAACTGGCGCACATCGCACTGGGACACCACATCGACACACGGTATGCGTTTAACGACCGGCTGCTCTTCCCCGATGAAGCGACCTTCCAGAAAATCAACATGTACCACACGGACCATGACAACGAAGAGGCAGTCAAGACGGCGATGACATACCTTGAGGCTTCGATGTACAAGGATGAGCTGCCGAAGGCTGGATTGTACTGGTCACAGCTTGCGGACCGCGGCAAGGTGCTGAAGGCGCTGAATTCTCCGCGGCTGGGCGATTCCCTGCTGCGTCCGGATGGGACGCCGTGGATGACGCAACTGGCGCATTCGGCTCCGAAGATCAACTGGGATGATTTGACGCAGGTTCCGGCGCAGCCGCTGGGAAGCTGGCTGAAGACGGACCCGTGGGATGATCGCGTACACCAGCTGAATGCCAAGGTGTATGCGCCGATGAATGCGCGCGACAAGATGCCGATGGAGGTGACTCCGATCTACTTCCGGCTGCAGCGCTACAGCGCCACCGATACGGCTCAGCCAGGGGCGGATCCGAATGGTGGTACTCCCGCGCCGGCGCAGAATGCTCCAGCACCTGCCGCTCCGGCTCAAGGCCAGCCGGCGGCACCGGCAGATGGCGCCCAGCAGCAAGCTGCGCCTCCTGCTCCTGCGCCGCAGGTTCAATAGCAACTCGGCGCCATTTTGAGATGGCCGGGGCCCAAAATGAGTCCCGGCCATTTTCATCTTCAGTTTTGTAAGTTTGAGGATCATTTTTCCCCGTCTTAACTGATAGTTGCCTGGAGAATAGAAGAGTGATGAGGAAGATTTTTGCGTGGTTTCTATTGTGCCTGATGGCGTGCGCGGCAATTCCAGCCGGGGCGCAGGCTGTGGAAGCGGCTCAAGGACGACAACTGTCCTTGACGGCCGGGGCGATTGCGTCGGGGTTTGATCCGAATTATGCGACGAACTATCCGCTGGTTGGACCAGGCGTGTATGTGGACGTGCACTTCACACACTGGTTTCAGATCGAGGCTGAAGGGCGCTGGATGCGCTTTAACAGCCTTTTCGGGGAGAACCAGAGCAACTATCTGATTGGGCCGCGAGTGCCAATCAAGCGGTTCGGCAAATTCGAGAGCTTCGGCAAGGTGTTGATCGGTGAAGCGAAGATGACGTTCCCCCAAGGCGACTTCTACACCACGGGGAGCTTTACGGACCTGGCGTTTGGCGCGACGATTGATTACAAAGTGAACCGGCGCTGGAGCATTCGCGCGATCGACTTTGAGTACCAGGACTGGCCGAAGTTTATTCCGCAAAATCCGGCAATTGCCAACAGTCCCTCTGTTTCTCTGCAGCCTTACGGCCTGAGTGTGGGTGTGGGGTACAGGGTTTTCTAGGAAGTGCATGTCAGCGATTGAAAAGGCCGCTCGGCTGAGCGGCCTTTTTATTTGGTATGTGGAGCGAAGTTTAGCTGACCGTGATTTTGCCTGCGGGGGTTTTGGTGAAGGCGTGGAGGATGCGGCCTTCGGTATCGAGATGGCGAAGCGTGAGCTGATCGGGCGTGATAGAGAGCTGGCTGAAGCCATAGACCTTCTGAGCGTAGGGGCCGCGATGTGTGGGGTCGGTCTTTAAGTCGTAGAGATCGGCTCCGCCGCCGCCGGAGAGGAAGAAGCTGGTGGGGTGGTTCTCGAATTCCAGGTGCTGGAGATCGTGATCATGGCCAGCCAGGTAGAGAGTGACGTCGTGCTTGCGAAAGAGCGGATCCCAGTCTGCGATGAGAGTGGCATGGTCGCCGTGGGGGCCGTTGGAGTAGACGGGATGGTGGGCGATGACGGCGAGATAGGGCGTGGTGCGGGGGCGCGCTAGTTCGGTAGTGAGCCAGGCGAGCTGCTGGTCCTTCTCTTCAGGGGTGAGGGTGAAATCGCGAGGAAGTTTGCCGGGATTGGGCGTTGATGGCTTGCCGTGCGGCATGTTGCTGTCGAGCGCGATGAAGGTGATAAGCGGATTTTTGCGCGGAAACTCGAAGGTGTACCAGCGCGCGGGCATGGTCCAGCGAGTGCCGGGAGTGCGGGCGTAGGCGAGCTCGGATTCGACTTTGCTTTCGGGCCAACGCTGGTAGTCGTGATTGCCGAGGACGGCGTAGGCGGGACAGTTGTAGACATCCCTTGGGTACATATCCTCGAAATTCGTCTTCCAGCGGGTGGAGTTGACGCCGCCGTCGAGCGCGCCATACCAGTTGTCGCCGAGGAGAAAGAAGGCGTCAGGATGGATGGAGTTTTTGCGGGCGTAGGCGGTCATGCCGGCGGCGACGCGGGCTTGCGCTGCGGCGTCATCGTATCCCCAGTCGCCGATCATGAGGACTTCATGCGCTCCTGGGCTGTTGGCCGGCGCGTGAGCGAATGCGATGTCTGAGCCGAGTGCGGCGAGTGCGCTGAAGGCAAAGCTCTGGCGGAGAAAGCCGCGGCGGGAGATGGGGGACGAGAGCTGATCAGTGAGAGCCATGAGAAAGTTATATCAAGGGAAGGTGAAGAAATAGTTACAGAGTGGTTACGGGGGACGTAATCACTCATCTTCATACCTTTAAGCCTCTGCGGCAAAAACTACGGCACGTCAGTTACGAGCGTTGACTTCCTCCGTTTGGATATATATCGTAATTCGTACTATGGCGCGGAAGCTTGCAAGCGGACCATTTTCAGATCCCGAACTGCTCATCCTTTCGAGCCTGACTGAAGGGCAAAAGCATGGGTACGCCATGATGGTGGATATCAGGACCTTTGCAGATGTCGATCTGGGACCGGGTACTCTCTATTCTGCAATTACAAGGCTTGTAGAGATGGGGTTGATCGAGCCGTGTGAGACGAGCGGACGTCAGAGGCCGTATCGGCTCACAGCAAATGGACTGCGACACCTTCAGTTCCAACTGGAGAAGATGCGTGAGCTGGCCAATCTCGGTTTGCGGAGGCTGCGCAAAATATGAGCAAAGACGCGATCATTCGACTATTGCTTCGTATTTATCCTCGCGCATGGCGGTTGGAGTATGGCGAGGAGCTATCCGCAATTCTCGCGGGCCGCCCATTCACACCATTGATTCTTGGAGATGTAGTTGTCTCCGGGGCCTGGCAGAGATTCCGATATGCGGAAATGTGGCAGGTCGGCGGAGTCGCGCTGGCGCTCCGGCTGATCATCGGGACAGCCGCGAATAGCCTTTCACCCCTTTCTCCAGCAGCCTATCACCACTTTTTTCAAATCAATTGGATCGCTGAACTGGCCATCGGATACCTGTATGTGGCTCGCTATTCCAGGCATCCGGTAGCTGCCGCTGTCGCTTCGGTGAAAGCTTCTCTGGTGGGCCTCATTCCGGAATTACTTCTCGCGGCACTGTGGGCAGCCAATCTCATCCATCCCACGATTCTCGGCATGAATGGATCTCCTCATATTTATGGCCACTCGATCACCGACCTGTGCCTCCGAACTGAAGCGGCAGCTTCGCCAGCCACACTGCTCATGGCAATTCCAGTGACAGTGATTTCTGCCTTCCTTGCGGGCTTCGCAGGAGCAAGCATTGCAACAGGCGTTTCATTGGCTCGTCGCCGTTCTGGCGCACACCAATAACGAATTCAACCTGGCCAGGTGCTCCATTGCGCCACAATACACGTTCGGGAATACAGAGACGATGAAAGCGAACCTTCTGCGATTCGATGGGACGGTTGAACACGATCCTGCGATTGATACCTGGATGAAAAAGCATGAAGGAGAGCTAGGCGCGATTGCGCGTGAGTGGTTTGAAGTCATGCGCAGGTGCGGCGATGAAGTACGG
Organism: Occallatibacter sp.; assembly: GCF_049510455.1. Lineage (GTDB taxonomy): Bacteria > Acidobacteriota > Terriglobia > Terriglobales > Acidobacteriaceae > Telmatobacter. The sequence goes on along the minus strand of NZ_JBEKYX010000087.1, from coordinate 8,584 downwards.
GAGGTATTTCACGACGGCTGCGCGAATGCCTGTTTTGGTGATGCGCCCTTTGGCTATGTGAATGTGTTTACTTCGCATGTGAATGTGGGATTCTTTCATGGCGCGTCGCTGCATGATCCGGCACGGCTGTTGCAGGGTAGCGGTAAGTTTATGCGCCATGTGAAACTGAAGCCGGGAACGGAGATCGATGCGGCGGCGCTTGGACTACTTATTGAGGGGGCGTATTCGGATATCAAGGCGCGGATTGAGAATGGCTAGCGAGAGATGCAAGCATAAAAACAGAAAGGCCGCTCGGGTGAGCGGCCTTTGGGTGATGGATTTGGTTGGCTTATGCCGGAGAGGGTGAGCCCTCAGGGAAGCTGGAGCCGCCGGAGCGGCCTTCTGGTTTGAAGACCTGCTGCGGTGTACCCGAGCCGCCGTCAGAAGGCGCGGCAAGTGAGGAACGGGCCGGAGGCAGTTCCTTGCCTTCGATGAGCATTCTGACCTCCTCGGCGTCGATGGTTTCGCGCTCAAGCAGGGCGCTGGCCAGGCGGTGCATGGGGTCAGCATTCTGCTCCACGAGGGTGTGTGCTGCCTGATATGCCTCGTCGATGAGGCGGCGGACCTCAAGGTCGATCTGGCGGGCTGTTTCCTCAGAGAAGTCGCGGTGCTGAGCGATTTCGCGGCCGAGGAATATCTGCTCTTCCTTTTTGCCGAAGGTGAGCGGACCAAGACGGCTCATGCCGTATTCGCAGACCATGGCGCGAGCCATTTCAGTCGCCTTTTCGATGTCGTTTCCGGCACCGGTGGACATCTGATTGAGAAAAACCTCCTCGGCGACGCGGCCGCCGTAGAGCATGGCGAGGCGGGTTTCGAGATATTCGCGCGTGTAGTTATGGCGGTCATCCGGCAGATAGACCGTGACGCCGAGAGCCATGCCACGCGGGATGATGGTGACCTTGTGGATGGGATCGGAGTGGGCGCGCAGGAAGGCGACGAGAGCGTGGCCGGCCTCATGATAGGCGGTGACCTTCTTCTCCTCGTCCGTGAGCAGCATGGACTTGCGCTCGGCACCCATGAGCACCTTGTCCTTGGCAAGCTCCATGTCATACATCGTGACCTGCTTGCGGTTGATGCGGGCGGCGTTGAGAGCCGCTTCATTCACCATGTTGGCAAGATCGGCGCCGCTGAAGCCCGGTGTGCCGCGAGCAAGGATGTTGAGGTTCACATCGTCGGCGACGGGAACCTTCTTGACATGCACGCGAAGGACTTCTTCGCGGCCACGAATGTCCGGCAGGCCGACGACAACGCGGCGGTCAAAGCGGCCGGGGCGAAGCAGCGCGGGGTCAAGCACGTCAGGGCGGTTGGTGGCGGCGACGAGGATGACGCCGTCGTTGGATTCGAAGCCGTCCATCTCGACGAGGAGCTGGTTGAGGGTCTGCTCACGCTCGTCGTGTCCACCGCCGAGGCCGGCGCCGCGATGGCGGCCTACGGCGTCGATTTCATCGATGAAGATGATGCAGGGAGCGTTTTTCTTGCCCTGCTCGAAGAGGTCGCGGACGCGGCTTGCGCCGACGCCGACGAACATTTCTACGAAGTCCGAACCGGAGATGGAGAAAAAGGGAACGTTGGCTTCACCGGCTACGGCGCGGGCGAGGAGCGTCTTGCCGGTTCCCGGAGGTCCGACGAGAAGGACGCCCTTGGGGATGCGTCCGCCGAGCTTCTGGAATCTCTGAGGCTCGCGGAGGTACTCGATGATTTCCTTGAGCTCTTCCTTGGCCTCATCGACGCCGGCGACATCCTTGAAGGTGACCTTCTTCTGCTGCATGGAAAGCAGGCGGGCGCGGCTCTTGCCGAAGCTGAGAGCCTTGTTTCCGCCGGACTGCATCTGGCGCATCATGAAGAAGTAGAAAGCGCCAATGAGCACGAAGGGACCGATGTTGAGAAGCAGTTGCAGCGGGATGCTGCTGGATTCCGGCTTGAGGTTCACCTTGACGCCAGCGGCGACCATGGCGCGCCTGAGGTCTTCGTAGTTGGCGCCGACATAGGTGTGGAACTGGTCTTTGGAACCCTTGAGATGGCCGTGGAGATCTGCGCCCTGGATCGTGGCGTCCTCCACCTGGTTCTGCTGAACATTGCTATAGAGCTCGGAGTATGTCTTCTCGGCGTCCTTGCTGCCAAGGCCAGTGCTACGGGAGACAACGCCGTAGAGCAGCACGAGACAGATAAGGATGAAAACCCAGAACACTATGGTCTTAACAGTCGAATTCACCAGAACCCTCGTTTCCCGACAGGGGGAGAAAAATCACACCGGCCGCCTGCATATCCATAGGACGCCGCATTGCCTTGTTCTGTCACAAAAAATTCGTATTCCTGTGATGATACAGTGCAACTGCCGCAGGATAGGCAGTATTTCCGATTGTACTCCCGAGGGAAAGGAAGGGGAAAGGGATCAAAGGTGTTATTCCGGGGGATATTCTTCCGGAATCAGATGCGCGGCGAGGACCTCAACGCCGGGGTGGGGTTCGAGCTGGACCCCCTGCATCCAGAGGATGGTCCCCTGCCAGTCGAGGACGGGCCAGAGGGCGCGCTGTGGGCCTGAGACTTTCAGGCGTTCCAGGACTTCTTTAACCTTCTTTGGACCGGCGGAGTGACGTAGGGTGACTCGATCACCGGGCTTCCAGGGGCGGAGAGTGGCTGGGGGCTTGAAACTAACCGGTCCCGGGCTGGAAAGACGAATTTCGAGGCGCAGGGCGTAGGTGGGGGCTTCGACGACGCCGGGGATGGGGATGGAAATGGATTGGCAGGCTTCTGTGGCTTCATCCGCGCTGGCGGGGGGCTGGATGGTGAGGCGCAGCTCGCGGTGGGAACGCTCGGCGCGGAGGCCGGAGGCGAACTCGGCTTTCTGGCCGGCACGGCCGGTGAGGGCGAGGGTGCGGAGGGATTCGGTGGCCGGGAAATCTGGCGCGGCGCCCAACTGAGCGGCTACATAGCGGAGGACGCGGCGCTGGAGAGCGACGGGCTGGGCGATGAAGGCTGCAATGTCGAGGGCGAGGCCTTCGGAGCCGGGTCCGGAGTTGGCGCGGCCTCCACCGCGGACGGGCCGGCCGGGGAGGGTCAATTGAGCGGCGAGGCGGGCGGTTTCAGTGGCCCAGAAGGCTTCTTCGTCCCGCGCAAGCGTGGCCATCTGGACCAGATGGCGGCGGAGCTGGGGATTCCAGGATTCGAGTGTGGGCAGAAGCTCGTGGCGGATGCGGTTGCGGGTGAAGCCTATATCGGCGTTCGAGGAGTCTGTGCGCCAGGGCTTGTCGAGGGCGCGGAGATAGGCTTCGATTTCGGTGCGGGTGACGGCAAGGAGGGGGCGCAGGATTTTCCCTTCGACTTGAACGACGGGATGAATGCCGGATAAACCTTCGGTCCATGCGCCGCGAAGGAACTTGGCCAGAACGGTTTCGGCCTGGTCGTCGAAGGTGTGCGCAGTTGCGACTGCGTCGAGCTGCTCTTTGGACGAGAGGTTGCGGAACCACGCATAGCGGAGGCGGCGGGCGGCTTCTTCGATGGATTCGGCGGATTTGCCGGGGCGCGCTGCGGCTTCAGCAACGGTGTCAACATGATGCGAGTGGAATGGAAGGTTGAGTCGTTCGGCGAGCGAGCGGACGAAATCGAGGTCGGCGTCGGCCTCGGCTCCGCGAAGGCCGTGGTGAAGATGCGCGACGTGGAGGACGAGGCCCAGTTCCCTGCTCTGCTGATGGAGTGCGCGGAGGAGCGCTACGGAATCGGCTCCGCCGGAGACGCCGACAGCCAGGCGGAGACCGGGGGTTAGATTGGTGGTATCGAGCGCAAGCGACGGAGCGGAGGGCACGAGACGATGATACGGCGTAAAGGCCAGCAGCTTCGTATACTGCGATGATGGAAATTCGACTGGCTACTGCAGAAGATGCACGATTGATTGCGGCGCACCGCAGGGCGATGTTTGCCGCTATGGATGCGGCGGATGAAGCGGTCTTGACGACGGTGGAGATCGCTTCCATTCCGTGGACGGAACGCATGATTGTGGAGAACAGATACCTAGGCTGGATTACGAGTGATGGGGAACGGCCTGTAGCCTCGGCGGGAATGTTTCTGCTGGACTGGCCACCACACCCGTTCGACCCGGAGGGTACGGTACGCGGATATCTGCTGAATGTATTTGTTGAACCAGCGTACCGGAAACGTGGATTGGCGCGGGAACTGGTGCAGAGGTGCCTTGCAGAGGCGAGGCGACGCGGAATTCGCATGGTGACGCTTCATGCTTCTGATGAGGGAAGACCGCTGTATGAAACGCTGGGATTTGCGGTCACGAATGAGATGCGATTATCGCTGACGAATGAGTGAAGCAGGATGGCCTGGCAGAGGCACGGCTGTTTGAACCGCGAGTCCTGCTATACTCGGCGAGTTATGCAGGTATTTGTGATTCTTCCTGCTGCGGGGCTGGGAACGCGGATGGCCGGGCCGCAGCCGAAACAGTTTCTTTCGCTGGATGGATTGCCGATCCTGATTCACTCGCTGCGCGCCTTTGCGGCTGTGAAGCAGGTGACGGCGATTTATGTGGCTGTGCGCAAGCCGGAGATTGAGCGCGTCGAGGCCCAAATTGCCGAGCATGGGGCCGGATATGGTTTTGAGGGCCGCGTACACGTGGTTGAGGGCGGCGATAGCCGGCAGGAAAGCGTAGCGAATGCGCTGGCAGTGCTTCCGGCTGCAGATGAAGACGTTGTGCTGGTGCATGATGCGGTGCGTCCGCTGATTGACGCGGCGACGATTGAGCGCACCATTGATGCGGTAGTGAAGCACGGAGCCGCGATTGTGGGGCTGCCAGCCGTGGACACGATCAAGCAGGTGGAGCGGACGGCGCATGGAGCGCTGGTAACTGCGACGATTCCGCGAGAGTTTGTGGTGCTGGCGCAAACGCCGCAGGGATTTCGCTTTAAGATGCTGCAGTCAGCCTTTGCCGAAGCTACGGAAGACGGCTTTGCGGGCACGGACGAGGCAAGCGTTGTGGAACGCGCGGGACATTCGGTTGCGGTGGTTCCCGGATCGCAGGTTAATCTGAAGATTACGCAGCCGGGCGATCTGGAGCTGGCGGAGTTTTATTTGAAGCAGCGGCAGCGCCCCGCGGTTTAGCTTTTTCGATCAGGCGCTCCGCGCTCTTACCCTTTGGACCGGTCTTTTCAGGAGAACGCGCAAAAAATGGATACACGGATCGGATTTGGCTGGGACTCGCACGCATTCAAGCCGGGTGTTCCGCTGCGGATTGGCGGCTTGACGCTGGAGCATTCGGAGGGTCTGGCTGGCCACTCGGATGGCGATGTGCTGCTGCACGCGGTAACAGATGCGCTGCTGGGCGCGGTGGCGGCGGGCGATATTGGAAGTTTCTTTCCACCGGGCGATGCGCGGTGGAAAGATGCGGACTCGGCGATCTTTCTGAGACTAGCGTTGGAAGAGCTTTCGCATGCGGGCTACCGGATTGTGAATGTGGACACGACGCTGGTGCTGGCCGCGCCGAAGATTTCTCCGATTGCGGGAGAGATGCGCGTGCGCGTGGCGGAACTATTGGGCGTAGAGCTTGAGCAGGTGAGCATCAAGGCCAAAACTCCAGAGGGGCTGGGCCTGGACCATGTGGCGCAATGCCATGCGGTGGCGCTGGTGGAGCGGGTGCGGGATGAAGATGACCTGAAGAGTATGAGTGCGGTCGTTGAGAGCCAGAAGCAGCTTGAGGATGTGGTGGACGATCTGCTGGCGAGCGTGCATGGTGTGCAGAAAAAGCGGACTATTGAGCCGGTGTATGACATAGAGGATTTGACTTAGAGCAGGACTTCACTCTTTGCGACCGTTTTCAGGGAGGCAGTAATGGGAGATTTCTTTCAGCCGATGCATCGATTTTGCTCTTCATGGTGTTTTCGTTCTTCACATTGATGTTGTACGTCTTGCCGTTCTGGTTCATCTATAAAAAGGCAGGCTTCACGCCGTGGCTTTGCGCGCTGTGTCTTGTTCCTTTCGGGACGGTGATTTCGCTCTTTGTGCTTGCATTTGCAGAATGGCCTTCGCAGCGTCCGCCGAACCAGGGCGGTTACGGACCTCCGCTGCCGCCTCAGCAGTAAAGCCCAGGCTGATAGAAACTCTGACCGATGCCTGATTCGACTCCCTCGCTGGAAAAACCTGTTCGGCCGGACCACCTTTGTACCTAAAGATGGACAACCGGATACTTCAGAATCTGCTCATCCACAGTCACGAGCGTTAATCCTTCTATCTGTGCCTGCGCAACAAGTAGCCGGTCGAATGGATCCCGGTGAAATAAAGGCAGCTCCCCAGCCCATTCCGCGTGTTCCACCGAGATAGGCAGAGCTGAAAATCCATGGGCGCGGATTGCGCCTGCTGCGGAACCGGAAAACTTCAGCTTTTCCGATGCGCGTTTGATAGAAATCTCCCAAATCGATGCGGCGCTCACAAAGACACTATTCTCCGCAAGAGCAATGGCCGCCTCAAGCACATTTGGCAACCTCGTGTCACTCGTATCCCACCAGAGAAAAACGTGCGTATCGAGCAGAAGATTCATGCACTCAGATCCCAAAATCTTTCAGGACTTCCTCCGGCAGAGGAGCATCGAAATCGTCCGCAATATAAGTGATCCCCAGCGCATTCTTCCCAGGCATCCTGGATGCCCTCGTACTGCTCGCAATATGCGTGAGCCGGGCCATCGGCTTACCGGCTTTGGCAATCACAATCTCCTCCCCCCTGGCAGCGCGTTCCACCAGGCTTGAAAGGTTGGTTTTCGCCTCATAGAGATTCACCTGCATGGGCTTTATCATGCGGGTGGTCTTTGCGGCATGCTTAGCATGCGCTGAATGCGGATTGGCAACCATCATGAACTCCCGATGATTTTATTGTGCGCCGTCCGGCGTGGTTGGTCAAGTTGGTCAATTTAATCCCGGCCGGGCGGCGCTGAATCAAAACTGGTAGCATCGAAGAGGAAACTCTGACCGATGCCTGATTCGACTCCCTCACTGGAAAAACCTGTTCGCGCCAATCCTGTCCGCGTTAGATTTGCGCCTTCTCCTACTGGCTATCTGCATGTGGGCGGAGCGCGCACTGCCCTGTTTAACTGGCTCTTTGCCCGGCATACGGGCGGAACCATGATTCTCCGCATCGAGGACACGGACTTTGAGCGCTCGAGTGAGGAGATGGTTGAGGGCATTCTGGAAGGGATGCGCTGGCTGGGGCTGAACTGGGACGAGGGTCCGTTCTATCAGTCGAAGCGACTGGATCTGTACACGGCAACAGCACAGAAGATTATCGATGCGGGTCATGCGTATGCGTGCTTCTGCACGAAGGAAGAACTGGAGCAGCGGCGCGCGGCGGCAACGGCTGCGGGCAGGCCGCCGATGTACGACCGGCGATGCCGGAAGATCGCCAGGGACGATGCTCAACAGCGCATTGCATCGGGCGAGGCTGCGGCGATTCGGTTTGCTGTGCCGGAGAGCGGGTCGACAAGTTTTGACGATGCGGTCTTTGGCAAGGTGGAGTTTGCGAATGCCGAGATTGAGGACTTTGTGCTACTGCGGTCGGATGGGATTCCGACATACCACCTGAGCGTGGTGGCGGATGACATTGACATGCGGCTGACGCATATTATTCGCGGGGCCGATCATATTTCGAATACGCCGAAGCAGGTGCTGCAGTATCGCGCGCTAGGCGCGGAGCTTCCGGTATTTGCGCATGTGCCGTTGATCCTGGGGCCTGACAAGACGCGGCTTTCAAAGCGCCATGGCGCGACGAGCGTGATCAGCTACAAGGAGTTGGGGATTGTGCCGGAGGCGTTCCGGAATTTTCTTTCCCTTCTGGGTTGGACGCCGGGCGGGATTAAGGATGAAAACGGGAAAGACCGCGAGATTTTTTCGTCAGATGAGCTGGTGAAGCTATTTTCGCTGAGCGGCATTTCGAAATCCAATGCGGTCTTTGATAATGACAAGCTGGCGTGGTTCAACACGGAGTACATTCGCGCGTATCCCGTAGATTTGCTGTTGCCGCTGATTGAAGAAGAGTGGAAGCAGGCCGAATTTATGCCCACGCGGAGCGAGACTGAGATCGCACAGGCGATTGAACTGTTGAAGCCGCGGGCGCGGAATCTGAAGGATTTTGCGACGGCGTTTCGGGCGTATTTTGCGGATGAGTTTGAGATCGATTCAGCGGCTGCGGCAAAGTTTTTGACGGGCGATGTACCGGCGCTGCTGAAGGAGTTGAGCGCACGGTATGCTGCGGCGACGGAGTTTACCGAGGCTTCAACCGAAGCTGTGCTGCGGGGCTTTGCCGAAGAGAAAGGCTTGAAAGCCGGCGTGCTGATTAACGGCGCGCGTGTGGCGCTGACCGGGCAGGGAGTGGCTCCGAGCTTGTTTGCGGTGATGATGGCGCTGGGGAAGGAAAGAGTTGTGAAAAGGCTGGCTGCTACGTCCTAGGGCGTGTCATCAAATGAGCCATATAGTAGAAGCGGCGAGGTGTATTGCAGCGAGGAAGTTCCTGGCGGTTTTGTCGTAGCGGGTGGCGATACCTCGGAAGAGTTTGAGTTTGGCGA
>NZ_JBEKYX010000086.1:0-17849 GCF_049510455.1 Occallatibacter sp. | reverse complement strand
GCGCTCTTCAATACGATCCAGATTCTCGTGGATCACGGCGATGAGGTGATTCTGCCGGTGCCGTACTGGGTGAGCTTCAAGGACATCATTCAGTATGCGGGCGGCAAGGTGGTCTTCCTCGAAACCAGCGAGGCGGAAAACTTCCGCATCACGGCAGATGCAATTGAGAAGGCGATCACGCCAAAGACAAAGGCAATCATTTTGAATTCGCCCTCGAATCCGGCAGGCTCCGTGATGAGCGCGCAGGACCTGGAGCGCATTGTGCATCTGGCGCATGAGCGCGGAATTTTCCTGCTGCTCGATGAGTGCTACGTGTACCTCAACTATGCGGGCCGCTGCGTCTCCGGCGGTTCCTACACATGGGCCAAAGAGCATCTCGTCATTCTCGGCTCGCTCTCAAAGACCTACTCGATGACGGGCTGGCGCGCAGGTTACGCGCTGGCTTCAAAGCAGGTGGTTGCAAATCTGAGCAAGCTGCAGTCGCAGTCCACCTCGAATGCGACGAGCATCGTGCAGAAGGCCTCGATTGCGGCGCTTGCGGGACCGCAGGATTGCGTCTGCGAATTTCGCGCTGAGTTTATCCAACTGCGCGATTACATGCTGAAAAAGCTGACGGAGATTCCGGGCGTGACATGCACCAAGCCCGAAGGCGCATTCTATGTGTATCCCAACATCGGCGCGTTTATCGGCAAGGGCGGCATCCAGTCTGCCACAGAGCTGGCCACGCGCCTGCTGCATGAGGCGCACGTGGTAACGGTGCCAGGCGAGGCATTCGGCACCAGCGAGCACATCCGCCTCTCCTACCCGGTGACCAGGGAGAGCATCGACGAAGGCACGCGCCGTATGGCGGAATTTCTTCAAAATCTCGGCTAGGACTGGCTGTCCAGGCCAATGCGAGCCCGACGCAGGCTCAGCCACGCGTCGGAAGCATTTCATAATCCCTACAGTGGAGAAGAGCTGCAAGGGGCGCTTGCAACTTCGGAAAAACTCGAAAAATAAAGAAGTTGTATACGTAGCGGTTACATTTACTAGACAATCCTGCATTACGCATAGAGAATGTGACTTCCATGTCAAAGACTATCGATTTTCGTCCTGTAATTCTGGCCGGGGGTAGCGGTACTCGTTTCTGGCCGCGTTCGCGGCGTGCGCACCCAAAGCAGGTGCTGGCTCTTGACGGCGAGCGCTCGATGATTCAGCAGACGGTGGAGCGTCTCAAGCCGCTGAGCGGCGTGGAGCACACATGGGTCATTACCAATGAGCTGCTGGCCGGGGAGATTGCCGATCAGCTCAAGGGCGTGCCGGCATCGCAGATTGTGCAGGAACCTGCGGCGCGGAACACCGCTCCGGCGTGTGGCCTGGCAGCATTCCTGATCGAGAAGGATAATCCTGACGCCGTGCTTGGCATCTTCCCATCGGATCATGTGATTGGCGACGAGCCGCGCTTTCTGAAGATTCTGCAGCGAGGCATTGCGCTTGCCGCTGCCGGGGCGAATATGGTCGTGCTGGGCATTGAGCCGGCCAGGCCGGAGACCGGCTACGGCTACATTGAAACTGGCGACTTGGCCGGGGATGACTCCACGCTGCGCGTGCGTCGCTTTACTGAGAAGCCAAACCTGATGAAGGCCGAAGAGTTTATTGCGGCGGGAAATTACTACTGGAACTCCGGAATGTTTCTGTGGTCGGCGCGCACGCTGGCCAACGCCGTCCGCGAGCACGTTCCGGAGACAGCGCCGCTGCTGGAAGAGATTGCCGCGGCCTACGGCACACCAAAGTTCGAAAAGGTCTTTGCGGAGCTTTACCCCAGGTGCGAGAACATCTCGGTGGACTACGCGATTCTGGAGCCGCGTTCGGCAAAAGGCGAGCATAAGTCGAACCTCTACTGCCTGCCGGCGGAGTTTGCGTGGAACGATCTCGGCTCCTGGGCCTCTCTATACGAGTATCAGTTGGAGACGCGGCTGCGCGGCGACGGCGACGGCAACGTGGCTGATACGGACGGCCATCTGACGATTCACGGCGCGAATAACTACATCTACAGCCCGCGAAAATTTGTGGCGCTGGTGGGCGTCGAAAACCTCGTCATCGTGGATACCGAAGACGCGCTGCTGATCGCGCACCGCGATCACTCGCAGGATGTAGGCAAGATTGTGAAGGAACTGAGTCAGCAGGGGAAGACAGAGCTGATTTAAGGCAATCTTCGTGTCAGTACGTCACAGGTCCAATATTTCAAGCAATTGATCTACGATGATGCCGTGGTGTGCGGAAATGCGCTTGAGAATACTTGCCAGCGTTCCGACCTTGATTGGATCGTGATGAGGGATAACTTCATGGAACTCGCCATCGCGCTGTGTTGTTACGCGGATGTGTGATCCTGTCTGGCGCGAGACTTCATAGCCCATTACACGCAATGCTTTTACCAGGCGAGTTCCATCAATGTCACGAGGCAGCCTCACTGAACCAGAACTTCATCCCGCACAAAGTGGAGGCGGATGATCTTCGGCGCCGGCATAGACTCGTCGAAATAGCACTTCACGGCATCCTTCACCATTGCGCGCAACTCCTCAATGGTATTTGCCTGAGTGTCAATTCCATAACCGAGAGCGGAGGCTGTGTAGCCTCCGTCAATTTCGTCTTCGCGCACTTCAAAGATGATTTCACTCATCGCAATATGACCTTAGCTTACATCGGCTGCGGCATGTGCTCTTCGTCCTCTTCCAGACCGTAGCGGCGGAGGAGGTTCGGCAGGCTCTGCGAGAAGGCCGAGCGCGGCATGACGGTATCGCAGCCGGCTTCCGTGGCCTTGAGCTTCAGGTCGCCCTGCAGGTGCGAGAGGAAGCCGATGATGGAGGTCGACTTCTTGAACTTCGTCTTGAACTTGGGAATCAGCGTCATCGGCTTGGCGTTGGCGTTGTTCAGGTCAAAGACCATCAGGCGCGGCCGGTCGGCTTCGGCCAGTTCGGAGAGGCGGGTAACCACTTCCTTCTCGCCCTTGACAAACTCCACCTTGACGCCCAGCTTGCGCGCAGTCTCCTGAATCTTGGCCAGGAAGAACAGATCCTCAATGAAGCAGAAGATGCGCGTAGGCGCGTCATGGCGCACTGTCGGCGGAGGCGTGTGGTCGTAGAGGTCGGTATGATGGTAAGCCGCTCCGCCATTCGCGATTTGAATGGTGGAGGCCGGGCCATCCGCCACATTGCCATTCACGACGCGGTAGCTGTGGTCCATGGGACCCACAAACTCGCGCGGGCCGCGCTGCTTGTTCTTGCGCTTGTTCTGTCCGCCGTGTTGAGGCGCAATGCTGTTCCCCGGCTCCGGACGCGGCGCGCCGCCAGTTCTGCCCTCAAAAAACTTTTTCTTTTTCTTCTTGCGTCGTCCGCCATCGCCCTGAGACTGGCCCATGGGCGCGCCCTGCGGAGAGCTATGCATTTGGGGCTTGGGAGCCTGGGACTGTTGCTGAGGCTGCTGCTGGCCTTGCGGTGCGGCGGGGCCGGTCTTGTTCTTGCGCCGCCGTCGCCGCCGGCGATGCCCCTGAGCCGGGCCTTGGCTTTGCACTTGGCCCGGCGCTGTGGCCGAGACTGGCCCCATGTCGGTCTGGGGCTGCGTCGAATCTGTTGTCATGCGTATACTTCCTGACAGTTTGTTATTGAAATCATGAATGCCCGGGGTAAGTTTGTCTTCACTGTAGCGATGGGATTCATCCGAAATGCCCGGTACGCGGAAGCAGCCGTGCCTGGCGTCTCCCGCAGAGGAGACAGGCATGATAAGGGCGTGGCACGGAGTTTAACTCCGCACTTTGCCACGACGGCTTCCTTCCCAGAACTATACGTAGATGTCCACCTGTTCGTTGCCTGGAACCGGCGCACTCGCTGCGTGCGGCTGGCTCCTCTCTATCGAATCCAACATGCTGCTACCAGAGCTGTTCCCGCGCGGCAGCTTATGCCATGCGTTTCCCCTGAAGCTGCCTTGGCGAGCGGCTGCCTGACTGGACGCGCCTCTTGCCTTTGATCAATCATGCCTGATCTGAATGGGGAGAATTCGCTTGCCGGTGACTTGAACAGGTCCACCGGATTCTGACGAAGTTTCCTTGCTTTGCGGCGAACTCGCTCTGCCCGCTAAAGGGGTAGGCTGGCATCAGCCGCTCTGATCGGCAAATTCGATACTACTCCCGACTGCAAAGACTGGCAAGTGGCGGAAGCAATGCCTGCAAGGGAAATTTTTGCCCCAAATGCGAAGCGCCACTCCAAATCTGGAGTGGCGCTAGTCACTGGCCTCCCGAATGCGCTGCACAGGGCCTTCAGCCCCGGTCTCTTCTGAGCTCCTGCAGGTGCCTGCTCTTGGGCGGCATCTCTTGCGGGCTCAGTTTTTATGGCGCTTCGGAGGACTTCGCCCCCTGGCGGCCATTCATCACTGGCACCCTACATAAAGCAATTTCCATGCCGTTCTATCGAATCAATCATTTCAACGGTTTACGAGATTCACGGAGCTGGTTTGATCTGAAATCTGGAGAATTGCAGGGGGTAGATTTCAAAAAATCATAGATTCTTTATGCGCAGTATGCGATTCAGCGCTGGCATGTAGGGCAATAGTGGGTGCCGCGCCCTGCGACGATGATCTTGCGAATGGGCGTTCCGCAGTGGCGGCACGGCTGGTCTTCGCGGGAGTAGACGCAGTGCTCAAGCTGGAAAAAGCCGCGGACGCCTTCGGCATCAACGTAATCGGAGACGGACGAGCCCCCAAGCTCGATCGCGTGGCGGAGAACCTGTTGCAAGGCCGCGTGCAGGCGGTCCAGCTCGGCGCGGGTGAGGCGTCCAGTCTGACGGCGCGGGCGAATCCCGGCGCGGAAGAGGCTTTCATCGGCATAAATGTTGCCCACGCCGGAGAGCAGCGACTGATTCAGCAGTGCGGCCTTGATGGCGAGCTTGCGATGACGAAACAGGGTGGCAAATTCCTCTGGAGTAATGGCAAGCGGCTCGGAACCGGCGGCGGTAAAGGCTGTGCCGCGCAGCAGGTCGCGAAACTCCAGGCGGCCAAAGCGGCGCGGATCGACGAAGCGTATCTCTTTGCCGCTCTGGAGGCGCAGGCGCGCGTGGGTGTGCGGAGCCAGCTCGGCGTCCGGCGTAGTGACCAGCAGGCGTCCGGTCATGCCAAGGTGGACAATCCACTGGGAAGTTGCCGGCCCGGAGGGCATCTCCCCCAGCTCGCAGACAATGTGTTTACCGGTGCGGCGCACGGACAGGAACAGGCGGCCTTCAAGGCCTTTCGCCTGCTTGATCGGACTGGTTTTGAACGGCTCCTTGTGGCTGCCGAGCCAGACCTCAACAATGCGGTCACCCTGCACGCGCGCATGCACGCCGCTGGCGATGGTTTCTACTTCAGGCAGCTCAGGCATAGAGAGATTGTAAAAGCCTTACCGACTGCGGCACTTGTAATCGGACACCGGCTTCGAGATCGCGTTTCCGTTGATATCGACCGGAAGATACCCGTCCGGACAGACAAAGAGCGTGGGCGAGCCGAACCGGGTGTAATCTTCCTTGTCGAGGCCCGTGCCTGCGGGCTTGTCGGTTCTCAACGGGTCCAGCGCGAAGGATTGCCCGCCCGGATGCACGACCTGCAGATAGACATTCTGGCCGCAATTATTGAAGTACTGGTTCGCGTGGTAGGGCGCGTTGAAGTCCATCTTGATGCAGGTGGCGGAGAGTGCCGGAATGTACTGCACCGGCGCGCTTGCGGAACCGGAACCGGCCGCGGCTGGCTGTACCTGAGCCGCCGGCTGTGACGGTGCAGGAGTGGATGCAGCTCCTGCTCCAGTACCGGAAGCCGCTGGCGCGGAGGCCGGAACTGAAGTAGCTGTAACCGATGCCGGTGGAGCTGGAGCGGGCGGCTGCGTTGGGGAAGCGGCGGCTGCCGCGGGCGTGGCAGGCCCGGCCACAGCCGCCGGTGAGGGCGGCGCGGTTGGAGAGGCCGAAGGAGCCTTCACGGCCGGTGCTTGTACGGAGGGTGCCTGTATTGCCGGAGCCTGCACGGAAGGCATCTGCACCGACGGAGCTTGAATTGCGGGTGCCTGCACCGCCGGAACCTGCACCGCCGGGGCTGCCGGTACCGCGGGCGCTTGCGGCAACTGCGGAGCAGCAACGGCTGGTGCTTGCGGAGCCTGTGGAGCCTTCGGAGCGCTGCCCCCGCCGAAGAGCTTCATTAAGCCGCTTTTTTTAGGCGGCGGAGGAGGTGGAGGTGGTGGCGGCGGCGGCGGCGGCGGCGGTGGAGGCGCAGCAGGGGGCGGCGGAGGCGGAGGTGGCGCAGTCATGGCCGCCAGCTCGGCCTCGGTCGCTCCGGCCCTCTGGAGCGCGATCAACGCCTCGGCAGAAGTATCGAGCTTTCCGGCGAGCGATTTAATCTTGTTGACCACCACGGCCTCCGCCATGCCGTTCTGCACCAGCTTCAGAATCTCTATGTTCGGCGGGATGGGCGGAGCGGCTTGCGGCTGAGCCTGTTGCGCAGGCAGCGCAAGAGGAAGAAGGAGCATTGCGGCAAAAGCCGGCAGCGTCCCGAGATAACGCTTCGTATGGCGCATAAGTTTTCCAGTCGTGGCTCGGAGTTCAGGCACGCTTCCGAATCCGAGATGCTCTGTGTCCCCGGAGCAATCACAGCCAGCATAAATACAGGCCGCCGCCCCGCACTCAGAATCTTATGCGATTCCATGCACGGCGGCACCAAAAAATCCGGAGTATTTTTGCGGCGGCGGCGGAACGGGAACGGCTATTTCTTGTCGCCGCCCTCGCGGATTCGGCTGGCTTCAAAGCTGACGATCTTCCACGCGCCCTTGGAGTCGCGGACATAAATGCGTGTGTAACGAAAGCTGCCGGTGATGTCGCCGCCAGGGCTGCTGCCCGTTACTTCTGCGCGGCTGGTGACCACGGCCGTCCGCGCGTAAAACCGCACTTTGCGGTCGGAGAGATCCGTCTGGGTAAACTGCGTGGTGCCCTTGCGCAGGGCAGCCAGGGTTTCGTCCTTGGATTGCAGGGTTCCGTTGGCCGTGATGCCGATGTAGTCGTCTGAGAGCAGTCCCGTCATGGCTGTCGCGTCGTGCTTTAGAGCAGCGGTGCGCCAGGCTTCCTCGAGCTTGTCAATCTCATGCTTGCTCTCGTGGCGCTCAGAGAGCGGCATACCCGGTTTGGGGGTCTGAGGTTTGGTCGGCTGCGCGTGGGCCTGGAAGACGGCAAAAAGGGCAGCCATTACCGCCAGGCTGCTCCAGTACGAGAGAGTGTGGGCGCGCTTCTGTGGCATAGGCCGTACCGGATGGTAGCTTTGAATCGCGTCAGAGGTCAATGTGTTGTTTTCGCGGCGCACACGGATACCGAAATTTAAGACGCTTCCGGAAGCGGAATGGCAGCAGAGGCGCGCAAATCAGGCCAGAGCGACGAGGTCTTCGCGGACCCGCTCCCGCATCTTCTGGTAGAGCCCGCCTACGGCGTAACGCTTGAAGTGCGCCGATTGCTGATGGGCTTCAAGCGCCTCCTGGCCCGTGTACTGCTCATAGATGATGATGGTGTCGGGATCGCCGTAAACCGCGTGCGGAACGTATGTGGCGCAGCCGGGTTCCTCGCGCGAGGCGAGAGTCAAGGCACGAAGAATCTCCGCGATTTCGGAGCGGTCCTCCGGGGAAAAAGTCATGCGAACGGTGAAGCTGATCATGGGTAGGATTCCTGTTGATCCTGCAGGCAGTCAGCTCCTGTCAGGTGGTCAGCCTCCATGCTCTGAAGGCAGGCTCAGTAATCGTACCCCAGGAAGCTCCTCACCGGTGGATTTCCTTCAGAACCCCGGCAAATTCCGGAAGAATCATCGTCTGGTCGCGATCCGGGCCTGTGGAAACCATGCCGATCTTTGCCCCGCTCTCTTTTTCCTGGAAGCGGAGATACTCCTGCGCAGCCTTGGGCAGCTTTTCAAAGTCCGTAATGCCTTCCGTGGAGCTCTGCCAGCCCTTCAACCTGGTGTAAACAGGCTTGATGGCTTCCAGACCATGCACGTCGGCAGGGATTTCGTCCGTAACTTTGCCGTCAATCTCATAGCCGATGCAGATGGGAATCTCGTCCAGCTCATCGAGAACGTCCATCTTGGTCACCACAAGCCACTCCGCGCCGTTGATGGTATTCGAGTAGCGCAAGAGCGGAATGTCCAGCCAGCCGCAGCGCCGGGGACGCCCGGTGACCGCGCCGTACTCGTTGCCGCGCGCGCGCAGATGGTCGCCGATGGGGTCGTGAATCTCCGTCGGGAACGGACCCTCGCCCACGCGCGTCACATACGCCTTGGTCACGGAGATCACCGTGCCTATATTCGTCGGCCCCACGCCGGTTCCGGTTGCCGCGCCACCCGCCGTGGCCGAGGATGAGGTCACAAACGGATAGGTGCCGTGGTCGATGTCGAGCATGGTGCCCTGCGCGCCCTCAAACATCACGCTGCCGCCGTCTTTGATGATGCCGTTGAGCATGCGCGCGCCATCCACCACAAAGGGGCGAACCTGCTCGGCTGCCGCGGCGTACTCGTCAAACATCTTCTGCGGGTCCAGCGGTTCAGTGCCGTAGAGAGCATGCACAATGGCGTTCTTTTCCGCGCAGGCGGCCTCGATGTGCGTCTTCAGCAGATCGTGATTCAGCAGGTCAACAATGCGCAGACCGCTGCGGGCCATCTTGTCTTCATACGCGGGGCCAATGCCGCGGCTGGTGGTGCCGATCTTCTGGCGTCCCGGTGCGCTCTCGGCAGCCAGCTCAATCATGCGGTGGTAGGGCAGAATCACCTGCGCGCGATTCGAGACGCGTAGCTGCGCGTCCACATCCACGCCAAGCTCGCGAATGCGGGCCACTTCCTTGAGAAACGCGATGGGATCGAGCACAACGCCATTGCCGATGATGCCCATGCAATTGGGGCGCAGCACACCGCAGGGAATGAGCTGAAGCACAAATTTCTGGCCGCTGATAATGACGGTGTGGCCGGCGTTATGCCCGCCGGCGTAGCGCGCCACGGCGCTGAAGCCGTCGCTCAACACGTCTACAATCTTGCCCTTGCCCTCGTCGCCCCACTGGGCGCCCAGCACCACTGCCGTCTTCGCTCGTATCACTTTAGAAATCCGCACTTTCACAGAAAATACCGGCCCGCGCAGAAAGAAGAACCTGCACGCACCGGACAATATCTCAGATGCACCCAAACGGGCACACGCCATCTCTGATGATAAACCCTCGGATGTTTCTCTTCAGATGAGAGAATTTTTGTTTCATCTGCTATGCTTGCGCCATGATCCCAGGACGTCCCCGGCGGGTTCTGACGAAGGTAGTGGACGAAGAATTTGTGGTTCGATGCCGGTCGGGCAGCACGGGCATCTTCCGCGAAGAGGTGTTTCACGACGAGAACGGCGTTGTTGTGAAATACAACCTTGCGTTCATTCATTTTGGGCTGAACCAGGAAGACAACGGTCGCGTACTGGGATACGACAATGCACACGGCTTTCACGAGCGGCACTGGATGGGGAAGTCGGAAAGGGTGCAGTTTCACGACTATACCGCTGCGTTCGATAGGTTTATGTGGGAACTGAACGAATTGAAGGAGCAGGCATGAAGACGATTGTCGGCGTTGAGAGCTTTGAGGAGATGTGGGCACGCAAGAGGGCGCGGGCAGTGCGGCTTACGGCAGGCGAGCGCATCCGGCCGGAGAAGCGGATCACCTTTGAGAGCCCGATTGACCTGTTTTCCTGCATTACGCCCGAGCGCATTCGGCTGATTGAAGCGGCGCGAGAGACTCCGCGGTCGATCTCTGAGCTCGCGAAGACGCTGAAGCGCCAGCGTGCCGCCGTGCACCGGGATGTGAAGGCGCTGGCAGATTATGGCCTGATTGCTCTGCGCAAGGAAAAGAATCCGGGGCACGGGCAGATACAGCTTGTCACAGCCACGGCGCAGGCGTTTACCGTAACCGCAAAGTTCTGACAGTCACTACTCCAGCGAAAATCCCGTAAATTGCCGGAGGCGCGTGATGCCGAATGCTCCCCTCTGTTAACCATTCCCCATCTGGTCCGTTGTGGAGATAGAAGATCTTCGCAACGCTCTTTCACCTAAGGGGACCAGACCATGCCGATTCGCCGTAACCTCCTCACCTGCTGCCTTTTGCTCGCAGCATTCGCGCCCTGCGCAATCGCCGTGCAGACGCATCCTGCCAAACCGGCAGCGCCGCAGCCGCCTGCAGCCGTTGCGGCGCCTGTGCCAAGCGATAAAGAAGTAGCCACAACGCAGCGCCAGCTCATTGAGCTGCTGCGCCTGAGCCCCACGCTGACAACCGTGATCTCGCGCGACCCTTCGCTGCTGGCCAACCAGGATTACGTGAGCCGCAACAATCCGCAACTGGCGGCATTTATGGCAACGCATCCTGAGATCGCGCGCAATCCGGATTTCTATCTCTTTACGCACATTAACGCGCATGACGACAGCCCGGATGAAGCATTGGAGCGCGCGGTGTGGCCCGAGGTCTACCGCATGCAGGCTCCGCGTTCAGGCTTCGACAATTTTTTAAGTGACCTTCCGCCGGTTTTGGCCATGATAGCGTTTGTCATCGCCGCAGGCTGGATTGTGCGTCTGTTCATCGAGAACCGCCGCTGGAGCCGCACCTTCCAGCTCCAGAGCGAAGTCCACGGCCGCATCATCGACAGGTTCGCCACCACGCAGGAACTGTCCGGATACATGGAGACTGAGGCGGGAAGAAAATTCCTGGAGGCCGCCCCCATCCCGCTCCATGCCGCGCAGGACCCTATGCCCAATGCCGTGGCGCGCGTGCTCACACCCCTGCAGATTGGCGTGGTGATGATCCTCCTGGGAATCGGCTTCCTGCTGCTGCGCAACGTGCGTGCGGACTACCACACACCAATGCTGGTGCTGGGCGTAGTTACGCTGATGCCGGGAATTGGATTTATCCTTTCATCAGGACTCACATGGGCTCTGGCCGGGCGGTTGGGCCTGATGCCGGGTCGGGATAGCCGTACAGGTACTGAACAGTAAGTGTCATGGACAATCACCATGGCGCCGATTGGGAAGAAGCAAAGGCCGATGAGACCCGACTCTATGAGACTAGACGCGACCATTTCGAATGCACTTGCGGGCGATGCGGTAGCAACGCCCGCAACCGCCATGCAGAATGACGCCTTCGCCGCGTTCTATGAGCGCTCCGCGCGGCCGCTCTGGGCGTACCTGGCGCGGGTCTCCGGCGATGCGGCTCTGGCTGACGATCTGCTCCAGGAAAGCTACATGCGCTTCTTGTGCGCGGACGCCGAGTTGGATGGCGAAGTGGCGTCGCGAAAGTATCTCTTCCGCATTGCCACCAACCTGATGAAAGATTACTGGCGAAAGCCGCGCGCAACATCCATGGACGAAGTACCGGAAGAACATTTCTCTGCACATGGAACTTCAGCGCAGGTTGAGACGGAGATGATGCTGGGCCCCGCGCTCAAGCAGATGCGCCCGCGTGAGCGGCAACTGCTGTGGCTGGCATACGCGGAGGGCTATTCGCACCGTGAAATCGCTGAGGTGACGGGTTTGGCTTCGGCAAGCATCCGGCTGCTGTTATTCCGCGCGCGGCGTAAGGTAGCGCGGCTCATCACGGATCGAGCCACGGATCAGACCGCGGGAAGGATGCAATGACCATTCGAAACTGCATCCATGAAAAAGATGTGGCCGAGCTGCTCAAGCGCGGCCAGTGGCCCGCGCTGGCCTCAGCGGAGACACGCGCGCACATGGCCGAGTGCGCCTCCTGCCGCGATCTGACTTCCGTGACGCAGGCCTTTCAGCGGGAGCGCGCCGTCGCTTCAGTACAAGCCCGCCTCGAATCCCCCGGAGTCCTCTGGTGGCGCGCGCAGCTTCGCAAGCGGAACGCGGCTCTCAAGCAGGTGAACCGCCCGCTGGTAGCGGCGCAGGTCTTTGCGGTTGCACTAGGGCTTGTAGCTGCAATGGCGTGCGTGGCTATGGCTTCGCGCTCCGGCGCGGGCTGGCTCCGGCCGGTGGCGGAGCTGCCATCGGCGCTTCATATTTCCGCCATGCTGCCAGAAGCGTGGCAGAATACTCCGGCTCCCTGGCTGGTCCTTCTGACGATTGCCGCGCTGACGGTGATGGGCGGCGTCTTTGTCTACAAGGCGTCAGAGGAACGCTGAAGTGCTACTCCGGCGGCAAACCACCCCATTGCCAGAAGCGCGTAGTCTCAGCCTGGGCGATCCACGCGGAAAGCTGCGGATCGGGATAGTGCTTCACATACGGCACAGCCCAGCCTATATCGGCCCCGGAGATTTTGTCCGACACCTTCTGTGCCACCCCGGTGGATTTCTGAAAGATCTCCGGATGCTGCAACCCGGCCTCGCATAGCTGCGCCAATCGCTGAATACCATTGTGATTCTCGCTGTAGAGATCGATGCCGTTCACGCGGCCCAGCTCAGCCAGCATCACCAGCGGCGCAAGCGCGTAGAGATGGTAATGCAGCGCCATACCTGCCCGCTCAAGCTCACGCGGAAGCACGCCGACGGGCGAAATCTCATCAATGCCGGTCTTGCCTGCGGAGATGCCCCAATGCAGATCGCTCGCGTTGTTATTCGCAATTCCAGCCGCGGCAACAGCAAGCCCCGACCAGTAGCCGTGATTGTTCCACGCGTCGCTGTGTGGATTCCGGCGCTGGCCATCGACATAATCGCGCACGCGCCCGGCAATCTTCTCAAACCACTTCTGGATCGCCTTGTCCTGATCGGGCGTTCCCACGCCGGTATCGCGAATCTTGAGGTACGCCATGCCGGTTCCGGCGAGCAGCCATTTCTGCACATAATGGGACTGGCCGGTGGGCTGCACGCCGGTCATGGCATCCTCCTGCGCGGCTGCGGTAAGCAGGCTGTAAGCGCAGGTGACGGCGGCACGGCTGCCCTTGCTCAGATAATCGTCAGCCGCCTGCGTGACGAACTGGCCCAGATGCGTCGGCCCTGCCGTGGCATCTTCTTCAGCCTTCTTTTTAGCGGGATCGATGACGGAGTGGTTTGCGTCGATGTAGTAGCCCTCGGCGTCGATCGTCTTTGTCAGCGCCGGCAGCTCAGGGCAGTTGTAAGGCGCATCGGTCAGAGCAACGGCACGGCCATCCCACGGCGACTGGAGCCTGGCGTCGGCGGCATGGCACGCGGGCGCGGCGAGAGATACCGGCAAAAAAGCTGTTAGTAATAAAGCGAGGCGTTTCATCACGGGCGGGCGTCCAGGATGATTCAATTCCATTGAAATAGACGGCAAGGCACAAGGAATGGCCGCTAGGTTTTCCGAATCCCTGGCCTGCCCGAGCAATCCAAAACAATACGATCTCATATCTTTACCCTCTAATTCAGGAGCAAATTCCCAATGACTCTTTCCGCCGATGAAGTAAAGCAGTTGAAGCAGGCCCCCGCACATGACGGAGTGATCCCGGCGGTGCTGCGCCGCTGGAGCCCTCGCGCTTATTCTGACAAGCCGGTAAGCGATGCCGACCTGAAGACCATCTTTGAGGCTGTGCGCTGGACGGCTTCGTCCTCGAATGAGCAGCCGTGGCGCTTTATTGTGGGCCGCAAGGGATCGGAGACCTACGAGAAGATCCTCAGCTCGCTGGTTGAATTCAACCAGCTTTGGGCAGGTAAAGCTCCCGTGCTGATGATCGGCCTCGCCAACACCCTCAATTCAAAAGGCGCCACCAATGGAGCCGCCGTCTACGATCTTGGCCAGTCTGCCGCCATGCTCGTCCTTCAGGCGGCAGACCTCGGCCTTGAAGCTCACCAGATGGGCGGCTACGACCGAGACAAGGCGCGGCAACTCCTTGGCATCCCCGCGGAATTCCATCTCGGCGCAGCCTTAGCCCTCGGCTACCAGGGCGACCCCTCGCTTCTCAATGAACATCAGCAGCAGCAGGAAACCACTCCGCGCAAGCGCAAAGAGCTGAGTGAGTTTGTCTTCGGAGAATGGGGCGAGGCGCTGAAACTCGACTAAGCAGCAACGTATTGAGACGGCCTCTTTCTCCGCAAGCTAAAGTGGAAGAAGAGGCCTTTTAGTTTTGACTCCCCAACCACGGCAACTCGCAGGGCAAACCCCCAGGCGGCGTTCCTCCCGGCACGGCGCGGCACGGTCCGGAATCCGATCTGGGCCCCAACCCCGCTTGATCCGCTGGATTACCGCCGGTGCGCTGGCGGTAATGATTTTTCTGGTCTGGGCAGTGCTGGCGCGCGTCTTCGCACCCAAAGGCAACACGGCAGCCACGCATTTTGACGCCATTATTGTGCTCGGCTACCCAGCCGACAGCGACGGCAACCCCACGCCGGAGCAACTGGCCAGGGTAAGCGAGGGCGTCCATGAGTATGAGCGCGGCATCGCTCCCCGGCTGATCCTGACCGGAGGCGCGGCGCACAACAACATCGTCGAGGCCGAATCGATGGCCCGCGTGGCCCGTGCGCAGGGCGTGCCCCAATCGGCCATCGTGCTGGAGCCGCGGGCCCTGAGCACAATTGACAACGCCTGCTACTCCGCGCGGATCATGAAACAGAACGGCTGGCGCTCGGCGGAGGTAATTACCAGCAAATATCACCTGCCGCGGGCGGGAATGATCTTTAACGATCTGCCGCGCGAGCTGGCAATCGACTGGCGCGGGCATGGCGCTCCGGAGCTGGGGCCGGACCCGGAATCGGCGCCGGGCTGGGCCGTTACCAGCTCTGAGGTGACCAAGACAGTGCGGTATCTGCTCTACGCCCGGTGGGCGGATTCCTGCTCTCCTTAAGCGCAAATGACGGTCAAACTCCTTGCCGCACATTGTCCCTCCTTGGCGCGGTCCTGTAATCTTAAAATGATGCGTTTCCAAGTACGTTCTTTTGCCATGAATGCCGTAGCCGGGCTTGTGCTCTGCGCGGCGATGACAGCCTCGGCCTCGGCCCAGTCGTCCTCCTCTTCTTCGCCGCCTGTGGTGCAGGCTCCGGTGAACGTGCCTCAGCCGGCTTACATCGCTGTCGATCCGCTCGCTGGCGTGCGTTACGACAACCTCTTCGATTTCTCGGTCGGCGCGGCCTATGGGCATATTCATGCCGGGCCCATCCTGACCGAGGGCGCAAACCTGGGCGGACTGGACCTGAGTGGCAGCTACTTGCTTTCCCGGCACTGGCGTCTCGAAGGCACGTTCCGCTCCTACCTGGGCACCAGCGGCGCTGCGCCGAATACGGTGAGCATTCAGGGGCCGTTTGTGGCGCAGTACATGTTTGCTGTGGGGCCTGAGTGGCTCGGTCCGCACAACAAGCACGGCGCAATTATTTTGCATGTGCTGGGGGGCGGCGCGTACGGCGACTTCGAGCAGGATCTGCGCAGCCACCCGCCCTCAACGGTGGGCTTCTACAACAATCAGGTTGCCCCGGCGGTCATCTTCGGCGGTCATCTTGACCTGAACCGCTCGCCGCAGTGGGTCTTCCGCATTACGCCGGATGCGCTGTACACGCGCTACTCCACCGACTATGCGACGAACATCTCCTCCACCGGCGGCCATAATAACTGGAACTTCGGCATCTCCGTGGGCATGGAGTACAAGTTCAAGAAGAAGCGGCGGTAAAGCAGGGAACAAGGAACAAGGAACAAGGGACCAGGAAATCACCCCGAAACCCGCTAGTGCAATTCAAATTGAAAGGCCGCTCAAGCCAAAATCTTGAGCGGCCTTTCGTTTCTATCGGCCCCTCGCCCCCCCGACCCCTGTTCCCTGACCCCTGCTCTCTGATCTCTGATCTCTGACCCCTGACCCCTGTCCTTTCATGCCAGCCTGCATCTTCGTGTGCTATCGTTAGCCGTTCAGCGCTCTTTGGGGGCAATACTGCCGGCGAGCGCTGAAGGATACGCAGATCAAAAGCGGGGATAACAGGAATGAAAGACACGCTTGGAGTTTTGCTGGCTGGTGGGGCGGGGGAACGGCTGTTTCCATTGACGCGGGACCGCGCCAAACCGGCAGTGCCATTCGGCGGGCACTACCGCATTATCGACATTACGCTTTCAAACTGCATTAATTCCGGGCTTAGAAGAGTCTTCATCCTTACGCAATACAAGGCTCTGTCGCTCAACCGGCACATCCGCGAAGGCTGGTCCGGCGCGGTCGCGCAGGAATTGGGCGAATTCTTTGAGCTGCTCCCGCCCATGCAGCGCACCGGAGCCAACTGGTACATGGGCACGGCGGACGCCGTCTACCAGAACATTTATTCCATCGGCAGCGAGCAACCCAAGTACATGATCATCCTCTCCGGCGACCACATCTACAAGATGGACTACAGCCGGATGATGGAGTACCACCAGAAGACCGGAGCCGAGGTCACGCTGGCCACGCTGCCCATTGCGCCCGATGAGGTTTCGCGCTTCGGCGTGGTGGAAGTGAGCCAGAGCGGCCAGGTGGAGGGCTTTCAGGAAAAACCGGCTTCCACAACCTTCCGCTCGCCCTTCAGCCCGAACAATGTGGATGCCTCGATGGGCATTTACATCTTCAATACCGACGTTCTGCTCAAGGCCCTCATTGTCGACGCCGAGGACCCGGATTCCAAGCACGACTTCGGCCACAACATTCTCCCCGCGCTGCTGGGCAAAAAGAAGGTCATGGCCTACAGCTTCGTGGACGAGAACAAGCAGCAGGCGCTCTACTGGCGCGATGTGGGCACGCTCGATGCTTATTACGACGCCAACATGGATCTATGCTCGGTTTCACCTACATTCAATTTGTATGACAAGGACTGGCCGATCCGGACACGCGTTCGGCAGTATCCGCCGGCCAAGTTTGTCTTCGGTGAGCCAGGCAGAACAGGTTCGGCAACCAACTCGGTGATTACAGCGGGCGTCATTATTTCAGGCGCCGCGGTATCGGGCTGCGTGGTCTCGCAGGATGTAAGGATCAACTCCTATTCGCAGGTGGATTCGAGCATCGTCTTTTCGCACGTCAATATCGGGCGGCACTGCCGTATCCGCCGCGCCATCATCGACCGCAACGTGAATATCCCCGAGGGAACAGTCATCGGCTACGACCCGGTGGAGGACAAGAAGCGGTATTTCGTCACACCTTCCGGATTGACGATTGTGACACGCGACGCCTCCATGTTCGAGAACCCGGTGGAACCGGATTTCTTCAAACGGCATTGAGTTTTTTGGGGAATTGCAGGAGTTAGCGTGTGCTGCTGTGCTGGTGAAGGGGTTTGATTTGTGTAGATTGCGGGAGATTGCACAGTTTCCGGCGAAATCTTTATGCGATCTTCATTCCGGAACTGTGCAGCTTCCGGAGCGCCGGATGCGCTCCGGAAGCAGGGACAAAGGGAAAGAGCGACAAAGGGACAAGGGTTATAGATAAAGAGCCTACAAGCCATATATATCCTCGGTGCGGAGTGTTGAGATTGACCGGAAAAGCAAACGGCCCGAATCCGTTGGGGATTCGGGCCGTGGTTTTTTCTGCTCATTATGAGTAAAGCATATTCGGGGTTAATTGCATGCAAATTATCTGAAGGGGTGGGACGGTACGAAAGGGCATTGGACTTTCGTAATGAGACAGGGACAAAGGGACAAAGAAAGCGGGGGCATCTTCTTCATGGTGATTCTGATTGGGAATGACAGAAGATGAAGTCGGTGATCGTGGTATCCCAGGTCCTCAACTGCAAGGACCTGGGGCACCCAACTTTGGTGGTGTAACTTGCTTCCAAAGACCTGGGCCACCCGCCAGGTCGGCTGTTTTGTATTTGAACGGGGCGCGGATCGTTACGGTGAAACGTATTGGTTACTGGTGCGGTCACAGAGACAATGGGCTCCAATTGAAATCGAGCAGCAAGACTATGCTGTCGC
>NZ_JBEKYX010000085.1:0-24817 GCF_049510455.1 Occallatibacter sp. | reverse complement strand
GCCGTAACGCCGCGCTCGTTCGTGCTGGTCATCCGGTTATTTTGTGATGCAAGCATCACCGGTCCCCAAAGGCGAGGGACCGGTGGCACCCTCATCTTGGTCAGAGATCGGGGCCACCCGCCGGGGCCGGAAGCGGGCTAAGGGGTTGAAGCTCATATGGTTCCCCAACAGCAACCTGCGTTCGCCTCTAGGGTAACGCTTTTGCTGGCCAGGGGGCAATAGGAGCTTGTGGATGGAAGCGAAATATATGCAATACTCCCCGTAAGAGCCTGGTTGTTAAACGAAAAATTGTCGAATAGATATTGTGTAACGCTTTGTTGAGGACCGGTCGGCGAACCGACTGGACAGGATCCAGTAGTTGATACTACCTCAGAGTACGTGAGTGTACCGGAACCGGCAGGGATGCTGTAGTTCGTGGTCTGAGCAGAACACTTCGCGGCAAGCACGTCGAAGGATATGCGCTTGCCTTTCGTCCCTCGTCCTTCGTCTTTCGTCTTTCGTCCCTAGCTCAGCTCAGCGCAGCCAGATCCTCCGGCGTATCCACATCCACTTCCCCACCCGGAAAATCCACCCGAATCACGACGCGCGCCTCTTTCAGCAATCCCCGCGCGCCCTTATCCCCGCTCAACGCATACAGCTCCGCAAACACCGCCCGCGGAAAAATCGCCGGCACACCAGGCCCGCCCGCATACTCTGACGCAGCAATCCTCATCCCGCCCTGCGTATCAAACGCCGCCATCAACGCCCGCAAATGCGCAACACTCAGCCGCGGCTGATCGCACGTCAGTATCAGCGCCCCATCCACATCCTGCTCAACTTCCACCAACGCCCGCAACCCCGCATGAATCGAGTTCGCAATCCCCTGCTCCCAATCTTCGTTCCTCACCGCGCACACGCCGCGCAAATCCACCGCCGCCGCAATCGCCTCATGCTCCGCACCCAGCACCACGGCAATTGGCCGCACACCAGCCTCGCCCACCAGCCTTACCGCGCGCGCCAGCAGCATCTCGCCCTCATACTTCACAAGCTGCTTCGCCCGCCCCAGCCGCCGGCTTGCTCCCGCCGCCAGAATGATCGCACCAATCCTCATCGTCCCCCACGTTTCGGGTCCAGTGTAGAAGACCCTCCATCCCTCACACGCCATCTTTAGATACAATTTGCAAAACTCGATAGATAGGCAAAACCAGCCCACCCAAAGGACCTCAGTGGCCGATCCAACAAACACCGCATACGCGGAACAAGCAAGCACAAAAAACTACGGCCTCCACGCCGGCGTCCTCGGTCCCATGGAAACCCTCGCGCAATCGATCTCAGCCGTTGCGCCAACAGCCACGCCCTCGCTCACCATTCCGCTCGTCTTCGCGCTCGCAGGCAACGCCACCTGGTTCGTCTACCTCCTCGCCACCATTGCCATCCTTCTCGTCGGCTTCTGCGTCAGCCGCTTCGCGCGCATCTCCGCCTCACCCGGCTCGCTGTACTCGTACACGTCCAGCACCCTCCCACCCGTCTTCGGAGCCATCGCAGCCTGGGCGCTGCTTCTCGCCTACGTCGCCACCGGAGCTTCCGTAGCCGCAGGCGCGCTCTACTACGCCGTCATTCTCGCGCAGCAGTTCCTCCACTGGTCCGCGCCCGCATTGCTTGTTCTGGCCCTCGTCTGTGCCGTCGCCGCATACATTGCCTGGCGAGACGTCAAGCTCTCCGCGGAAGTCATGCTCTGGATCGAAGCCATCAGCGTAGCCGTTATCCTGATCATCCTCGCCGCTCTTGTCTTCCACTTCGGCCTGCACCTCGACTTGGACCAGCTTCGCCTCACAGGCATAAAATTTAATTCGCTCGGCCCAGCACTCGTCCTCGCCATCTTCAGCTTCGTCGGCTTTGAGTCCGCCACGTCGCTCGGCGCGGAAGCACGAGACCCACTCCGCACCATCCCCCGTAGCGTGCTTCTTTGCGCTGTGCTCATCGGCGCCTTCTTCATGCTTTGCTCGTATTCTCAGGTACTCGGCTTTCACGCCATCGGCGGCAAACTCAGTGACACCACAAGCCCGCTGCATCAACTCGCTGCCGTCAGCGGCATAGCTCCGCTCGGCGTGGCCATAGACATCGGCGCCATGGTCAGCATGTTCGCCTGCGTCCTCGCCTGCATCAACGCATCTTCGCGCCTGCTCATCAAAATGGCGCATGAGCGCCTCATGCCCCGCACACTTGAGCGCACCGGCAAACATCACGGCACACCCGGCCCAGCCATCGCAGTAGCAGCCGCACTCATCTTTCTCGGAACCATTGTTCTTACGCTGCGTCAGGTCAGCCCACTCGACATCTACGACCTCGCGGGCTCGCTCTCCGTCTTCGGCTTCCTCACCGTCTACGCGCTCATGGCCGCAGCTCTGCCCTTCGCTCGCCGCGCCGCCGGCCAGCACTCAACGGGCATCGCCGCCATCAGCGCCATCACCGTCATCGTCATGCTGCTCATCGCCGTCTTCGATCTGCAATCCGCATCCGACGCCGTCCACGGCCGCACTATCCCGGAAATCTATCTCGTCTATATCGTCCTCGGCCTGCTCGTCTATCTAATCCGCCGCAAGGAACAAAAAACCTAATAATGTCATTTTGAGGAGCGCTATTCGGTATCCCCTCAACGAGTGTCATTCTGAGCTACCGCCCAAAGTCATGTCCTCCTGAGCGAAGTTTGGCGCGGGCGCGCCAAACAAGTCGAAGAACCTGCTTTTTTCGTCACTCGTCCTTCGTCACTCGCCCCTCATCCTGCACCAACAACACCATCACAATCCCCACCACAACAAACATTCGGAAGGCAGCCTCCTGCCCATTCCAAATCTTCGACTGCCACATCAAAAACCATTCCGAGCCCACGCTCAAAAACGCCACCAGCCACATCAACATGGAAAGCGTCAGCGCCCCAATCGCCACCTGCTTAGCATCGCGAAACTCAACCGCAGTTTTGCGCAGCGCGCGAAACAGCTTCCACGATCCCACCCACAGCAGCGCCATCGTAAGAATCTCCCAAACAATGATGCTCCAGTAAAAGACCAACTGCTCGGCAGGCAGCGTCAGCGCCCGCCACATCCCGTGATTGCCGGCAAATGTAGTGTCCATCGCCAGCACATGGTGTACAAACTCGTAGTTTGAGTCGAAATCGGTCAGGTTGTTAAAGACCACCAGCGTGTAAAACAGCGCGATACCGCACAGCAGAAGCAGCTTCGCAATGCGCGTAATCATGAATGCACATTTCCTCTCACGTGTACAGGTAGGCCGGGGATTTATCCCCGGCAATCAAGCCCACAAAGAACTTCGGGCCTTTAGGGAAACTCTGATTAAGTGGCACGAACGGTAGGTCACGGCTTCAGCCGTGACATAAATGCAGCAAAATCAAAGCGGCTTTAGCCGCTGAGGTATGCTTCACGGACTTAATCAGACCTTCCTTAGGCCCTGAGGGATGCTTTTTCAACAATCGAGTACTAATGCTTCTCCGAAGCAAACGTCCGAAAGTACGCCACCAGCGCATCCAGCGTAGCCCTGTCGTAATTAGGCGCAGGCGGCATACGCGCACCATGATGCACCGCCTCTGGATCGTGAATGATCGCGCGAAAGCGCTCCGGGTCTTTCACCGCATCGCCGCCAAGTTGCGGCCACGTTCTCTTGCCCATCGTGCCGCCTTCTGAGCCGGAATTATGGCACCGGAAGCAATCCTCCCGCGCAATCCTGTATCCATCCATCACCTGTTGATTCTCCCGCCACTGCGCATGCGGCAGAATCGACGCATAAATATGCTCCCCATTGCGAAACTCCAGCCGCGTCACTCCGTAGGGAATCTGCTCCTCGTCATTGTGCGCCAGCACCTTGTACCGAGGTTTGAACGCAGGATTCGCAATCACGTACGGCACAAGCGCGTCGCCATCCGATGCCTTGGGCCAGCCGTCGCGCAACTTCCCATTCACGCGCAGCACAAGTAGCGGATCGTGCGCCGAAAGGTATTCAGGCGAGTAATCGCTGCGATAGCTGTCATAGCAGATCGCCACGATCATATCCGCGTGCTCACCCAGCATCTTCGCCAGATCCGAGAGCGCAACTCCGCTGATCTCCGCCGGCGCATGAAAATTGTCGTCGGTAACCTTGAACGTCTTCTGCGGCAGCTTCAGCAGTTCGTCGTAGCGCAAAAAGCGCGTCGTCCCTTTCGGAAATCCCGCAAGTTCGCCGCCGATCTCCAGGTCGCCCGGCGAAGAGCGTTCCGTGTGGAGCTCAATAGGGAGAGGAGCTGTTGGTATCGCTGCTGCCACGAACAGCGCCGGCAGCAGTGCGAGAAACAAGCGCATGGCTCATCGTACCCTGAGCGGCATAAAAATCTCAAAAAGAGTCGTGCTATCGTCGAAGACACCATGGAACCCACCTTGCACGCAGAAGAAAAACTAAAAGATCTCGGCCTTGCTCTTCCCGCGCCGCCGTCACCCGGCGGCAACTACGTCTCCTTCAAGCGCGTCGGCCCCATCGCTTATCTCTCCGGCGTCATCTCCACCGGCCCTGACGGCGTCATCACCGGCCAGGCCGGCGCAGACCGCAGCATTGAAGACGGCTACGCCGCCGCCCGCGCCTGCGCCCTCACGCAACTCGCCGTCCTCAAGCGCGAACTCGGCTCCCTCGACGCCATCGCGGAAATCCTCTCCGTCAACGGCTACGTCAACGCCGCATCCGGCTTCCCCGATTCCCCCGCCATCCTCAACGGCGCATCCGATCTCTTCGTCGCCCTCTTCGGCGAATCCGGCCGCCACGTCCGCGCCGCCGTCGGCGTCGGCGCCCTCCCGCGCCACGCACTTGTGGAACTGCAAATGACCATCCGCATCAAAGACGAATAGCCATGCCCCGTCACACACTCGCCGCCCAACCAACGCACTCCGTCTGGGACAACTCGCTCTCACCGCGTCTCCGCATCGCATCCGGCGATGAAGTCTCCATCCAGTGCGCCGACGCCAGCGGTTCGCAAGTCCATCCCGGCATGACCGTCGAGCAGTACCTTGCCATCGACCGCACCCGCATCCACGCCCTCACCGGCCCCATCTGGATCGAAAACTCCGCACCCGGCGACGTCCTCCAGATCGACATCCTCTCCACGCAGCATCACGGCTGGGGCTGGTCCAGCATCGTCGAAGGCCTCGGCTTCCTCAAAGACCGCTTCCGCACCCCATACCTCTTCCACTGGCAACTCGACGCCGGCCAGACCACCTCGCTCTTCCCCGCCACCATCCCACTCCGTCCCTTCCTGGGAGTCATGGGCGTAGCCCGCGCCGACACCGGCAGCTTCCGCACACGCCCACCCGGCCCCTTCGGCGGCAATCTCGATGTCCGCGAGCTCTCCGCCGGCGCCACACTCTATCTACCCGTCTTCGTCCCCGGCGCGCTCTTCAGTTGCGGCGACGGCCACGCCGCGCAGGGCGACGGCGAAGTCTGCATCAACGGCATCGAATGCCCACTCGACGTCACCCTCCGCTTCAGCCTCCACAAAAATCAACCACTCACCTCACCCATCGTCGAAGCTCCCGCTCACATCATGAACGAAACCACCGGCAAGTGGCTCATCGTCGAAACCGGCCCCAGCCTCGAAGAAGCCGCCCGCGCCGCCACCTCCCGCATGATCGATCTCCTCATCTCCCGCTGGAACCTCTCACCCCACCACGCCTACATCCTCTGCTCCGTCGCCATGAAACTCCGCCTCTCGCAAGTCGTCAACGAACCCATCCACACCATCACCGCCGCCATCTCGAAGCACATCCTCCCAGCCCGCCAACTCTTCCCCACCACATAATCAAATCCATGACCATCAACGACCCATCCGTAATCGCCGAACTAAAAGCCCTCTATCCTCAATACGAGGAAGCCCTGGTCACCAACGACATCGAAACCCTAATCGCCCTCTTCTGGCACTCCCCGCAAGTCATACGCTTTGGCGTAACAGAAAACCTCCACGGCATCGCCGAAATCGAAGCCTTCCGTAAATCCCGCCCCGCCGCCAACCTCACCCGCACCATCACACGCCAGGACATCGTCTCCTTCGGCCGCGACTTCGCCAGCATCACCCTCGAATTCGAGCGCTCCACCCAAACGGCCCCATCCGTGGCCGCCAATCCCAGACCTGGGTCAGCTTTCCTGAAGGCTGGCGCATCGTCGCCGCGCACGTTTCTTTATTGCCATAAAGAACCGCGTAAGGAATCCATGTAGAACCACATCGCGGCCCGTTTCACAGTGAATTTCTCATTGAAATTTCCGCCTTTGCCGGTATCCTGTCTACATACCCGTGGTTAAGCCGATCGAGACAAAATACAAGCGATTCACTCGCGACAGTTCGGCTTTTCTCCAACATCCTTGAGCAACTCAACAACTTAGGAACCACGATCCCTCACAGCCCCGGCGCATGCGCCAGAGCCTGAGGTAATTTCTCTTCCGAGGCCATCATTTGAGATATTTCACCCATTCTGTTGCTTCCCTGTTTCCCAGGCTGCTTGCCCTCATCGCAGCCATCGCATTGTCCACCACATTGACTCTCGCGCAGCAGACGCTCGGCGGCATGACCGGTTCGGTATCAGACGCCTCGGGCGGCGTAATTCCCAACGCAACCGTCATCGTCATCAACGAGCAGACCTCCCTCACGCGCACCATCAAGACAAACGCCGAAGGCGAATATAACTTCGTCAACCTCCCCATCGGCACATACACGCTCACCTTCACGGCAGACGGCTTTGACATCCAGAAATCCGCGCACATCAGCGTCCAGGCGGATCGCACCCTTTCGCTCAACGCCCAGCTCAAAGTCGCAGCCGCCAAAGGTGAAACCATCGAGGTCGACGCCACACCGCTCATGAACGCCGTCGATACAACCGTCGGCTACGTCCTCGATAACTCGCAGCTCACCGCCATCCCGCTGCCCACCGGCAGCTTCACCGGCGCGGCCATTCTCACGCCCGGCGTAAACGCTGAGCTCTCCGGCGGAACCGGCGCCAACAGCGGCCTCGGCAACCAGCCCATCTGGGCCAACGGTCAGCGCGACACCTCCAACAGCTTCTCGCTCAACGGCGTTGACGCCACCAATCTCTTCAACGGCAAAAGCACCAGCCAGATCAGCTCTGACCGCGTCATCAACAGCACAGGATCCGCCGGCAGCGGCGCAGCCGGCGTCATTCAGTCCGTGGCCTCGGTCTATCTCTCCATCGGCAACGCCATCCCCACGCCCGCGCCTGAAACCCTGCAGGAAGTCAAAGTCAACGCCTCCATGTATGACGCCACGCAGGGTTCCACCTCCGGCGCGCACATCGATCTCAACACCGCCTCCGGCACTAACAAATACCACGGCGGCGTCTACTATACCCGCGGAACAAACTGGATCAACGCCGCTCCGTTCTTCTTCAAGCAGGATGCCGACGTTCCAGACGGCTACAAGAACCCTGACCTGCACCGCAACCTTGTCGGCGGCACCTTCGGCGGACCCATCATCAAGGACAAGCTCTTCGGCTTCCTCTCCTACCAGCATTTGTCCGTAGCCGATCAGGAGATCGGTGACGGCTTCCTCCAGGTGCCAGTCGGCCTCAGCCAGTGCGCCACCCGCGATGCCGCCTGCCTCACCAATATCATCAATGCTCAGTACGGCAGTGAGAACTCCGTCGGCAACTACGCGCCCTTCACCCCCTCGCAGATCAGCCCCATGGCCCTCGAGCTCTTCAATCTGCCCGCGGTCGCAGGCGAGCCTGGCACGTACCTCATTCCCAGCGACACCTCGTCCTCAACTCTCGGCCCGAACCAGGGCTACAACGCTTTCCTGCCCGGCACCGGCCGCTTCAAGGCCGATCTCGCCGTCGCAGACGTTGACTGGAACGCCAGCTCCAAGGACACCTTCGCCGTCAAGTACTACTACCAGCACGATCCCACGCTCGCCCCGTACGCTTACTCCAGCGTTCCCGGCTTCACCGAGCATCTCGACTCCGGCGCGCAGGTCTTCTCCATCATCAATACCTACATCGTCAAGTCCAACCTCTCCACCACCCAGACCCTCGGCTTCATCCGCGAAAAGAACTACGCCACCAATGAGCAGCCGTACGGCCCCAACAACATGCCGGCCACTTCCTTCGGCACGCCGAGCTTCAACATGTTCGGTTCCAACTACTTCCCCGGCGTCTCCATCGTGAACGTCCTCGGCAATGCGGCATATTCCAGCGGCGCGCCCAGCACCGGCATTCTCAACATCGGCCCCAACGCAGAAGGCCAGGCGCCCAACACCGGCATGTTCCAGAACCGCATCGCCCCTTCGGGGAATGCCATCTGGCTGCTCGGCAAGCACACCCTCAGCTTCGGCGCCGGCTACACCTACAGCCAGCTCAACACCATCGACAAACGCACCGGCAATGGCACTATCACCTCAGACGATTTCAGCGCCTTCTCGCAGGGATTCGTCTCGCCCGGCAGCAGTTCCACCGGCTTTTACGTCACCTCCTTCCTCCAGGGCGACGCCAGCCGTTACTACCGCGCCAATCAGCTCG
Source organism: Occallatibacter sp. (assembly GCF_049510455.1). Lineage (GTDB taxonomy): Bacteria > Acidobacteriota > Terriglobia > Terriglobales > Acidobacteriaceae > Telmatobacter. The sequence continues at coordinate 16,283 of NZ_JBEKYX010000085.1, read as the reverse complement.
GCCTTTTCGTGCAGGACAAGTACCAGATCACTCCCACCCTCTCGCTCACCGCCGGCCTGCGCTATGACTGGGATGGCGGACTCACCGAGAAGTACGGCCGCATCTTGAACTTCGATGCCGGAACCAATCCCTACAACTGCAGTTCGAGCTCCAGCGGCAGCAGCGATCCCAACGCCTACGATTACTGCGTCGCCTCGGACACCATCGTCAACGCCGGCCTCGTCATCGCCGGCAACAATGCCAACGGCACCCGCGGTATCAGCAACACCACCCTTACCGGACGTCAGTGGGGCATAGCGCCGCGCCTCGGTGCGGCCTGGCAGCCGGAGTTCTTCCACAACAAGCTGGTAGTCCGCGCCGGCGGCGGCTTCTACTATGACCGCGGCGAGCTCTTCAGCTATCTGTCGCCCGGCTACGCGCTCGGCACCGTTACCGGCGGACCCTTCGGCGTCAACCAGCAGCTTCCCTTCGTCAACGTCTCCCAGTGCCCCGCGGCAACCCAGTCGCTCTATAACGGCTACATCCCCACATGCGGCGGAGAAAACGCCTTCGGGTCACCCGCTACTGCGCCCACGGATGAAACTGGCGACCTCGCCAATCCTTACGGCACCGCGCTGCAGTACGCGGCCCCAAGCAGTCCCAAGGCAACCGACCTGACCAACTACCTGCCCAACGCTTGCTCCATCGCCAACACCGGCCTCGCCGGCATCTCCGGCATCTGTCCCAACACTCCCAGTAACGGCGAAATCGTTCACAACGGCGTGCCCATCTCGCTCGGCGTCTATGACCGCGCCAACAAGCTGCCCTATACCGTCAACTACACTCTCGATCTCCAGTGGCAGCCGCGCAACGATCTCGCCGTCGAGCTCGGCTACATCGGCAATCTCAGCCGCCATCAGGTAATCCCGGTTCCCATGAACCAGGCCAGCATCGCTTCGCCCACCAGCCCCACCCTCGCCGGCGGCCCGTGGCAGCAGAACTACTCCTACGGCTACACTGTCGGCTCGCCGGCCACTCTTCCCGATGGCACCAGCTACATGGCCAACCCCGAAGGCGGCAACGACGATCTCCGCGTCCCCTACATCGGCTGGGCCACTGAGTCCATCAAGTACGTCGCCGCGGGCATCGGCGCTTACAACGCCCTCCAGGCGCATATCGAAAAGCGCATGAGCAAAGGCATCCAGGTCGGCGCTTCCTACACCTACTCCCACTCCACCGACGAACAAAGCGGTCTCGGCCTCTTCTATTCGGGAAGCAATGCTCTCAACCTGCGCTCCGGCTATGGCCTCTCCGACTTCGACCGCACCCACGTCCTCAACTTCAACTACATCTTCCAGCTCCCCAACATGGCCCCGAAGAGTTCGCTCCTCGGCAAATTCGTCGATGACTGGTCCCTCACCGGCCTCACCGTCCTCCAGAGCGGCCAGCCCTACTCCGTCACCGACTTCTCCGGCGCCATCGCCAGCGTCTACTACTCCACCTTCGACGGCATTACCAACCCCATCGTGCCGCTCGCCAAGGGATGCACCGCAAAGAGCGCAAAGACCGGCCACTCCGGCGCCTTCTATCCCATCAATGGCTACACAGCCCTCAATCCCGCCTGCTTCACGCTCCCGCTGCTCGCCCCCGGAAGCATGAATGGCGCAATCCCCACCTCTGATCCCTACGAAACCGGCTTCACCTCCGGCCAGCGCAACATCTTCCGCCAGTCCTTCCAGAAGCGCGCCGATGCTTCGCTCACCAAGCTCGTCAACTTCAAGGAGCGCTTCGATCTCAAGTACACTCTGGATGTCTTCAACCTCTCCAATACCCCCAGCTTCGACATTCCCGGTAACGAGCCCGCCATCAACCTCAACTACAACAATTTCCCGTCCTATGTTCCACCGGGCTCAAACGTTCTGCCCACCGGCTGCGGCACGCAGAATCCTCAAACGGGCGCAGGCGGCCTCTACTACTGCCCGGACGTCGGCATCGTCGGCCACACCATCGGCAGCAACCGCCAGGTCCAGATGTCCCTCAGCCTGAAGTTCTAACCGAGATCCCACTCCACAAAAAAGGGCGGCTCCCACAGGAGCCGCCCTTTTGCTTTTACAGTCGCAGTTGCCTTTCGCTCGGACAGCCACTCAAAAAAGTGACCACCCTCGCGGCGTTTTTGTTTTTGCCGCTAGCGTGGAACGGATTGCGTGCCGGTGATTTTGAACTCCTTTGAGAGGACGCCTTGTGCTGCGTCGCCGTCTGGCTGGCTGCTGCCGAGGTAGATTTTGTAGTCGCCGGGTGAGACCACGCGTTCGCCCTTGGCATCGACCTGCGAGAGGGTGCGGGGGTCGAGATGGAAGGTGATGTGTTTGGTTCCCCGGGACAGATGGATGCGCTGAAAGCCTCCCAGCGCGCGCTTGGGCGAGAGGTCTGATTTCGGCGGGGCGAGGTAGAGTTCGGCGACTTCATCGCCTTCTACGGGGCCGGAATTGGTTACGTCAGCTTCCACAGTGAGGGTGTCGCCTGCTTTGAGTGTGGGATTCGAGAGGGTGAGGTGCGAATAGGTGAAGGTGGTGTAGCTCAGGCCGTCGCCGAAGGCGTAGAGAGGCTTGCCGGTGAAATAGCGGTAGGTGCGATTGGCCATACTGTAGTTGTCGAAGGGCGGGAGCTGATCGACGCCGGTGTAAAAGGTGACTGGCAGGCGGCCTGCGGGGTTGTTTTTGCCGCTGAGGGTTTCCGCAATGGCCTGACCGCCAGCCTGGCCCGGATACCAGGCTTCGAGAATGGCGCTGGCGTGGAGCTGCGCCCAGTTGACGGCGAGGGCGCTGCCGTTGAGAAGCACGACGACGATAGGCTTGCCGGTTTTGGCGAGGGATTCGAGAAGCTGCTGCTGAACGTCGGGGAGTTCAAGGTCAGTGCGGTCGCCGCCTGAGAAGCCCTTGGCGTTGACGCGCATCTCTTCGCCTTCAAGGCGGGGGGTGAGACCGACGAAGGCTACGACTACATCGGCTTTGCTGGCGGCTGCTACTGCTTCGGTTTGCAAGAGCTGTTGTGATGGTTCCCACTCCAGAGCGATCATGCTGCCCTGAATTTTTCCAGCCTGGGAATATTCGATTTTGATTGCGTGGGGCGCGGTGTCTGCGAATGGGATAGCGAAACGCTGAATGCCGCCGAAGTTGCGGCCGCTGGGCGGGAGATTGCCCAGGGCGTCTGTGGGCGGTGCGGTGGGATCGAGTTTTTTGCCGTCGAGATAGAAGGCGTAGGTGAGTTTGCCGTCACAGCTTCCGCAGCGTGGGAGGCGGAGTTGGAGGTTGTAGGTGCCGGGCTGCGGCATGGCGATGGTGCCGGTCCAGCGGATGGCGAAGGCCTGGGTGGCGGTGTCGGCGGGTTCGACGGGATTGGATGAGGCCCAGTCGAAGTCGATTTCCTTGTCAGTGCGGGTAATCGTGGGGGTGCCGTCAAAGCTGGGTTTCGAAAAGTACTCGGCGGTAAGGCCTTCAGTGTTCGATGTGGTGCGGAGGACGGTGCGCGGGATGGGAAGTTCGCCGTTGGCGACGTAGGTTGAGCCCTGGGCGTAGAGGACGTGGTCGGCGCCGAACTCGGAGGCGATGCCGTCAATGGGCAGGATGGGGTGGATGGGGATGGCGTTGTAGTTGCCTTCGAGGCCGATGAGCGATGCGGCGAGTGGGCCGATGACGGCGATTGTTTGTGTGCCCGGTTTAAGAGGGAGAGTGCGCGTGTCGTTCTTCAGTAAGACCATTGACTCGCGGGCGGCGCGGAGGGCGAGGGCTGCGTTCTCCGATGAATTGACTGCAGAGAATGGGATAGATGAGAACGGAACCCGCGTGGCTGGGTCAAACATGCCGAGCTTCATGCGGGCGGTGAAGAGGCGCTTGAGGGTGATGTCGAGCTGAGCTTCTGTGATGCGGTTGTTATGGACGGCTGCCGTGAGCGACTTGTAGGCGGAGCCGCAGTCGAGATCGGTTCCGGCGAGGATGCCGGCGGCGGAGCCCGCTTCATTGTCGGCTGAATAGTGATGGCCGTGGGGCTGGCTGAAGTCGTCAATGGCGTCGCAGTCAGAGGTGACGTAGCCTTGAAAGCCCCAGTCGCCGCGGAGGATGTCGCCGAGGAGCATTTTGCTGGCACAGGCGGGGTCTTTATCGACGCGGTTGTAGGCGCACATGATGGAGTCTGCTTTGCCTTCTGTGATCGTCGCGCGGAAGGCGGGCAGGTATGTGTCCCAGAGATCGTGCGGAGTGGGATCGACGTTGGCTTCGTGGCGGGTGGATTCGGGGCCGGAGTGGACGGCGTAATGCTTGGGCGTGGCGATGGCGCGGTAATATTTGGGATCGTTGCCCTGGATGCCTTTGACGAAGGCTGTGCCGAGGCGGGCGGTGAGGAACGGGTCTTCGCCGTAGGTCTCCTGGCCGCGGCCCCAGCGGGGATCGCGGAAGATGTTGATGTTGGGCGACCAGATGGTCAGGCCGTAGTAGCGGTCGTGGTTGTCGTGCGCGAGGGCGTCGTTGTACTTGGCGCGGGCCTCCGTAGAGACGACTGTGCCGATCTGCTCGACGAGCGGGGCGTCCCATGTGGCGGCGTTGCCGATGGCCTGCGGGAACATGGTGGCGAAGCCGGAGCGGGCGATGCCGTGGAGGCCTTCGTTCCACCAGTTATAGGCGGGGATGTCGAGGCGTGGGATGGCGGCGGCGCGGTCGATGGTCTGGGAGACTTTTTCTTCGAGGGTCAGGCGCCCAACGAGGTCGTCTACGCGGGTGGAGATGGGGAGGGATGGATTGCGGAAGGGCAAAGGCTGCAGGGGCTTGATGACCTGCGTGTATTCCTGCGCGGCTTGTGCGATGGCGAGAGATGGAAGGCAGGCGAGGATGAGTGCGGCAATTCGGATGCGCATGGATGGCTCCGGAAGAAGAGATTGCTTGCGTGGCAAAACACATCCACTCTAACTTGCTGGAGCGGGTGGCGTAAAAGCGTCCCTCGGGGGCTGAAGCCCCATCCTTTTTCAATTTGCGATTGTCGGGGCTGAAGCCCCGACCTACCAATTGTTCCCTGCGCGTCAAACCTGTGCTAGTCGGTGTCGGGCGGGATTTGGTCCAGGAGGCGCTTCCAGGTTTTCTGGTTGCGGCGGAAGGCTTTCTTGAGATCGTCTAAGATGCGGTCGAAGTCGGAGTTGGTGCGGAGGTTGTTCCAGGCGGGATTTTTCTGGAACCAGGGGTAGTTTTCGTTGCCTAGATAGATGGCGCGGCGGAGCCAGTGGAGAGCTTCCGTCGAATCGCCTTCGACGGCGAAGTAGCTGGCGAGACGATAGGCCATTTCGCTGTCGGCTTCGGCGGCGGCGAGGGTGTCGTCTTTGAGTAATGCCGCGCCGTGGGAGCGCTCGCCGGCCATGACGTAACACATGGCGAGTGTGGGAACGGCGATGCGGAGAAGGCTGTCGTCATGGATGACGCCTTCGAGGATTTCGATGGCGGAGCTGAGGTTGCCAAGGCGCATCTGTTGATAACCGGCGGAGGTGCGAAGGAGCGGATGGCGAGGTTCGAGGGCCAGACCTTTTTCCAGCTCGTCGCCGGCGAGCTCAAGCTGGTTCTGGTAGTGATAGACGCGGGCGCGGTGGTTGTAGAGGATGGCGGCGTTGGCGGGGTTGAGCTTGAGAGCGCGGTTGAACTCGGCGAGCGCTTCGTCATACATGCCGTCGCCGCGCAGCGCGAGGCCGGCGACCATGTGGACGTTCCAGTCATTGCGCGCGGTGGTGAGGAGATTGGCCGTGCCGTGGCGGGCGGATTCCTTTTCGCCACGCGAGAGAAGCATGTAGATGCGATAGAGGTTTGGCTCAATGGCGGACGGGTCGAGCTTGAGCGCTTCATCAAAGGCGCGGCGGGAGTGCATGACGTGAATCTGGCCGCCGAAGCCGTGGCGGACGTATTGCAGCTCCGCGATGCCGAGGCCGCTCCAACCGGAGGCGAATTCGGGATCGCGGGATGTGACGGAGGTGAAGAGCGCGTGGGCGCGATCGAGATCGGCGCGTGCGCCGGTTCGTACCATGAAGGAGCTGAGCAGGGCGCGGGCTTGCAGGTACTCTTCGCTGACTGCGCCAGGGAGCGAGGCTTCACTCGATGCTGGAGCGGCTTCCATATCCGCGGAGCCGAGGCCGTGCAGCGAGGCGAAGACTTCGTTGGATATTTCGGTCTGCACAGCGATGAGATCGAGAGAGGCTACGCGAATGGCTCCGCCGGAGCGGACGGACTGCGAGGCGATGTCGAGGAGCTGCCAGTTGAGGTCGAAACCATGTTCCGGGCCGTGCTCGGGGCCTTGCTCGGAGCGCAGGAAGCTGCCTGCGAGAACGAAAGAGACGAGCAGGCGCTGGCCAACTTGAAGTGGGTCCATCTGGGAGATGGGTAGCGTCATGAGCGTGCTGGAGGGACGTACGACGAGTGCCGGGATGCGCGCCAGGCGGGCTGCGATGGCGTCGGCGAGGGCGTAGCCGTAGAGCGGAGCGACTTCTGTGGCGCCGAGATTGGTGAATGGCAGAACGACGAGAGAGTTCTGCTGCGCGCCGTCATTGGTGGACTCGCGGAAGCGCTCGGCGAGCATGGAGAGGAAGCCGGTGGCGCGCTTTTCGGCTTCGATGCCGGTGGTGGGGAGATTGGCTGCGGCTTCGCCGGGGATGCTGCCGGTCTCAATCTGCGCGGCTTTCATGATGGTCTTGAGGGCTTCGCGGACTTCGGCTGCGGAGGCGTAGCGCGCGGCGGGGTTTTTCTCAAGACAGCATGTGATGACGGAGGTGAGTTCCGGTTGAATGCCAGGGACGATTTCGCTCAGGTTTGGCGGATCAGAGAATTGAATGGCGCGGATGGCCTGGAAGTCTTCGGCATCGGGGCGCGAGAAGGGATGGCGGCCGGAGGCGAGTTCATAAAGGATGACTCCGAGCGCCCATACATCGGACTGCACGCTGGATTGGCCGGTGACAAACTGCTCGGGGGCCATATAACGGATGGTGCCGCCGCGGGCGGTGTAGGTGGCGGCGAGCGATGCGTCCCTTGCGAGAGCGGGCTTCGATGGGTCGAAGGCTACGTCTTCGGGGCGCAGGCGGCGGGCGAGGCCGAAGTCGAGAATCTTGGCGAGGCCGCCGTCAGTGAGCATGACGTTCTGCGGCTTGAGGTCGCGATGGAAGATGCCGATGGAGTGCGCGGCCTGGAGGCCGTCTGCGACTTGAATACCTACTGAAAGAATGAGCTGGAGGCTTGCGGGACCGCGGGCGATGAGGGGATCGAGCGACTGGCCGGGGACGTACTGCATGACGATGTAGGCTTCATCGCCGCTCTCGCCGACTTCATAAATGGCGCAGACGTTAGGATGCTCGATGGCAGAGGCCATGCGGGCTTCGCGAAGGACGGTGGAGCGCATCTGCTCGGCGGTGAGCAGGCCGGTGCGAAGAATTTTGAGGACTACGGGGCGCTGGAGGAGCGAGTCGTTGGCTAAATAGACGACGCCGCTGCCGCCTGCTCCGAGGCGACGGACGATTTCGTATTGTTCTATGGTGCGTTTTTTCATTTTGGCCTGGTTTTAGTGTAAAGGTTTGCTGGCGCGTGAGAAGGTGCGTTGGTGTAGCGTGCAGGATGATGGTTCGATTTGGAATTTTCTAGTTGAGCACTATCATCTGTCCGGCTGGGCATGACTGATGACAAGCCGACATATAGGTACTAATCCTTCGTCGCTGAGTGTATTGGCGATAATGCGCCAATTGAGAGAGTAGACGAAATTTCGGTAGTGAGGAACCATCGAACCTTCGTGATCGTATGTGCTTTTATGCCAGCCCCATTCCGTCGGATCTGTGTCATATCGTTCATGCTTGCCATAACGGCCTCTGTTGCACTTGGTCAGGCGACGATGCCACCTGCCGGTTCCGCGACGACAGACGACTCTCCCGTGTGGGGAGATTTGCGGTCCGGGCCCTACGGCGTCGGATTTAAGAGCGTCTTCCGGTACGACAACTCACGCACCTGGAAATCCACCCGAAGCTACAGCGGCGCATTTTCCCCTGATGTAGATGGGCGGCCCATTCAGATCAGCGTCTGGTATCCAGCGAACGCAGGCCCATCGGATATAAGGATGACCTTCGCCAACTACGTGGATCAGAGTGCTCCGCAGAACTTCGCCCAACTCAATAGCATCATGAAGCAACGTAGCCGCGACGACGCCGCAGGCTCTGTCCCACGCAGCGAGCTTTCTGCATTGCAGTCGCTCACGATGAACGCATATCGAAATGCCCAGCCGGCCGTGGGGCGTTTTCCTGTGGTGCTTTACTTCGCTGGATTGAGTGCTCCGATCAACTCCAATGCCATCATGGCCGAGTATCTCGCAAGCCACGGCTACATCGTCGCCAGCATCTCCTTGATTGGCCCATCGGATGAAGAGACCTTTCAGTCGCGCACCTCGAACGACTTTGAAGCCACAGTCCGAGATATGGAGTTTGCCTGGTCCGTACTTCAGGATCAGCCGAACGTAGATAGCACGCGCCTCGCCGTCATGGGACACAGCGTAGGCGCCATCGAAGCCGTGATTCTTGGCATGCGCAATGCCGACGTCTCGGCCGTTATAGGGTTGGATGGGACCTATGGCTTTGAAGGGCTCTCTTCCGCACTGACGAACTCCTACGCGTATGACCCTGGAAAGATGCGGGCTGCATTTCTCGATCTGCGGCGTGCCAGAGGTGCGCAGGGCAATGAACCACTGGACCTCAGTGCAGTCGAGTCGTTCCGTCAAGCTAACCGTACCTTCATCACCATTGACAAGATGCATCACAGTGACTTCACTTCGTTTGCCATGATTGGAGTCTATTTTAATTCGCCACTCCCAACCGGTTATCCACTCAACGGCTGGAATCGCGAGACTGGCCGCGCTGGCTATCAGGCCGTATGCAGAATCGTGCTCTCTACACTCGACGCAGACTTGAAGTCAGATTCCACAGCAATGGCCAGGACTGAACGCGAGATGCAGCAGAGGAGCGGAATCACCATTCGACATGAAAGCGCTGTTCCACCTCCACCTTCACCACTGGAGGCCGCAGCGCTCACAGCCAGCAGAGGACTTGCTGCCGCAAAGGCGGCCTTCATCGCCAGTTGCGGACAAGACGCATTAGCGTCGTGCATGAACATGGATCGCTTCAACACATGGGGCTACAATCTGCTCGGACAGCAACGATCAAAGGATGCTCTCGCGGTATTTCAGTTGAATATCTGGGCACACCCTCAAAACGCAAACGCGCAAGACAGCTTATCCGATGCCTTCGGCGCAGTGGGAGATAACCGCCGATCCCTCTTTTGATTCCGCTGCAAGATCGGCCTTCCTGTCAGAGGAGAACGCCAAGCTCCAGCAATTCAAATAGGGTACCAATCGAACCGTCTATCGAATTCCCGCGCTTGCCGCCGACATAAGGATGTTTGATGAACAAGCCGGTCTTCCTGTCGACTGTCGCCAACAGGGCAATGCACTCATCGAGCAAGGGGCCCGAGCCAACATCGGACATTAGTCCTGTGAAACGCGCTTCTGAACAGTTGATGGCAATTAAGGATATATAAAAGCGCTCGGAGCCATCGAGGCTCCTCGTGGTATGTAGTTGGGAATGTTTGCGGCACGACTGAAGTCGTGCCCTGTTACAAAACTTAGTGCGGGGCTTTTGTGATGACCCCGGTCCCCAAATGCGAGGGACCGGGGGCACCCGCGTTCGTGGCTGGAGATTGCGGCAAGATAGCAGTCACTCGCCTGCCATCATAATGAGAATGGGTTGCATGCCTGAATCGATTGGCGGGGGTTGAAGATGGATAGACGAGAATTCCTTGCTGTGATGACTGCGTTGACGGGAGGCGCTCTGGCGAGTGAGGCTATGGCGCAATCGGGACAGCAGATTACGCATGTGGATACTAAGACCGGCGGTCCCTTGCTGCAGAGCAGCGTTGTAAAGCTCGAAGGCCTTCAGGCGGAGGGCGCCGCGCCGGGGGCGAAGGCCTATGTGCATTTCAACGGACCGACGGAGCAGCTTGCGGCGCTTGCTTCCGGGCTGGTGACGCTGGAGCCGGGAGCGCAGCCGCATCCTCCGCACCGCCATCCTGAAGAAGAGATCATGATTGTGGGGGATGGGAGTGGGGAGTTCTCCATAAACGGTGTGGCCACGCAGGTGAAGACAGGCGATATGGTGTTTGCTGAAGCTAATGAACTGCATGGCGTTCGCAATACCGGGACCACGCGGATGACGTTCTACTTCATCAAGATGATGCCGAGGAGATAGGGACGTGCGAAGCGCGCTTCTCGCTGCGCAATTCGATCTACCTTTCGTGATCCTACCGTACGATTTCAAGCTACGGTGCCGTCTGTGTGCGGGATGGCTTATGAAAATCTGGTAACCTGCGGACTGATTATGCGTTTTGATTTGAATTGGGTTCGCAAATTGCGTGGTTTTGCGTGGGTGGGTTTGATTGCTGCGACCGTTTCTGCGCGGGCGCAGCAGAGTGTGCCTGTTCCGCAGACGGATCCAAATGCGCTGCCTGGGCAGGGTGCGCAGGTGCATACGGGGCACGCCAGCGGCATCGATGTGAGTACGCGTATGCGCGCTCTGCTGGCGGATCATGAGTATTTCAAGCTTGCAGATGGGCTGGATCAGCTTCCGCCGGAGCAGGCGCAGTTGTATCGCGGCGTTCTGGCCAATCGCGACAACGATCCTAAGAAATCGATTGAGATTCTGGAACCGCTGATTGAGAAGGTATCTGCGAGCGGCGACAGGGAGCAGGAGAAGCTGCTGCGCAAGACGCTGGCCGAGGATTATGCGCGCGAGGGCGATCTGCTAAAGGCTGCGAAGGCGTACGAGGTTTTCAGCGGACGGTTCTGGGGCAAGTTGAGTGAGTCCGAGCAGGATGAGATGGAGCTGCCGCTGAGGCTGCTGCCGTTGGCGGTGGACAATCCTGTGATGACGGTGGAGCCATGCGAGCCGTTTTCAATGCAGGTGAGCAAGAATGCGCTGGGGCTGACGGATGTGCCGGTGTTTGTGGATGCGCATCCGCATCGATGGATGCTGGACCCGACTGCGCCGTTCAACTTGATTTCGCGATCTGTGGCGCGCGAGGTGGGGCTGAAGGTCAGCGACGCGAGCGCCACTGTGAATACGCTGACAGGCAAGCCGATGACGGTTCATGCGACGCTGATTCCGCGAATCACGATTGGCGGACGGCTGACGCTGAGGAACCTGACGGCGTTTGTGTTTGAGGACAAGGACTACTTTGATGCGCAGGGCGTGCTGGGCTTTCCGGCGGTTTCGGCGCTGGGAAGTTTGACGATTACCGGCAATGCGACGATTGAGGTTCATCCGGGCAAGGACCTGGATGCCGACGCGAGGAATGCGGGTGGGGCGCGGTTCTTTCTGGATGGCGAGCAACTGATTGTGGCGCTGGGGCCGACGGGCAGCGAGCGCATGTTTGCCGTGGATGCTGGGGGGCAGCAGAGCTATCTGACTTCGCGGTACTACAGCGAGCACTCGAAGAGCTTTGGCGGGAAGCCTGAGCTGTTTACGGTGCCGGGGGCTGAGAAGGTTCCGCCGCAGCCGGCTTATACGGCGGAGACGCTTCCGCTACTGGTGGGCGGGACGCGGGTGGATGCGCATTTTCTGCAGGTGCTTACCGCTCCGCTGGGGCAGGCGGCGATTGATGATGTGTATGGCGTGCTGGGCGTGGATTGGCTGGACCAGCTTGGGAGTTATACCTTTGATTACCGGACGATGCGGTTCAGGGTGAAGAACAGGGAATAGGGGAATGGGGAACAGCCTAAGGGGTCGAGGTACCAATAAAAGCAAAACCGCAGGGGCTAAAGCCCAGCCATTTTTGATTGATCTTTCGGCACAACTAAAGTCGTGCCCTGTTACAAAACAAATTTAAATTAAGATACCATCCTCTGTTTTATCTTCTTCCCTTTTGTCTTTCCGTTACGCTATAGTCGCTGACCATCGAAGTATGAATGGGAGAAAGCGATGAAGATACACGATACGATTGCGCAGGTTTTGAAGAACAAGAACATAGATACAGTTCTTTCCATTGGGCCGGATGACACGGTCTACGACGCGCTGAAGCTGATGGCTGAGCACGATGTAGGCGCGCTGCTGGTGCTCGCGGATGGCGAGCTTTCGGGCATTCTCTCCGAGCGCGATTATGCGCGCAAGGGCGTGCTGCTGGGGCATCCTTCACGGGAGACGCGGGTGAGCCAGATGATGTCCAGCCCAGTGATGTTTGTGAGCCCGGAGCACACGGTGGATGAGTGCCTGGAGATGATGACGCGGCACCGGTTCCGGCATTTGCCAGTGGTGGGCCGGAGCGGCGTGATAGGCGTGGTGTCGATCGGCGACCTGGTGAAATGGGTGATCTCGCAGCAGGACCGCGCCATCCAGGAGCTGGAAGGCTATGTGACGGGCGGGTATCCGGCGTAAAGCAGGGGTCAGAGATCAGGGGTCAGGACTTCAAAAGACCCAATTCAATCAGGCTTTCGGCGGTGAAGACGACTGCTTCTTCGCGGGAGCGGGGTTTCCAGCCGAGCATTCCCATAGCTTTGGCGCTGGTGGCGTTCTTGTGCTTGCCTAGCTCGGGCAGGACGCCTTTGACGCGGGGATCCATGAGTGAGGAGATGCGCAATAGCCAATCGGGAAGCTGCATCGTGGGCACTTTTGCCGCGCGGGCGCCAAGGCCTTGCTTGAGCATGAAGGCGACCTGCTGCATGGAGGCAAAATTGCCGGAGACGGCGAGGAAGCGCTGGCCGGCTGCGGCCGGGTTGGTCATGGCGCGCAGGTGCATGTCGGCCACGTCGCGGACATCGACGACCCCGAAGTGAATACGCGGCAGGCCGGGGAGGGCGCGCTCCATGAGCATTTTGACGATGAGGATGGAGGTGGAATAGTCCGGGCCGAGGGCCGGGCCGAAGACGGCTACGGGGTTGACTACCGCTAGTTCGAGGCCGTTGCCTTCGGCGGCGATGAAGTCCCAGGCGGCGCGCTCGGCGAGGGTTTTGGATTTTGGGTAGGCCTGGATGCCGGGGCCGTTGGGGTCCGACCAGTCTTCCTCGGTATAGGTGGCCTTGGTTTCCGTGTGGCCGTAGCCGATGGCGGCGAAGGATGAGGTTAGGACGACGCGCTTGACTCCTGCGTTGCGAGCGGCGCGGAGGACGCGGACAGCGCCTTCGCGGGCAGGCTTGATCAGCTCGTTTTCATCCGCGGGGACGTTGGCCGGGAAGGGCGAGGCGATGTGGTGGACGAACTCGCAGCCTGCCAGGGCTTCCGGCCAGCCGGTGTCATTGAGGAGATCGGCGGCGGCGAAAGTCAGGCGCTTGCTGTCGGCGACATTGACGTCGAGGCCGCCCTGCTTGAGCATGGCGCGGACATCCGGCTCGCGTTTGACGTTGCGGACGGTGGTGCGGACCTCATGGCCAGCTTCAAGGAGCTGGAGGATGGTGTGAGCCGCGATGAAGCCGGAGCCGCCGGTGACGAGGACTTTACTCATGGTGGGTTTTCGATGAGAGAGCGAGGGGGAATGACGCGAAAAATTGGCGGGAAAGCGGAGTTAGAGAAAATACAAAAGCGGGTCCTTCGACTCACCACCCCCGAACTGAAGAAAACGTTCAGGGCCCCGTTCGCTCAGGATGACACGATTCCGGGGTGGGTAGGTGTTCAGTGACCGAGGCGTGGGGTGGAGTCGCTTGAGGCAGTGGGTGGTGGCAGTTTTTCGAGACGCTTCTGGCTGCGGCGGCCCATGTGGAACATGATCTGGCCGAAGATGAGCAGGACGATTCCCCACCAGAGGTTCATGTTGATGCCGAGGCTTTTTTCGTAGAGTTCGGGCGTGGAGCGGGTGGCCAGGCCGAAGGCGGCGAGGATGACGCCGATTAGCGAAAACATGAGGCCCATGGGGATGCGGAGATCCAAATTCATTTGGTTTCCTTCGGGGACTAAAGCCCCATCATTTGATTCATCTTTCGGCACGGCTAAAAGCCGTGCCCTGACACAAGCCTCAGGCGAAGAAGATGCTTAGGGCTACGAAGACTACGAGAATGCCTACGGCCAGGGTTTCGGGTCGCTTCCACCAAATGATGGGACCGGTTTCTGGTTTGGGGGTCAGGGAGTGGACCAGGCCCACAAGCTCCGAGTCTGGTTTGGGTTTGGTGACGAGGCTGACGAGGATCGTCACGATGAAGTTGGCGGAGAAGGCGAAGATGGCTCCCCAGAAGTTTTGCGCCATATCACTGGGGTAGTGATGAATGACCGCCAGCCAGCCGCCGTGGATGCCGGGAGTGGCCTCAATGGGTAGCGTGAGGCCGTGGTGGAGCATGGCTGCGCTGGTGCCGGCGATGAGGCCGGCGAAGGCTCCGTGGCCGGTGGTGCGCTTCCAGAACATGCCGAGCAGGAATGTGGCGAAGAGCGGCGCGTTGACGAAGCTGAAGACGAGCTGCAGCGTGTCCATGATGTTGTTGAAGGCGATGGCGCCGTACGCAGTCCCGATGGAGAGCAGGATGCCGACGACGGTGGCCCAGCGGCCGATGACGAGGTAGTGATGATCCGAGGCGCGCTTGTTGATGTAGGACTGGTAGATGTCGTAGGTGAAAACCGTATTGAATGCTGTCACGTTGCCGGCCATGCCGCTCATGAAACTGGCCAGAAGCGCGGTGAGGCCGAGGCCGAGCAGGCCCGTTGGAAAGTAGTGCAGCAGCATGTTGGGCGTGGCCATGTCGTAGTCGAGAAGCGGCCGGCCGGAGGCGGTGAGCATGGGCTTGCCGGTGACGGGATTCATCTTGGCGGGGACGATTCCCTTCCCTTGCTCGATTTGCGGAGCGACGACCTGAATGTTGTGGATGATTGCGCCATCCGCGCCGCGGGTGACGGTCTCAGTGGTGTGCGGGGTGGGCAGCGAGATGGCGATGAGGCCGGGGACGATCACCAAAAACGGGAAGAACATTTTTGGGATGGCGGCGATGAGGGGGACGCGGCGGGCGGAATCCATGTCTGGCGTGGCCATGGCGCGCTGGATGACGAGGAAGTCAGTACACCAGTAGCCTGCGCCGAGGACGAAGCCGAGGCCCATGCCCATGCCGATGGCATCGACTCCCATGGGATTAGTAGAAGCGTGGCCAAGGCCGTGCCAGGCATGCATGTATGCGTCAGGCAAGCTCGCTTTGAGGCCCTGCCAGCCGCCGACGTTTCTGAGGCCGAGGAAGACGAGCGGGAAGAAGCCGGCGACGATGATGGCGAATTGCAGGACTTCGTTATAGATGGCGCTGGTGAGGCCGCCGAGGAAGATGTAGACGAGGACGATGATGGCCGAGATGACGATGGAGACGGTGAAGATGCCTTGCAGCGGCCAGCCGTGCGAGAGGAAGATGCTGTCGAAGACGTGCAGTATCTGAATGAGCCGGGCCATGGCGTACATGGAGATGCCGGAGCTGAAAACGGTCATCACGGCGAAGGTGCAGGCGTTGAAGGCGCGGGTCTTTTCGTCGAAGCGGAGGCGGAGAAACTCGGGGACGGAGCGGGCCTTGGAGCCGTAGTAGAACGGCATCATGAAGATGCCGACGAAGATCATGGCGGGGATGGCGCCGATGCCGTAGAAGTGCGCGGTTTCAAGGCCGTACTTGGCTCCGGAGGCTCCCATGCCGAGGACTTCCTGCGCGCCGAGATTGGCGGAGATGAAGGCGAGGCCGCAGATCCATGCGGGCAGGGCCCGGCCTGCCTGGAAGAAGTCCTTGCTGGTCTTCATGTATCGCTTGAGGGCAAAGCCAATGCCCAAAACGAATGCGAAGTACAACAGCATGATGAGCCAGTCGACTGATTTGAGTTCCAAGTGCGGTTGCTCCTTTGGTGCGGGGACGGGGAAATTGCCTATCTATCGGAGATTACTGTACGCAGGGTGGGGTGGGGGCGGCAAGCTATTTTTGAAAACGGTTACAAGATTAACTGTGGGCGGTTTCCGTTTGCCGGTCACACGGGGATTGAAGGCTTCCGCAATACACGGCTGCGTGTCGTCTTATCGACAATTGCCGTAAGATTATTTCCAGTCATTCTGACCGGCCGAAATTGAGGCACATTGTGCGAAACATGAAAGACGCGCTTCGTTTAGCCGCTTCAGTGGCATTCCTAGTTTGCGCCAGCTTCGATTCAAGTTCATACGCCTTCGCTCAGCAATCGTCCACCGCTGGCATTGTGGACGTTGGCGGTCGCTGGCAACATCCAAAGGCGGAATAGGAGAGGCTTACGAGTTTCACTCGGACGGCAC
>NZ_JBEKYX010000084.1:0-18568 GCF_049510455.1 Occallatibacter sp. | reverse complement strand
TTACACCAGCTTCCACGGCCCGCGATAAGGCCGTGAAAGCAGCGCCGTCGCCTCCGGATCATTCAAAATCTGTTCATTCTTCACATCCCATTGCAGCTTGCGCCCCACCAGCATCGAGATCAATCCCAGATGCCCGGGAATCGTCGAATGGTGTCCCACTTCCACCGGCGTAATCGTCGGCTTGCGCGACTTCACGCAATCCAGAAAGTTCCTCTGGTGCTGCGTCGATTCATACAGCTTCACCTTGCGCAGATTCTCGGCAAGGGAATCGCCCTTCGCCCAATCCGGATTCGAAGCATCGAAGCCGCTGCGATCCACCCACACCCAGCCATCCGTGCCAATCCACTTCGTGCCCATCGAAATCGCGCCCGACCCGCCCGCAATCGTCAGATGCACATCGTTCGCATAACCCGTCACATCCTTGCGGTACACGCAATTCACCGTATACTTCGTAGCCGTATTCCACACAGCATTCACCGGCGGAGCCTCACCAAAAGCCTCCACCTCGGAAGGCCCGCTCACATCAAAGCCCAACCCCCAGTGCGCAATGTCGCCGTGGTGTCCAATCCAATCCAGCAACTGCCCGCCGCCCGTGTTGTAGTTCCACCGCCAGTTCTGGTAAACCCGCACATCGATATACGGCTCCATCTTCGATGGCCCAATCCACGTCTCGTAATCAAATCCCTCAGGCGGAGGCGTAACCGCCAAATCCCACGCCGGCGTCCCCGGCACAATCTCCGCCGGCCCCGGTAATTTGCCGTCCGGCTTCGGCCCCAAACTTGCCAACCGCTTGTCCAGCGCAGGCAGCGTTCCGGGAAAATCATGATGCCCACCCGGCAGCCCAACTTCAACATGCGTGACATTCCCAATCAGCCCATTGCGAACAATCTCCGCCGCCTTGTGAAAACTCGGCACCGAGCGTTGCCACGACCCCGTCTGCCAGATGATCTTGTTCTGCTGCACCGCGCGAACAATCGCCTGCTGCTCGGCAATCGTCTTCGCCAGCGGCTTCTCGCCATAAATATCCTTCTTGCGCTTCGCCGCCTCAGTGGCCACAATCGCGTGCCACTGATCAGGAATCGCAATCATGATGGCGTCAATATCGTCGCGCGCAATCATCTCGCGAAAGTCCCGATACCTCTTGCAATCCGTATTGCCATAGTGCTCGTTGATGGCGCCCACAGCGGCATCCATCTTCTTCGGATCGATCTCGCACGCCGCCACAACCTGGCAATCCGCCTGCGCCATAAAGCCCTTGGTGTTATTCGGCCCCTGCATGCCCCAGCCGATAACGCCAACAGCAATGCGATCCGATGCGGCCACGCGACTCGCGCGCACAAGCGGGCTGGATGCAACCATTGCGGCCGCACCGGCCGATTTCACAAAGCTGCGACGGGAAAACAGGGAATCGGTAAGAGGGGTCCGCATGAGTATCTCCGAAATCAGCGCAAGTCTAGCACGTCACATCCGGCATCCTACAATGGAGTCAGCCACCTGACTGGAGCAAGCCCTCATGCCCACCTTTGAAGAGTCACTCAAGAAGCTCGAAACCATCGTCGAACAGCTCGAAAAAGGCGACCTGCCGCTTGAGGAATCGCTGAAACTCTTCGAGCACGGAGTGGATCTTTCCGCATCCTGCAAGAAGGAATTGGACGAGGCCGAAAGCAAGGTACAAACGCTCACCCGGCAACGGGACGGCTCACTGAAGACCGAGCCTTTCCCCACGGATAAATAGCTCCCGGCCAACACTTCCGCATCCTTCAGGGCTTCACAAAAACAACAGCCGCCATCGAGCGCCCTGCCGAAGTCGCGGTATTCGTTTCATTCAACAAATGCATTCCCTGCGACAGATTCATCTCCGCAGGCACCGCCGTGAAACCGCCGCGAACCTCGCTGGTCTCTCGCGCAATCGTCTTGAACAGCATGGCCCGCCCGTTTATATGTACTTCCAGCCGCTCCGTCTTCCAGTCCGTCGGGCTCACCTGCGTCCGCCGCAGCTCAAACGATCCGCCCTTGTAGAGCCGCCCCAGAATGCCATAGCCGAAGTCGACATTCGCCATCAACTGTCCATTCAGCGCAGCCATCCGCTTCATCCGCTCGTCGATCCAGAGATCGCCGCTCATCGCATGAAAAATCCGTGCTTCAATTGAGTGCGGCGGATAATTCGGATTAGGCCGGAAGTGCAGATGCCGCAGTCCGTTCTCCCCGCCTTTGTCCTCGTAGAGAAACGCCTCCGGAAGCAGCGCCACAATCCGTCCGATCCGCTTCTCATCGTCAATGTAAGCCTGCTTCAGGCTGGCCTGCTCAGAGGGCGAGTTCAGCAGCGTTTGCAGCCGCGCCTCTTCCCGCTCCTGCTCCTTCACATCCAGCGGATGACCGTTCATCTGCTTCACCCGCGTCAACGGCCCGTCGGAGGTCTCCACCTGCTCCTCCAGCAAGGTCTCCTTGGGCGCATGCTTTTCAATCCAGTAGCGCCACCAGCCGTGCCGCTCATGGTCGTGCATCTCGTTGTAAACCACTTCGCGCACCAGCGTGACAGGCGCCTCAGATTGTGCCGGAGATTGCGCCGGGAATTGAGCCGGGAATTGAAATTGCTGCGCTGCGCCTGTCGCAGCACTGAGAGCTACGGTCAGCATACAGAACACACGTGTGGGGAACGGGTGCATCTGGACTTGCATCTGGCCTCCTCTGGCTCCTTCAAATTTGTGGAATGAGGATCTCGTCTTCAGCGTCAGTATCGGCGGATGCTCGTAAAGGGTTGACAAGGCGCGAGTGAAATTTCCATGAAACCTCCCGCAAACCCCGCAATTCCCAAAGAAAGACGAACCATATTCATCAACACCCGCATGTTGCCTTGTACACTGGGTCCATGATGGACGAGCAGGAATTTCGCCGCGCGGCCGAGACCGCCATTGATGCCCTCAAGAAGCATTTGATCGTAAAGGAAGAAGACGACCAGGCCGGCTTTGAAGTGGAAGAGCAGAACGGCGTCTTGAATGTCGTCTTTGAAGAGGCAAGCGGCAAGTTTGTCATTACGCCCAACACCCCGGTCCGCCAGGTGTGGATCTCGGCGCTTTCCACCAGCTTCAAGCTCGACTGGAACCCGGACTCCGCCGCATTCGTTCTGCCCCGCACAGGCGAGCAGTTGATCCCGCTTCTTGATCGCCTGATCGAGGAGTATCACGCAGGCTGAGCAGGGTCTGGCCAGGCTTGATGAAATCGAGTCATCATCTCGCCCATCACTGAAACGATTCCGAATCCGCAGCCACCATCCATACATCGGGCCCTACGTTGAAATGGACCGATGTATGGGAAGGTTGATATGCCAGCGAATATCCGGCATCGAGCCTTGGCAGCCACATCCACTCCTTGGATCTTCGTCGGTCTGACAGTATTTGCCTGCCTCATCTCCGGTTGTCTAACCGCCTGCCAGCCCACGCTGGAGTGCGGCAACTGGACATTCACCGGCACGCCAAACACGTCGGCATCGCCCAAAGACGCCTTCCCCGTAAACAGCTCATTTGTCTTCAATCCGGCAAACTGCGGCAAGCAGTGCCAATGCACCACGGACGCAATGATCCAGATGGTGCGTGTATACGATGCAAGCGACCAGATGTTTATGGCCGGCTACGGTGAATCCACCGCATGGGCCGACGCGAATGGGTGGATGATCGATCAGCAACCGTTGATCGGCTGGGCATCAGGCTACTACGGAGAGAACAACGACGGAACCTTCGACCCTGACTACAACATCGTCGGCAGCAACGGCACGCCCAACACATTGAAAGACACTCCCGATGGATGGGGCGCCAACACCTACTTTTACGCTGTAGACGTCGCCGTCTGCGTCAACGCCGGCAAGGATCGAAGCTGCGATAACCATATCCTCGGCTATTACTTCTGGAGCTGGATCATCGATAGCAGCGGCGTCGGCCAGAAGTTCATTACCGCGCCTGCGTGGAAGGATCTGGATACCGAATTCCAGAGCGCCGTAGCCAGTTGGAACAAATGGGCGCCAACCTCCGGTCCGGTCGGTGGCGGCATGACGGGCCAGATATTGGTTCCGAATGCCGTTCCGTTCCCCACCTTGTCGGATCTATAGAGAGGCTCTCGTGAAACCGCAAACAGCCATCGGAATCATCTCGATCCTCGCCTGTCTTTGCGCTGCGGGATGCGGTAATGCGAAGCGCGAGGAGACTCCTGAGCAGACGCAGTTGAAGGCGCAGCTTGACCAACAGGAGAAGCTTGCAGCCCAGACCGCGCAGACCTATCACGCCATGGACAATGCTGCTCTGATCAACAAGCTCGTGGAGCAAAGCGCACGTAAACGCGAGCCATTCAACTCGCTCGCCTACCGCGAGCTGGTCACGCGAAAAGATGTCGATTCAAAGGCTCTGGCATCCATCGTCAACGAAAGGAAAAACGGCGATGCCATACTGCCGCTCCTGCTGCTCAGAAAGCTGGATCAAAAGTCATACACGCAAATACCGGCGGAAGTAAGGTCCGCCGTATTGACCGATGCTCTGGAGCAATCGAAGACATTCAATATATGGGGCATGCCGAACTTCTATCTCGAAGACGCGTCGCAGGCGCTGCTCGAATCCGGCCAGAGGGCGTATCCAAATCTTCGCCGGATGCTTTCTGAAACCCGCCCCGCGCCTGTCTATGGAAGCAAGGCATACAGGATATACATGCGCTATCAGTTCCGGCTCTGCGATTACGCCCTGTTCTATCTGAAGAGAATGCAAGGCGACGCAAACTATACTCTGCCCGTTTCCGTCGCGGATCGGGACACGCAGATCAAAGCTATCCTCAATAAATAAGGCCCGGCATCTCATCTGCCGGGCCCTTGGTTTTGCGCCGAAACCGGGGCCCCCGCGCAATGAACTTTTTTGCGTGGGGTAGGGAAGGCGCAGTTGCCTGAACGGCCAGTCCCTACTGCAGCGAGTAAACCGTCTTGAGAACCTGATCCGCCACGTTCTGTGGCAGTGGAGCGTACGAGAGTCCAGAAGCCTCGCCCTCGCCGGACTTCACGATCCAGCTCAGCAAATCGACCAGCACTTTCTTCTTGGCCGCGTCCTGAGTCTTCACCGGAATCAACAGATATGTGAAGCTCGAGATCGGGTAAGAATTCGCGCCCGGAGCGTTCGTGATCGAAACGCGGTAGTCAGCCGGGATCTTCGCCGTGGCCGCGGCTGCTGTCACACCCTCGATCGATGCGCGCACCCAGTTGCCGTCCGCATTTTTTACTTCGCCGAAAGTGATCTTGTTCTGCAGCGCGTAGAGCAATTCCACATAGCCGATCGAGCCTTCCATCTGGCGCACCAGTCCAGCCACGCCCTCATTGCCCTTGCCGCCTACACCGGTAGGCCAGTTGGGCGAGCTGCCCTTGCCGGGGCCATCGTTCCAGTCATGGCTCACCTTGCTCAAGTAGTCGGTAAAGATGAAGCTTGTTCCCGAGCCGTCCGAGCGATGCACCACGATGATCTTCTTGTCCGGCAGCGATACGCCTGGGTTGTCCTTGGCAATGCGCGGATCGTTCCAGTTGGTGATCTTGTTCAGATAAATGTCGGCCAGCAGATCGCCGGAGAACTTGAGGCTAGTCACGCCCGGCACATTGAAGACAGGCACCACAGCGCCCATCACCGTGGGAATGTGCAACAGCTTGATGGACGACGCGGAGAGCTGTGCGTCGGTCATCGGCATATCGGAGGCGCCAAAATCCACCTTGCCCTGCGTAACCTGCACGATGCCGCCGCCGGAGCCGATCGACTGATAGTTCACTTCCACGCCAGGATGCCCCGCGCTGTACTCAGAGAACCATTTGGAATAAATGGGCAGCGGGAAGGATGCGCCCGCTCCCGTAATCTTCTGCGCATGGGCCGCGCCCATCGCCAACATCAACAAACCAACGGCAATTCCCGTCTTTCTCACGTTACTCTCCCTTGCAGATCCGGCGTTTAAAGACAGATTCTTTCCTGAAACGCTCTCGCCTTCTTATAGATTTTCTAAGGATATTGTTACGGGGAGTTGAATGCCATGTCGAAATTAAGCACTTGCCGTCTTTGAAGATGTTTCCACGGGCGCTGCGGGAACCGCAATCGGCAGTGCAAACCAGAAGGTCGCGCCGGAGCCTAGTTCGCTCTCCGCCCAGATGCGCCCGCCGTGTGCTCGCACAATCTGGGCCACAATCGCCAGGCCCAGCCCGGTGCCGCCGGACTCCCGTGATCGCGCCTTATCGATCCGGTAAAAGCGCTCAAATATGCGGTCCAGATGCTCCGAGCCAATGCCCGGCCCAAAATCCTGCACAAAGAACTCCACATCGGTATGGATTTTCCTTGCGCCAACGCGAATCTTCCTGCCCAATCCACCGTATTTCAGTGCATTCTCAATCAGGTTGCCGAATACCTGGTTCATCGCATCGGGATCGACCAGGACCAATTCATCCGGCGCGCCCGCGCTCTCCAATTCCACGCCGGAATCCACAATCAACCCACCCAGCGACTCCAGCGCATCCTCTACCAGAGCATTGGCTCGCATCGGCTGGCGGGCCAGCTTGTAGTCCGGGCTTTCCACGCCGGCCAGAGCCAATAAATCTTCCGTCAACCGGCTCATGCGCCGTGCATTCTTTTGAATCACGCAGAGAAATTCGCGCGCCGTCTCCGGATTAGCCGCTGGAGTCTCGATCAGCGTTTCCACGTAACCCTGAATGGATGTGAGCGGCGTCCGCAGCTCATGGCTCACATTGGCAATAAAATCCCGGCGTGAACGCTCCGCTGCCTCCACTCGTGTCACATCATGCAGCACGGCAATTGCGCCGCCCGAAGGCAGGGGAGCAGCGTTGATCTCAAATATCCGTCCAGGGGCAAGCGAGTTGGAGCGGCCAGTCTTTACCTCGGCAGTCTCAAGCGCGCCTTTCACACAGGCCAGCAGGTCGGGATCGCGTACGGAGTGTACCAGCGGGCGACCCGCGCGGATCGGCGTGCCGGCAATGCGCTGCATCACGGAATTCGACCAGCGAACCTGCCCCTCCGCCGTCACCGCCACTACGGCCTCCTGCATCGAATCGAGCATAGTGGCCAGCTCCTGGCGCCGGTTTTCAATCTCGGCAAAGCTCTGTCCAAGCTGTACCGCCGTCTGGTTCAGCGCGGATTCCATGGACGAAAGCTCATCATCCTCCGTCCGCAAGCGCGCGGTCAGGTCGCCTGCGGCAATCCGATGAGCGAACTCCACCACCTGCCGCAATCGCCCGGTGATGCCGAAGGCTACCCATGCCGCTACCGGCAATGCCGCAGCCAACGCGATCAAGCCGCTCCAGAGCGCCTCGCGGGTAAGCCGGTGAAATGTATCGACAGGCCCTGCGGGAAGCATTTGCCGAAAGACCAGCTCCATGACCGCTGCATGAAAGATCAGCAGCAGGGCAAAGAGTCCCAGCAATTTGACAAAGACTTTGCGAGTCACTCGGCTCGGCTCCTATCGCTCTTGGTCGAGATGCCCTACTCCTTGGGGATCTCGAAGCGGTACCCGGCCCCACGCACTGTCTTCAGATAGCGCGGATTTTCCGGATCCACTTCGATTTTTTCACGAATCCGGCGCACATATACGTCCACCGAGCGCGGAGTCACAAAACGCGCATCGCCCCACACCGCGTCCAGCAGATGATCGCGGCTGTAAACGCGCCCAGGATGCCGCGCCAGGTAATCGAGCAGGCGAAATTCAGTGGCCGTGGTTGTTGTGAGCTGGCCGCGAACCGTCAACTGCATCGCATTGGCGTCGATCACGACCTCCTCAAACTGAATGACTGAGGGCGAAGTAGGCCGCTCGAAGCGCCGCAGAACCGCTTTCACCCGGGCCACCAGCTCGCGAGTTGCAAACGGCTTCGTAATGTAGTCGTCTGCGCCCAGCTCCAATCCCAGCACGCGGTCATTTTCCGCCGCGCGCGCCGTGAGAAAAATGATGGGAATGGTGGAAAGCGCCTGGTTGTTGCGCAGCCGCCGACATACGTCCAGTCCATCGCCGCCGGGCACCATAATATCCAGCAGAAATAGCGCAGGCGGTTGCCGCTCCGCGTCGGGGATCAGGTTGGTGGGAGTCAGATAAGGTCGAACAGCAAATCCCGCCGCTTCAAGGTGATGCTGCACCAGGCGGGAGATGTCTACATCGTCTTCCAGTACAAAAACAGATTGGCTCAACCGGATTGTCCTTAGCCGGCGGCCGTTCAAAATTCAGTTGCGGAGGCCGCACGGAATCGTGAACAGATTACTGCATTGAGGCAAATAAATTGCAAACGTATGATGAATTTGGCCCGGCAGACATATTTTCACCGAGGCGTTGAAAATCAGGCTCAGGTCCCGGTTTTTGCCAGATCCAGCCGTTTTTCTGCTTCCTGCGCCCGGGCTTCCTTCTCGGCGCGCTGTGTTTCCTCGCGCTTCTTCTGTACCTCCTGCGAAGCCAGCCAGATAAGCGAGACAAAGGTTGCCGCAAGCAGCACTATCGCCGGGATGCCGTGGAGTTGATCGAGGCCATCGGCATTCAAGTCGCCGTAGAGCATGGTCAGCCCCGCAAAGACAAAAACAATATGCGCGCAGAAGACGCGCAGAGAAGCCTTGCCAAGAGTAAGAAATGGCTCGATCGACACGATTTTTATCAAAAATCTCCGTGCCCAATAGATCAGCACCGTAAACGCGATCAGGTTCAATACGCGTAAAGGGCCAATCTGCCACTTGTCCAGTTTCACGCCCAGCGCCTGTGACGTCAGGTGAGGTCCCAGCCACTGAAAACGAACTCCAACAAAGAAGAGACAAACCGCGGCGGCCACCGTCGCCGCCCAGCAGGGAATCTTGAAGAGCGAATCCGCTTCCATAGCGGATCGTGCGCCCAGCCAAAGACCGACAATCCACACCGCCTGCCAGGCAAACAGGTTGAACGAGCCAGTCTCCTGTAGCGGAATCTGCAGGTGCGTTACATGCACCATCCAGTTATGCACCAGGTCGCGCAGGCCGAACTGCGCCAATACCCACAACGCTGCGCTGCCGGCGAGAATCCACTTCCATCCAATCCGCACGGCTCCGCTCAGCGCCAGCGGCGTAAAAAAGAGGAAAGTTACATACATCGGAAGAATATCCAGCAGCGGCGGGCAGTACAGCAGCAACACGGAGCCCACAATGGCCACCAGGGGATGCGCCAGGTAGAAGTCCAGCAGGTTGATCAGGGCTGCTTTGCGGGTATGAATCGCAATCTCGGCGACTACCGTAAAGGCAAAAGCCAGCATCAGCAGGTGGTACCCATAGATCTTTAGCGAACGCTTCCACAATCGTGTGCGCACATTGGCTGGATTCAATTGCAAATCCCGCATGTATAACCGCCCCACCAGAAGAGCGGAGACGAAGACAAATCCCTCCGCAGAGGAGATAAACCCAATCGGCTGATTCACAAAATCGCTGTATCGCGTGGGCAGATGCGTCACCGTCATCCAGACAAGGAACAGCCCGCGCAACGCATCGAGTTCAGGACGGCGTTCAAGCTTGGGTAGCATGCATCACTCATCCTGCAAGGGTAAAGTCCTTCCTCTGTTTAGACGTCTTCTCAAACAGCGAGTTGTCTGCGCATCCTCTGTAAGCCGGTAGATCGATGCGGGCGTACTGCTTTTTTGTTGACTTACGCCGTTCCGCTCTGCAACACTCGCTCTCCGTGCGCCGCACTTACGGTAGACGGCCCCCCTCTGATTCTCTACTGGAAATGCCTTGCACACTTCCGGATCTGGCAGTCAGGTCTGTATGGGTCCACAAGTACACAATGAAACTGGAGGAGTTATTGTGAAAAAGTATGTAGCGGAACTGATAGGCACGTTTATTCTTGTGCTTTTTGGCTGCGGTACGGCCGTTGTGGCCGGCGATAAGGTTGGAGTTCTGGGAATCGCATTTGCCTTCGGCTTTGGGCTCATTGCAGCGGCGTATGGCATTGGACCTGTCTCGGGCTGCCATATTAACCCCGCCGTAAGCCTTGGCGTCTTTACTGCCGGGCGCATGGGAGTGAAGGACCTTCTCGGCTACTGGGTCGGCCAGTTCCTTGGTGGCATCCTGGGAGCGTGGGTGGTTTCGATCATTGCCACCGGGCTGCTCAGCGGCTACAGCATCGCCACAAGCGGCCTTGGACAGGATGGCTGGGGCCCTGGCTATCAGGCCGGCTATGGAGTAGGCGCGGCCTTCGTATTTGAGTTTGTGGCTACCTTCATCTTTCTCATTGCCATTCTTGGTTCCACGCAAAAGGCCGCTCCGGCCGGATTTGCAGGACTGGTCATCGGTATTACGCTCGTAGTCATCCACATATTCGGTATCCGCATTACCGGCGTCAGCGTGAACCCTGCGCGAAGCTTAGGCCCTGCGCTTTTCGCTGGAAGACAGGCGCTCAGTCAGGTCTGGCTCTTCTTTGTAGCGCCATTCCTCGGTGCGCTCCTCGCCGGCTTGCTCTTTCGTATAAGGCTGCTTGATGCGGAGACTGAGATTCCGGTTCTGCCTTTAGTTACGACCTCTGCTCCGGCTCCGTTTCAAGCAAAATCATAAGCATCCTTTGTATATGTATGTTTCCCACAACAAACCCCGGCAAGCGCCAGGCCTGCCGGGGTTATTGTTCGTAGTCCGGATTCTTGCTCAGGCCGGCTTGGCAGTCTCGCCGCGTCCTGCGTGGAAAGCTCACCCTGCCGCGTTTTGGGCGCAGCTAGCTCATGCGCGGCGAACCGTCTCTTCTCGGTATTGGACTGCAATGCATAGCTGTATGCTGGGGATTCAGATTCGTACAGGAGGATTGCAACTTGGTCTGGCTGGCAATCGTGATTGGTATTGTGGTCGGAGCCGTCTCCGGCGTAGTCGGCATTGGCGGCGGAATTCTCTTCGTTCCCGCGCTCGTCGCATTCTTCGGCATGAGTCAGTTGCGAGCGCAGGGAACCTCGCTCGGCGCGCTGCTGGCCCCTGTCGGCGTCCTTGCTTTCTACGAGTACTATCGCAAGGGCAACGCCGATCTCCGTATCGCTCTGCTGCTGGCTCTTGGATTTGTGGTGGGCGGCTACCTGGGCGCGCTCGGCGCGCAGCATATCCCTGAGCTCTGGCTGCGCCGCATCTTTGCCGTTACGCTGGTAGTAGTGGGCGCCCGAATGTGGTTCACACGTTAGGCTCGGGCAATAAACCGCAGCCGCACATAATCCGCAACCCAGTTCCCATCCTCATCGCGCAGTGCTGTGGTGAGCAATTCGCAGGTCTCGTCCACAACTATCTCCCGCAGTGCCTCCGGCAAAGATTCCAACACTCCGCTGCGAAAGGTCCGCAGCCACGCAGCCATGCCGCCTTCGCCGAGCAATGTAGGCCGTGGAATCAGTTCTATGCGCTCCACCGTAAACCCGTGCCGCTCGAGCCGCCGTTGATAGCTCTCCGGCGATGGATAGTAGTTCACCCCATCCTCGTGATTCGCGAAGCCGTGCCGCGCCAGTACGGCTGTGAACCCAACGAGAATTGCCGCAACGTTCCCATGTCCGCCCATTTCGGCCACAAAACGACCGCCGGGCCTCAGCGCCCGATGCACCTCGGCCAGCATCGTGTCCTGATTGCGGACCCAGTGCAGTACGGCGTTTGAGAAAATCGCGTCGAAGTTCGCGTCAGGAAAGGGAAGTCTCTCTGCGCTGCCTTCGACAGCATCGATCCCGCGGCTGCGGGCTGCCGACACCATCTCCGGGGAAGCATCCACTCCTGTGACAATTGCGCCTGTTGCCGCCAGCCTCGCCGTTAGCTGTCCATCGCCGCAGCCAAGATCCAGAATCCGCATACCTGCCTGGGGATCAAGCCACTCCACCACGCCGCCCGCAAGCTGATGCACAAACGCGCCCACTTTTTCGTATCGCTCAGTATTCCAGTTCTGCGTCATGGGTAGAGTTTCGTGGTTTTGAGGAGCCTGCGGCAAAGTCATTCTGTTTTGAAAGTAGATAAGAAAAGTTTATGTCTTGCTCATGAGCTTTCGGATCGGCTCATTGTCCGCATAAACGCGCCACTCGATCAGCTTGCCGTCCTTCACAAAGGCGCGAATCGCTACCGGCGTGTGCCAGCGGTTCTCGGTCTTAAGTGTTCCATCTGAGGAGTAGGTTCCCTGCGCCATACCGAGCAGCAGAACCACCGGTCCCTCTGTATAGGTTTCCTCAATCGCCAGGGCGTAGTCCGGAACCATGCGGAAGTAGTCCGTCCATCCGGCCCGCATCTTTTCGCGTCCTTCCGCCATATTGCCCAGCGAATCGATAAAGCGATGGTCCACTGTCATCAATTCCGCCAGCGCATCCACGTCCTGGCGTCCGATCGCGCGGACAAACTCTGTGGCCACGGCAATAGGCGACACTGTCATCTGGCGATTGTAGCCCGCTTTGTGCAGCCCAGCTTCGCCGCCTACAATAAGGCAAGCGAAAATTTTATCGAGAGGATGTTTCCATGCCGCTTTCCGGAGAAGCTATCAGGTTAATGAACTATATTGACGACGTTTCCGTTACGCTGCGCCGCGTACTTGCCTTCATTCCGACGCTCTCACCGGAGGAGCGCGCTCGCGTCTCTAGCCACCTGCGCGCCGCCAAGCCCAGTGTGAATGATGTGACCGAGGCACTTGAAGCCGAATAATTGATCACAGTTGCCATCATTGGGGCCGGGCCGCTGGGGCGCTGGCTCGCACTCTCCGCGGCACGCGCCGGCTACCGCGTGCTGCTGGAAGACGTGATGCCGGCTAAGCTGGCTCTCGCCTCACAGGCCGCGATTGCTGTGAGCACAGACCAGATTTCGGTCGAACTCGTCTCCGCCGTCGAGGATGCAGTGCGCGATGCCGATCTTGCCATCGATTGCGTGCCCGATGAGCTGGAGTCGAAGCTTGAAATCTTGTGGCTACTCGACCGCATGGCGCCGCCAAAGATGGTCATTGCCACGCCCACTACGCAGCAATCGATTGTCGACCTGGCGTCCTGTACCTACCGTCCTGAGCGATGTGTGGCAATAGCTGTGGATCCACGCACACTATCCGGACCCGACTTCCAACGCGGCAGCGCCATAATTACGATCCGTACAACGCCGGCAACTCTTCCGGAAGCCTCCGCGCTAGTCGCCGGATTCTGGGAGAACCTCGGCTTTACGCCACGTGTGGAAATAGCTTCTGTATAGGAGCTACTTCGTCCCTGCGAGAATCTCTTCGTAAAACTTTATGTACTGCGGTACCACCAGCGTCGAGCAGAAACGCGTCTGCGCAGTTTGCCGTGCTGCCTCGCTCATGGCCTGGTGCCGCTCCGGAGCGCGCAGAAGTGCGATCGCGCCTGCCGCCATCGCATCCACATCGCCCACGTCGAAGAGCATCCCGTTCAGGCCATCTTCAATCAACTCCGTTACGCCGCCGACACGTGTCGCGATCGCCGGCACCTTACACGCCATCGCTTCCAGCGCCGCCAGCCCAAAGGACTCCATCTCGCTTGGCATCAGCATAAGGTCGGCCAGTGGCAGTAGTGCATGAACGCGGTCCTGCTTGCCCAGAAAATGAATTTTATTCTGGATATTGAGATCGTGCGCCAGCCACTCTGCGGCAGAGCGATCCGGCCCATCGCCAACAAGCACCAGCCGCGCGGGAAGCTCGCGCGCCACATCCGCAAAAACCTTCACCACATCTACCACGCGCTTGACCGGCCGGAAATTTGACAGGTGCATCAGCAAAAATTCATCCGGCTCTGCAAACGCGCTTCGCGCCTTTGCTCTTTGGTTGAGGTCATGAATGGGAGTATACAAATTGCAGTTTACAAAATTCGGGATCACTGCAATCGGGCGCTTCACGTCAAAATCGGCGAGCGTTTTTTCTTTCAGATATGCGGAAATACTGGTCACGCCATCGCTCTCATCAATTGCGTAGCGCGTAATTGGAAGATAACCGCGATCCAGTCCTACCAGCGTAATATCCGTGCCATGTAAGGTGGTCACAAAGGGCAGCCGGCGTCCACGGCTGTTCAGCATCTGTCGTGCCAACAGAGCACTTACAGAATGTGGAATCGCATAGTGTACATGCAAAAGATCTAATGCGTAATACTCTGCAACCTCTGCCATGCGCGAGGCCAACGCCAGATCGTACGGGGGAAATTCAAAGAGCGGGTAGTTTGAAACCGGCACCTCGTGGTAATAAATGCCGCTGTTACGCCCCGTTAGCCGAAAAGGTTGCGAATAAGAAATGAAGTGAATTTCATGGCCCAACGCTGCCAGCTCAATGCCGAGTTCCGTGGCCACAACTCCCGAGCCGCCATAAGTGGGATAACAGGTAATGCCAATGCGCATTCGGTTTAACTTTCCTGAAAGTTGTCAGAAGATTGGACGCGACGGGTAGGCGCGAAGACGCAAAACCATATCAATTGCGTGCAAGCGCTGCAAAAGAGGTCAATTCGAGTTGTGGCAACCCGTCCAGTGCGGCCAGAGCTTCACGCTCTGTCTCGCGCGAAGCCAGCAATTTCGTGTTGGCTTGCGCCAGATCGGAATCGTTATAGCCGGGATGCGTAACGAGTTCGTATACTGCATCGTTCCCTGCTGGAATCGCCGCCGCAAACGAACGGACTGTTGCGGCATCGAGAGTTCCCGTTGCCAGCACTCCCAGCGCGCCTGCAGTTGTAATAAAGCCCGACTCTGTAACAAATCGATGAAAGTGTGAAGCAAACAGCTTCAGCAACTGCACCTGCGCGCGCCTGATAAAAGGCGCGTGCGGAGTGGCATTGATCGACCACGCCGGCTCAAAGGGATTTCGCACTCTGAGAATCCCGCACGCTTTTGCCGCATGGATTACAGGGCACAGGACGCGGGGAATCATGTGCGTATGTTTGTGCGTGTCCACATGGGTGAGCTGCACGCCGCGCTCCTGCAGCAATAGAATTTGCCCGCGCGCCTCGGCTGCCACCTCGCTCATGTGAATCCTGCGTGTCGCAACCCCGCGCAGAAATGTTCCCAGGGTCGGGTGAAAGCGCCCCGTTAGCGGATCGGTCAAGGTGGGTAGTTGCGCCGCGGGCAGCACTGGATCGCCATCCACCAGCACCACATGGCATCCTACGCCCAGTGTGGGCGTGCTTTTTATGATCGCGATAGCATCGTCTGTTGCCATTGCTTTCGCCATCAGCGTGGCGCTGGTCAGTACACCCGCCTGGTGTAACTCAAGAATGGCGCGGTTGATGCCATTTGTCAGGCCAAAGTCATCCGCGTTAACAATCAGCTTTCTCACTGTGTGAGTCTACCAAGGCGATCACTGGTATGATGAAACAAGGCTGCACGGATGCAATCTGCCGGCCTTCCCATCCGCATGCGGGCGGTTAGCTCAGCCGGTTAGAGCACTTGCCTTACAAGCAAGGGGTCCGGGGTTCGAATCCCTGACCGCCCACCAATAAAATCAATAATTTAGTTGATAGTCGCTTTAATCTCTATGGTTGACTGCGGTGGATTTTGCGGGTACTCCGCCGCAAACTCCGGTTGTGCGGTGCTGTTGATCGATTCCACTGCGCTGCGCAGATCTTCGATTCCGAAGTGACCATACCGCGCAGCCATCTTTGCCATTGTGCTTGGCGACCATCCGACGATCTTCGCAATGATGGGAATAGGAACACGGGCCGCAATCATGCGGGACACTGCCGAGTGCCGCAGATCGTGAAGCCGCAGAGTCGAGAGCGCAACAGGCAATTCTTCAATCTCGAAATTGCAGTCCACGCAATAGAACCCCTTGCCGGGCTTCTGGCGGTCTGCTAGCGTTCCGTTCTTGCATTCCGGGCAGTGGCGCTGGGTGCGCTTCTTCGCTGACTGCCATGCCGTCTTGATAGTGCCAACCGGCTTGGTTACGTCAACCTCATACGTTCTAACCTCGCCGCCGAATGTGCCTTCCTCCCCGTGCAGCCCGTATTTCTCAGTCGGAAAAACGTAATGGGGAGCCTTGCGGTCCGGAAACTGGCTGGCCCACATCTCAAGCGTAGATACGGCGCGGCTGCTTAGCGGCACCTTGCGCCCCGTCCCGGTAGTCGTCTTGTCCTTGCCGATCTTCAGGTAGCGTCCGGCAATGTCTATCTGTCCCCACGTCAACGTACGGATAGTGTTGTAGCGCGCCCCGGTTTCGAGCAGGAGCACAACAAAGGGAAGAAGCGAATGAGAGACGGACCGGCCACACTCCAAAAGCAGACTGCGTTCCTGCTCGGCGGTGAGGGCCTGCCCTGCGTCCTGTCTTTCAGGGAGCATGGTAACGTCCGGCTGAATCCGCGCCCAGGCACCATACTTGCGCATGATCTGGCGGAGCAGTCCGACTTCGATATTGACCGTCCGGTTGCTTGCGCCCTCAGAGAGCCGCGCGGCCTGGTACTTCGCAATGTCACGCGCTTCAATGTCCACCAGCAACCGCTTGCCCAGAACGGGCAGCAGGTGAGCGAAGGAATACTTCGCAATTTCGCTCATGCTCTCGGACCACTTGCGCTGTTTGGATTCCTGCCATTCTGTAGCCGCTGTGCTGAGTAGGTCCGGGCGAGATTGACGGCGGATTCCGGCTGTCCCGTCCTTCAGTGATTGTTTGCGCTTTTCGTAGACTTCCTTCGCTCGCGTCTTGCTCGTCATCCCCGTAGTTTCGCGGATGCGCTGTGAGCGAAACAAGAAATCCATGATGAAAACTTTGCTGCCCTTCGGTCGATAAATTGACATTGCTGTCTCCTCCCTTTGTGAACTGGTTATCGACTCAACCCTCGGTGACAGACTTCAAGCGATCAATGAGATCGTCTATCTGTGCGGGTTTGAGTAACATGAGCGGTTCCCCGGTTTCTGATGTCGTAATCTGCATTGCGATCATCGTTGCCAGCTCCTTGCCTTGCTCCCGTGGCAGGTTCTCAATATCAGTGGTGGAGCGGAAAAGCCGCAAGGCAGCAAGGATTGTGTCTAACTCGACTTTGTGAAATTCGATTATGTTCATGGCTTACCTTTCTTTGTTTTGCGGTCGCTGCCGGACATATGATGACCAGCCTTCTTCCGTTCCGCCCATGACCATTTCTTGTTGGTGCAGGGGATGGAACAGCGAGTCTTTTGCTTGTTTTTGGTGTGATCGACAAACCACGTGTGGCAGATGGGGCATCTCTTGAGCCGGGTTAGATCGATGGCCCGATAGTAAACTTCCCACAACACCCATAGAATCCTGTCTACTTCTACCGCGTTCGCTCCTTCAACGATGGAGAACGATATGTGTGTTGCGTGAACCGCGATATTGTCGTTTGCGCGTTCAAGCCCTTCAATTCTCAGGATGCAGGGATTCGTTTCGAGAAACTTGTTGAGTGCATACAGCGGCGAACCTGGGGCCGGAGTACAGGGAGCGGGGCCGATGTCTGGGGACGCCACCTTTACCCATGCCTGCTCTTCTGGCGGCGTGCTCACCAGTCTTTCGATTAACTCGACTACATGATGAGCGGAAGAACTCTTCGGCACATTGTTCAGGACAAAGGCCAGATACTCCAATTTGAATAGATCGTCTCGCTGATACAGATAAAGCGGCGCAACAGCGGCGAGACTGGAATCCTCGCCTACAATTCTTTCCACAATTTTTTTCATTTTCGGAGATGGTTTCGTCTGCTTCATATCAGGGGTTTCCCGTTCCTACAAGGCTAACGAGTTTTACTTTATCACGACTTGAGAGAAGTATAAAAGCAGATTTCGATGATTGGAGTAATAAACATGAATCGACTGCTAACCGTTGACGAAGTAGCCCGCATGACGGGCTGGAGACCGGCGACCATCAGGCAGAAAGTTTGGAGACGTGAACTGCCTTACCTGAAGTTGGGCAGGTCGGTGCGGTTCAAAGAAGCGGAGATTCTGAAAATCATCGATGCTTCATCAATCCCCGCCCTGGAGCGCCAATGAGCGCGACTCAGCAGACGGATATTGCCAAAGTGCTCGACTGGACGCGCACGGGTGGCCCATTCCCCGGCACAGCGCCTGTGACGAAGATCGAGACGCGGCAGGCTGATAGCGTGTCCGTCAATCCGCCCGATACTCCATCAGGCCCGGAGCTGCTGTGCCTTGCAGATGTAGAGCCGAGGGCTGTTGATTGGCTTTGGGAGCCGTTTATTCCCGCGCGTATGATGACGATGCTGAGCGGCGATCCGGGAACGGGCAAGTCATATATTGCGCTTTCTATTTCTGCCGAGCTATCGCGTGGAAGGCTGCGGGATGGCCGAATCGTGGAACCAACCAACACTCTCTATCTGAGCGTTGAGAATCCGGTGGCCGAATCACTCAGGCCGCGCTTCGATGCACTTGGCGGCGATCCTGCCCGATTCTTCTTGCTGGAAGGAAAGCCGCAATTCGATGCGGATGGGAATAAGCACCTGATAGCTGTCACACTCGCAGACTTGGCGGCGATTGAGGCGGCGATTGTTAAGGTGCAGGCCCGGCTGATGGTGGTTGATCCCATTCAGAGCTATCTTGGCGCTGGCGTTGATTTGCACCGCTCAAATGAGACGCGGCCCGTCATGGATGGGTTGGCAAAACTCGCGGAGAAGCATGGCTGCGCGATTCTG
>NZ_JBEKYX010000083.1:0-39114 GCF_049510455.1 Occallatibacter sp. | reverse complement strand
CTCCAAAATAGAGCGCAACCGTCTTCAGACCGTCTGTGCCACGGTCATACGCGGCCAAAAACTTTCGCCGCAAATCATCATCGAAGGCTCGCGCCATAGCTTTTGCGTCGCCGGAGATTCGCAGACCATCAGTCTACACTATCCTTGAAAATGATCTAGGAGCCGCGCAGATGAGTGATGGACCTGATATGCGATCCAAGGGCAGCGACAACGTCGGCACGCTGGAGTTGGGAGCGATCTGGCCGTCACTGAATCAGACACTTGTGTGGGCGCTGGCAGGCATCGATCCGGCAATGGCGTGGGAGGAATGGAAGAGAAATACGCTCGCATGTCATGCGGAGGCTTATCCGGATCTCTGGTATGGGGTGTGGAGCGGAAATGACTCCTGGAATTCTCCGCTGAACAAGCATCCAGGCGGTGCCGCAGATGAACAGTATTTCCGCGGCACGGATTTTCCCGTTCTGAATGTGCATGCTCATGCCTGTTCGTTGTATTCGGCAAGCAAGCTCCTCGGCATGGAATTCACGGCAGCAGGAATGAAGCTGAATTTGAGACTGCCAGTAGAGTCCTATCGCTTTGATTCGCCGCTGGTGGGCGTCATCAAGACAAATGGACGGTATGAGGGCTGGTACATGCCTTCACGCTCCGGCACATGGAAGCTGGAGATTGTCTTACCTGAGGAAGCAGCTAAAGCGGTGACTTCGGCAGAGGTGAATGGAAAGCGATTGTCCATCCAAAAGCAGGCAAATAATTCGATTCTCCTGAGCGGTTCAAGCGCGCAAGACAAGCCTCTCCGCTGGACTTTGTACTGATCAGCCGAAAGTCTGAGCTTCGATCCACGATGGCCAAAGCCCCTTAGCAAAGAGTAGAGGCGGTAGCATTTTTGCTACCGCCTCTAAGTGTTCTATCTTGGTCGGAAACGCACAGCTATGCTCAACAACAACTATCCGGCTTTAGCTGCATCCACTTGTAGACCCGCACTCCATGCACCGGTAGCAGCTTCCGTTGCGAACCATAATCGCTCCGCATGTTCCGCAGCTCGGCGCATCGCCCATCTGGTACATGTCCTTCATGCCTTGCGTTGCCTGGTAGAGTCCCCGGTCGGTCAACGGCGGTAGCTCTGATTTTGCCGCGGGAACAGCCTGAACTTCCGGCACAATCCCGCCCGCAGGCGCTGACGTGGAGCCCATGCCTCTTGTGCCCACCTGTTGCAGCTTGCGAGCCACCTCTTCAACCAACCGCGAAAGCTGATCTTGCTGCAATGTGGAAGGTATCGCCGCCTCCTGTTCCGGTTCACGATCGGCCAGAATCGTGGGCGGCGCTGCAGGCAACTGCGCCGGCCGCGGAGCAAGGCCCGCAAACAGCGTGAGCTGCGTGCCTGACAGAAACCGCAAGCTCAGCCAGCGGAAGATATAATCCATCAGGCTTTTCGCGTAGCCAATCTGCTCATTGCCCGTCCAGCCAGAAGGCTCAAAGCGCGTGTGCGCAAACTTCTCGCACAGCACGCGCAGAGGCACCCCATGCTGCAGCGCAAGCGATACAGCCGTAGCAAATGAATCCATCAGCCCCGAAACCGTCGATCCTTCCTTCGCCATGCGAATGAAGATCTCGCCCGGCTCTCCCGTTGGATAAAGGCCCACCGTGATGTAGCCTTCATGCCCGGCAATGGAGAACTTGTGCGTCACCGAGGCACGCTCTTCCGGCAGCCGATGCCGCACAGCCCTCGGCGGCGCATTCAAGTCCTGTGCAGGCACGGTAGCAGCCACCGGCACTGCTGCAACCTGCGGAACCGCCGCCTTGGCAATCTCCTCCAGCAACATCTCGAATGAAGACGCCGCGGCCGTAATATGCTTAGCCGAAACCTCAACCTTCTCGCTAGCTTTGCCGTCCAGCGCCTTCAGGTCAGCCTCCGCCGGAGCCTGACCGGCAGCGATATTCGACAGCACCCGCGCTCCAACCACATCCAGAGCCGAAGGCTCCGTCTTCGCATCCATGCTTGTGTTCAGCGGCTGCGTGCCCTTCGAGCCATCGCGATAAATTGCCACAGCCTTGATGCCCTGCCGCCAGCTCTCCGCATACGCCTCGGCCACATCGTCAATCGTGGCCTCCGTAGGCAGATTCACTGTCTTCGAGATCGCGCCGGAAAGAAACGGCTGAGTCGCCGCCATCATCTTGATGTGGCCCATGTAGTGAATCGAGCGCGTGCCCTTCGCCGGCTTAAAGCTGCAATCAAACACCGCCAGATGCTCTGGCTTGATTCCCGGAGCGCCTTCAATCGTGCCCGTCGCATCAATGTAGCTGACAATCGCGTTCACTTGATCGTTGTTGTAGCCCAGCTTAAAGAGCGCGGATGGTACCGTGTTATTCACGATCTTGATCATGCCGCCGCCCACCAGCTTCTTGTACTTCACCAGCGCCAGGTCCGGCTCAACACCCGTCGTGTCGCAGTCCATCATGAAGCCGATAGTTCCCGTGGGAGCCAGCACCGTCACCTGCGAGTTGCGATAGCCATACTTCTCGCCCAGCGCCAGAGCCGTATCCCAGCTCTCGCGGCTCGCCTCAATCAGCGCATCGAGTTGCGGCACTGCAAACGGCTCCGCGCTCGTCTTGCTCTTACCAATCTTGTTCACCTCAGCGCGATGCATCCGGATCACATCCAGAAACGGCTCGCGGTTTGCATAAAAGCCGGGGCATGCGCCGCCCTGCCGCTCAATGCTCGCCGTCAGCGGCGTCGCCGAACCTAGCTCTGGGCAAGCTCCCGCAATTACCGCCGACTGCAGATACGCCTGTCCGCACATGATTGCTGTCAATGCCCCGGCCAGGTCGCGGCCCGCATCGGAGTCATATGGCAGACCAAGAGCCATCAGCAGCGCGCCCAGGTTCGCATAGCCCAGGCCCAGCGGCCGGTAATCATGCGAGTTCTTGGAGATCGATTCCGTCGGATAACCGGAGTTATCCACCAGAATCTCCATCGCCGTGATCACCACCGCAATCGCATGACGATACGCGGCAATGTCAAATTGGCCGCCCGCATTCATAAACTTCATCAGGTTAAAGCTCGCCAAATTGCAGGCCGAGTTATCCAGAAACATGTACTCCGAGCAGGGATTCGACGCATTGATCCGCGCCGTATTCTTGCTCGTGTGCCACTTGTT
Organism: Occallatibacter sp.; assembly: GCF_049510455.1. Classification (GTDB taxonomy): domain Bacteria; phylum Acidobacteriota; class Terriglobia; order Terriglobales; family Acidobacteriaceae; genus Telmatobacter. The sequence continues at coordinate 35,959 of NZ_JBEKYX010000083.1, read as the reverse complement.
GATAGTCGTATCAAATTGCATGCCCGGATCGCCGCACAGCCACGTGGCCTCGGCAATCTTGTGCATGATCTCGCGCGCCTTGTAGTTCTTGAGCGGCGTGCGCTCCTTCACGGTCTTTGTTGAAAACTCACCGTCATTCTCATAAGCGCGCATAAACTCGTCATTCACGCGCACCGAGTTGTTCGCATTCTGAAAGAAAATCGAAGAATACGCCTCGGAATCCGGCCCCGATCCGTCATAGCCCGCGCGAATCAGCGCAAACGCCTTCGCCTCTTCCTTCACCTTGCAGTCGATAAAGTCCACAATGTCCGGATGGTCCACATTCAGGATCACCATCTTGGCCGCGCGCCGCGTCTTGCCGCCGCTCTTGATCACGCCCGCAAAGGCATCAAAGCCGCGCATAAAGCTCAGCGGCCCCGAGGCCTGCCCACCACCTGAAAGCATCTCATTCGAACCACGCAGCGGCGAAAGGTTCGTCCCCGTGCCCGATCCCCACTTGAACAGCATGCCCTCAGTCTTCGCCAGCGTCAGAATCGCATCCAGCGAGTCCTCTACCGCATTGATAAAGCACGCCGAGCACTGCGGATTCTTATACCCAGTCGGCTCAAACTTTACGCAGCCAGTCGCCGCATCCCAGTGCCAGCTTGCGCCGTTCGCCTCCGGCTCCAGCCGGTCGCAGCCCACGTTAAACCACACCGGCGAGTTGAACGCCACCTTCTGCGTCACCAGCATCTGCGCCAGTTCGTCATGAAACACCCCGGCGTCCTCTGCCGTAGCAAAGTAGCCGCCCTTCACGCCCCAGTCACGAATCGTCTCCGCAACGCGCTGCACCAGCACGCGCACGCCGCTCTCGCGTTCCGGCGTGTCCATCTGGCCGTGAAGATACTTTGAAGCCACAATGTTGGTTGCCGTCATCGACCAGTCAATCGGCACTTCCACGTCTTTTTGCTCAAAGATCGAGTTGCCCTTGCTGTCGGTAATCGACGCGGTGCGCTTCTCCCACTGCACCTCGTCATACGGGGAAACACCTGCCGTGGAGAAACGGCGGGAAAAGGTCAGCCGGGCTGAACCGGAGGCAGCTCCTAGCGTCGTTGCTGGAGCGTGAACGTGGGCCTCATGCATGGTGGAACTCTCCTTGGGGGATTTGTCAAACCTGGGTAAAAGAAAGAAAAAACGGCCTGTCTCCGGCGGCTTTACCCCCGGATTATTAGATGTTTCAGCTCTCACAAACGGACGGAAACGGGCGTGCAATCGCAGCACAGAATAAAACTCTTTTTGCGGTCTGCCGGCAGTCTTTTCAGCCGGTCTTTCGTTAAAGCAGTTTTACAGCCGCAGATGAAAAAGTACCCCTCTCCATAGGCCAAGTCAAGCCCATGCCACAATATCTTGCGTAAACTTAGTGTTTTAAGGAACCAAAACCTCAAACATTGGGCTTTAGCCTGTGGAAAACGAGGGCCTATTTACAGGAAGCGGTTTTGGAGCAGGTTTCGGCATCCAAAGTGCTCTTCTCAGTTCTGGCTAGCGTGGAAAACTGGTCCCAGCGTCACTCCGGCGCGCCATGTGTGAACGCGCGATGAATCAAAGCCTAAGCCCATTGCCATGTGGGAAACAAGGCGGAAAACCGGTACATTTTCTCCGTGCCCCTGTGCATCCTGTGGACATCCCGTACCCCAATTCCCTTCTGGCTCTGACCCAATCCGGGAACGAGCCGCCCACACATCCCACTGTTAAAGCATCTCTCCCGAAGATATAAAGTTCGGACGCCCCACCCTCGCCGCGTACTTGTTTTTGCGGCCAGGCTGGGATCGCTCCACAGCAAGAGGAGAACTGCTCTTGTCCCTTTTCCCTTGCCCCTTTTCCCTTTCTTTCCCCATTACCAAAGTCCACCACCCTTTCGTAACCCCACCTCCTTCAGAAACTTTGCATGCAATTAACCCCATTTATGCTTTACTAAGAATCAGCATAAGAAAGAGCCACGGCCCGAATCCCAAAAAGGATTCGGGCCGTGGCTCTTTCAAGGCAGCCCAGAAATTTTTTTTTCGGGGGTGTCCCCGCAAAAGTAACCACTCATGATAATCAATTAGTAAACACCATAAATCATCGGTAAATTACACAAAAATAATCACATAGCGGCATAATTTCCCACTCTTCAAAAAACAGCCTGGCCGGGGAAACAAAAAGCGAAAGTTGTTCCAGCAAATCCTCAGACGCTGCCGTCCCAGGCCGCAACATTCGAGCATCTCTCCCGAAGGCATAAAGTTCGGGCGCTCTACAGCAAGAGGAGAAATGCTCTAGGCTTGAAAAATGCACGATCCAGACCTACTCCACTGGAAACCCGTCCTCTATCCCCAGCCCGTTACTCTCAGCGGCCGCACCGTCACGCTGGAGCCGCTCGACGCCGAAAAGCACACCTCAGCCCTCTGGAAAGCCGACCACGGCCACGACGAGGTCTGGGCTTACCTCGCAGACGGTCCCTATGCCAATGAGGCAGAATTGCAGCGCGCACTGGCAGAAAAACAGTCGAGCACGAGCGCCCGGTTCTTCGCTCTCATAACCGAAGCAGATGGCCGTGCAAAGGGCTACGCCAGCTACATGCGCATTGAGCCCACCCACGGCGTCATCGAGGTGGGCAACATCCTGCTCTCACCATCACTCCAGCGCACCACCGCCGCTACCGAAGCCATGTACCTCATGGCCCGCCACGTCTTTGAAGACCTTGGCTACCGCCGCTATGAGTGGAAATGCAACGCGCTGAACGCACCCAGCCGCCGCGCCGCCCTACGCCTGGGCTTCACCTTTGAAGGCATCTTCCGCCAGCACATGGTCATCAAGGGTAAGAACCGCGACACCGCCTGGTTCTCCATGCTCGACAACGAATGGCCCGCTCGAAAGCAAGCCTTTGAAGCATGGCTCAATCCCGCCAACTTCGATTCCGCAGGCCGCCAACTCCGCAGCCTCGAATCCTTCCAATGAAGAAACGCCCCCGCCAAAGCGGAGGCGTTTTCTACTGACCACTCTCTACTTCCCCTTATCAATCCTCATCCCATAGAACGATCTGTGGACAAAGAAGACCGATACCAGGAAGAATGCGACCGCCAGTACGTGTGTGAGCAGCGGATTGTCCTTACTGAGCGTCACCGCAAGCTCCACTGCAAGTAATCCGAAGAGCGTCGTAAATTTGATCACCGGATTCATCGCCACGGAAGACGTATCTTTGAACGGATCACCGACGGTATCCCCGATGACGGTCGCATCATGCAGAGGCGTCCCTTTCTGTTTCAGGTCAACCTCCACCACCTTCTTGGCGTTATCCCATGCGCCGCCGGCATTCGCCATAAAGATCGCCTGGTACAAGCCGAAGATCGCCAGCGAAAACAGGTAGCCGATAAACAGGAACGGCTCCATGAACGCGAACGAAAGCGTAGCGAAGAAGACGGCGAGAAAGATGTTGAACATCCCCTTCTGCGCGTACTTCGTGCAGATCTCCACCACCTTCTTGCTGTCGGTCACAGACGCCTTCTCCACGCCCTCCAGCTTGATATTCGCCTTGATGAACTCGACAGCACGATAAGCACCCGTAGTCACCGCCTGCGTGGAAGCGCCCGTGAACCAGTAGATGATCGCTCCGCCGCAAATCAGCCCCAGCATAAAGGGCGCATGCAGCAGAGAGAGGTTCTGGACGCTGTGAGTCAGTCCATCGGTCAGGGCCATGATGATTGAAAAAGTCATCGTGGTCGCACCCACCACCGCCGTACCGATCAGCACCGGCTTTGCCGTAGCCTTGAATGTATTGCCCGCGCCGTCATTGGCTTCCAGCCAGTGCTTTGCGGCTTCAAAGTTCACCTTGAAGCCGAAGTCTTTCTTCAACTCCGCCTCAATGTTCGGCACATTTTCAATCAGCGACAGCTCATACACCGATTGCGCATTGTCAGTCACAGGCCCGTAGGAATCGACAGCAATCGTGACCGGCCCCATGCCCAGGAAGCCGAACGCCACCAGTCCAAATGCGAAGACCGCAGGAGCCAGCATCAATGTCATCATCGAAGTGCCAGTGCTGAAGTAGTAGCCCATTCCCATCAGAGCCACCATGCTGAGCCCCAGCCAGTACGCCGAGAAATTGCCGGCCACAAATCCCGACAGAATCCCCAGCGACGCTCCACCCTCCTGCGCCGACGTGACAACCTCTTGCACATGAGCCGATTTGGTCGAAGTAAAGACCTTCACCAGCTCAGGAATGATCGCGCCCGCCAGAGTTCCGCACGAGATGATCGAAGCCAGCTTCCACCACAGCGTTCCATCCCCAAGCGTCTGAATCATCAGGTACGAAACGATGTAGGTGAGAGCGATGGACAGGATGGATGTAATCCACACCAGCGAGGTCAACGGCACCTCAAAGTCCATATCGTCGGCGTTCGCATACCTTGCGTGAGCAATTGCGGCATTGAGAAAGTACGCGATAGCGCTTGAAAGCAGCATGGCCACGCGCATCACAAAGATCCACACCAGCAGTTGTGCCTGCACCTTCGGATCGTGCACCGCCAGCAGGATGAACGTAATCAAAGCCACGCCCGTCACACCGTAGGTTTCAAAGCCATCGGCGCTGGGTCCCACGGAATCACCCGCATTGTCGCCTGTGCAGTCCGCAATCACACCAGGGTTGCGCGCATCGTCTTCCTTGATCTTGAAGACGATCTTCATCAGATCGGCGCCAATATCGGCAATCTTGGTAAAGATGCCGCCGGCAATACGCAGCGCTGCCGCGCCCAATGACTCGCCAATCGCAAATCCAATAAAGCACGCCCCCGCATAGTCGCGCGGAATAAACAAAAGGATAAACAGCATGATCAGCAGCTCAACCGAGATCAGCGCCATGCCAATGCTCATACCGGCCTTCAGCGGAATCGCATAAGCCGGATACGGTTTGCCGCGCAGCGCCGCAAATGCCGTCCGCGAATTCGCAAACGTGTTCACGCGAATCCCAAACCACGCCACCCCGTAGCTGCCCGCAATACCCACCAGGCTGAATCCCAGAATGATCGGCAGCGTAACCCCAATGGATTTCCCCGGAATCGGAGACAGCCAGCCAAAGTACAGGGCAATAATGACCGCGATGAAAACCCAGAGCAGAACAATAAACTTGCCCTGCGTTACCAGATAAGTCTTGCAGGTCTCATAGATCAGCTCGGAAATTTCGCGCATCGTGCGATGCACCGGCAGGTTTTTCAGTTGCGTATAGATCACCAGGCCGAACAGCAAGCCGCCCGCGCAGAACAACAGCCCAATCATCAGCAGGGTATGGCCGTTCATGCCGAAAAAACTCACGCTCGACAAATCCGGCAGCACCAGGTTGGCCTCGCCTCCGCCTCCATGTTCACCCTGCGCTGAAGCGAGTGAGGGAACCAGCAGGCCCAGGCAGGCCGCAACGATCCTGTACCGGTGCGTCAGTAATGTGCCGGCGCGGCTCTTGATTGCTCCGGCGGTTCGCCGCATGGCGTCCGCGCCGGTGTTATACCCAGTCCACTGCCGCGCAAAAAATGCGGCAACCATCAGCGGCAGTATGCTAACTCCAAGAAAAAAATAGACCAAACCCTGTGCTATCACTCGTCCTCCCGATTCCGATTTGTGCATGAAGCCGATAAGAATTGTTCAAACCGATAAAAATAGCGACCTTGAAAAAAGCCGGGGAAAAAGTCTCCGGAAATGTACCATTCATATCCAGCGCTGTCGAGTAATGGTTATCGCCTGCCCCGTATCGCCGAACAAGGCCCGCACGGCGCCGGGGAAGATTATGCCTCAGACGCTCCATAACGCGCGCCGGGTTGCCGCACACTTCCGCACTCGTTATCAAGCGCTCAGGCACTGGATCCTTTGGCGGCGGCATCCCGCTGAAAGCTGCAAGAATGCCTTCATCGCCCAGAATGGATGCCGATCTAAGAAAGCGCGCAGGCTACAAGGAAAAGTAGAAGGCTATCTGTCCAGCCAGCTTTGAGGTGCTCTCCAAAGCCAAACGGGCATCCGGCATGGGATGCCCGTTCCCTGTTCCCTGTTCTCTCTGCCTTACAGCCCTTCCAGCACATCCGCCACCAACGCCCGCGCAAAACTCCGCGCCAGCCGCTGCTCCGCCGCCGGGCTCTCGTCCAGGTACGTAGGCAGATTGCTAGAGGACTGAAACTGCTCTCGATAGGTGTAGTTCTTGTTCTCGTACAGAACCTGCCCGTCGCGCCCGGTAAGCGTCACGGAGACCACCACCGTGATCAGAAAGCTCGAGGATTGCTCCGTCGCCGTGTTGTAGGTCAGCGGCGTCACAGTCTGCTTCAGGATCGTTCCATGCAGCGTCACGTCCGAATCGCCGTCGCTCGTAGCCGTCACCCGCAGCTTCGTCCGGGTGGCAAACTCGCGGATCACCGCCTCCGTCAGCGCCGTCTCCGTGTGGTACGCCTCCGTGTGCGTGGCAAAAACCGGCACAGCAAGCGTCCGCGCTCCTGCCGGCAGATGTGTCGCCGATCCCAGCGTGTGGTATCCACAGCCCGCAAGCGAAAACGCCACAGCGGCCATCAATGCGATGAGAGACTTACGCATAGCTTCATGGTAAAGGGTGCAGCCTCTTAAACCCACGCCGTCGTCCATATTCCAAAGCGCGCATCGCTCAGCTTCAGCCCGTCCGCACGATCCGCAAAATATCGCCGGTTCATCTCGTCCGTGCCCACCTGCTCCACACGATGAAACCCCGCCTCCCGAAACTCCGTTTCCATCTGCTCCGCCGTGAAAAAAAGCTGGAACGGCTCGCCCGCCGCAGCCACACGCGCCGCAAGCCGGTCGTAAATGAGCCGCCGCTCAGCGTTTAGCGTCTCCGGCGGAAAAGCATAATCGAAGCTCACCGCCGAACCAACCGGAAACCCTCCCACAGTCGCCAAGGTCGCGCGAAACGCCGGCAGCGTCAGGTACGGCACCACACCCAGCCAACTGAAAAACGCCGGCTGGCTGGCATCCACTCTTGCCTTGCGCAACCCCTCCGCCAGCGTCTGGTGCTCAAAATCCACCGCCGCAAAGGTCAGATTCCCAGGCACCGCCACGCCCGCCGTCTCCAGCACCCACCGCTTCCACTCCTGTGTCGCCGGAAAATCCACCTCAAAAACTCTCAACTCCGCAAACGGATTGCGGTAAGCAAAGGTATCCAGCCCCGCTCCCAGTACCACGTATTGCCCCACTCCTGCCGCCACGGAAGCGGCAAGCTGATCCTCCGCATAGCGGCTCCGCGCCGCCATCATGCAGCGGAAATCCTGCCCCACCGGGTGCATCGCCCGCTCCAGATCGCGGGCAAACGATGGCCCCACCGTCTCCGGCGTCAGCAGCCGCGCAGTAATCGGATCGTTCAGCACCGGCGGATGATCCGCAAGCTGGTGCGCAGCGCGGCGCAAGGCCACGCGCAGCGCCGTCGTACTTGGCTTTCCAATCAACATCCTATTCGCAGTCTAACCAACTCTGCGGCGTACCATGAACTCCATGAACTGGATCACATGGGCGCTTCTCTCCGCAGTCTTTGCCGCCGCCACAGCCCTGCTGGCAAAAGTCGGCGTCGCGCATGTCGATTCCAACCTCGCCACCGCCGTCCGCACCAGCGTCGTCGTCCTCTTCGCCTGGGGCATCGCCATCGCCACCGGCAAGCACACCGGCCTGCGCCAGCTTGACGGCCGCACCCTACTCTTCCTCACGCTTTCCGGCCTCGCCACAGGTCTATCCTGGCTCTGCTACTTCCGCGCGCTGCAGCTTGGTCCCGCCTCGCGCGTCGCGCCACTCGACAAGCTCAGCGTCCCTCTCGTCATGCTCTTCGCGTGGCTTCTACTCGGCGAAAAACTAACCGCCCCCGCGCTCTTCGGAGGCCTGCTCATCACCGCAGGAGCGGTGGTCATGGTGCTTGCCTGACCTCCAGCCGCACGCAGCCGATATTCTGAAAGCAATGACGGATCTGAGCACAACATCTCGCAGTATTCGCCAAATCGTCCTCACCGGCTTCATGGGCTCCGGCAAATCCACCGTCGGCCCGTTACTCGCCGCGCGCCTCGGCTGGCAATTCGTCGATGCCGACGACGCCATCGTGGCCGAGGCTCGTATGTCCATCCCCGAAATCTTCGCGCATCACGGCGAGGCTGCCTTCCGCCAGTGCGAGCATGAAGCCATCGCCCGCCTCCTTGCCACAGACTCACTCGTTCTCGCCCTCGGCGGCGGAGCCATCGAGACCGCTGCCACACGCAATCTGCTCCTCGCCAACCCCGGCACGCTTCTCATCCATCTCGAAGCCTCGCTCGAAACCTCCCTCACCCGCTGCAGCGGCACAGAATCCATCCGCCCCGTCCTCGCCGACACCGCCAACCTCCGCACCCGCTACGAAAAACGCCTCCCGCTCTATCGCATGGCGCATCATTCCATTCCCGTCGACGCGCTCACACCGGAAGAAGTCGTGCAGGCCATCCTCACCCGTCTCCAGTAACCGGAAACATTAGCGCTTGCCGCGGTGTCTAAATACGCAAGCAGTCAAACTGCGTCTCCAGGCAATCTCTCTTCGGAAATCTCCATCATCACCACTGGAGTGCGAGTGACACCGGGCGGCCTGACTCTATCCATCGATCCCGCTTCGACCGAGGCCAAAGGCATCGCGCGCTTTCCCCGCCTCGCAATCGTCAGCGGAGTCGTAAACGCGCTGTTGGCCGCATGGCTCCTCATGATGTGGCACAACAGTTTCCAACTTCCGTTTGCCGCACTCCTTCTTATTGCACTCGCTTACGTGACCTGCTCCGTGCTCCTTGCCGCTGCCGGAGCACGTCTTTACTGGTTCGAGGCAAAATTCCGCTCTAGCTTCACGCAGCAGGAGCTCATGCTCACCTGGGCCGCAGCCTGGGTCTGGATGCCCGCAATCGTTCTCTTCCTGCGCCGCGATTTCATCTGGGCGCCGCTGCTAGCAGCCGTCGCCGTCGCGCTACCCGCCTGCTCAACGCAATGGCTGCGAACCAAAGCAGAGCGTTCCTCCCCATCCGGAATTGAATCCAGCGCCACACACCCAGCCCCGCAGCCCATCTTCGCCTCAACTCTCCAACCTATCCCCTGGGACTGGCACGGCCTCATCATCGCCATCTGTGTCTACGCCGCCTGCGCATCTTTTTGGGACGGAGACACCCCGCTCGCCTGCATCCTCGCGCCAGCCGGCGCATTTCTCTTTGCGCAGCAACGCGCAGCCGCCTGGGACGGCCGCGCAGAAGCCCTCAGTTCTCCCCGCCGCGCACGAACGAGGCTCGTCTGGTCCGCACTGCTCGCCGTCCTGATCACGGCACTCGCGCTCATGCCCGGTCAGCAATCCAGCGGCGGATTCGGCATCCTATCCGCAGCAGCAAAGGCCGCTAAGAAGCCCGACGTGAACGAACCCGGAGGCCTCGGCAGCTATCACAGCGTCATACTCTGGCCGCAAAAGCCAGAAAAACAACTCATCGTACCTCCAGACCTGCTGAACGCCGCACCTCTGATCCAACCGCAGACCATCCGCTTCAGCGGCGAGTACTGGTACTTTGAGGCTCCCGCGGAAGAGCCCGGCCCTAACGCGCACACCGCCCATGGCAACCCAATGGACGTCGGCATTCGCACGCTGAACACCAGGCCTCTCATGATGCAGGCGCACCAGAAGGTCGCCAAACCCATCCGCCTCTCCACAGTCCGCGCCATCGACGTAACCATGCTCAACCGCGACAACGACCCCGGCATACTTACCATCGGCGTGACCCTGACAGATTCAGCAGCATCCGACTACAAGGCTGGATTGGACCTCGGCCTGCAGCCACTCGCCTCAACGCAGCCGGATCATTTTTCGGTAAAAATAGTGCCCGTCTCCGAAAAACTGGATTTCGCCATTCCCGCTCAATCCCGGCAGCGCCGCTTTGACGGAATCACGGTGACCATTCTGCCCAGCACCAGCCGAATGCACTCAGGAGCGCGGGTTGCCATAGACCATTTCGATCTCGTACCGCGATAACGGCGCTGGAATCTCTTGCCGAACAGTCTCGATCACCCCTTGGTATCATCTAAAGACAGGCCCGTACGCAACGAAATCCATCCGGGCCACTTTTCTTGCCGAGGTTTTCTACACTCTCGATGGCTCCAGCTTCCCATGCCGCAGTTCCGGATTCTGTTTCGGGCGCACTTGACGTGCCGAAGCCCGGAACAACCGCGCAGCTGATCCACGACATTCAGGAGCTTTTCAAGCCTCGCGTCACAACCATGGTCGTCGTCACCGGCTGGGCCGGCTTCTACCTCGGCTCCATGCAGTCAGGAATCTCCAGCCTCCAGCGCGGCCTTCTCGACACGCTCTTTGGCATCGCACTCGTCTCCGCCGGCGCCAGCGCGCTCAACCAATCCATTGAGCGCAAATCCGACGCCCGCATGAAGCGCACCGCTGACCGCCCACTTGCCGCTGGCCGTTTCCCACTCGCCGTCGGCGTGCTCGCTGGTCTCGGAGCCCTTGCCCTCGGCGCTGGCTGGCTCGCGCTCCACACTAACCTCCTCACCGTCGCGCTGGCACTGCTCACCGCCTTCACCTACGTCGCCATCTATACCCCGCTCAAGCGCCTCACCACGCTCGCCACCTTTATCGGAGCCTTCCCTGGCGCCATGGGCCCCCTGCTCGGCTGGACCGCCGCCCGCGACCGCATCGAGTGGCCCGCCGTCGCGCTCTTCGCCATCCTTTTCGTCTGGCAGTTCCCGCACTTCATGGCCATCTCCTGGATGTACCGCGCGGAATACGGCAAAGCCGGCATCAAAATGCTTCCTGTCGTCCAGCCCGATGGCTGGTCCACTGTCATCGAAGCGCTCGTCTACGCCGTAGTCATGATCCCCGTCAGCCTCGCGCCCTGGTACCTCGGCATGACCGGCGTCACCTATGCCGTTATTGCTGCCATCCTCGGCCTCTTTTACCTCGCCTACACCATCCGCTTTGCAGGAATCCTGCGCACCACCGACGAAGCCCGCAGCCGCATGCTAGCCCGCGATCTGCTCAAGGTCAGCGTCATCTATCTACCTCTACTCATGACCGCGCTCATGCTCTGCGCCATCGCCAAACACTAAGGACTATGACCACTCTGACTTCCGCACCAAAAGACAACTCCCGCGCCGCTATCGCTGCCATTCTTGTCATCAGCGCCGCAGCCACGCTCTTTCTCTTCTGGCTCATTTACCTGCACCCGGCAGCAGACACAGCCGGCACGCAATACGCCTTCCTGCCCGCGCTCAACGCCATCTTGAACGGCCTCAGCGCCATCTCGCTGCTGATTGGATTCACCTTCATCAAGTCGCGCAAAATCGCCCGGCACCGCGCAGCCATGATCACGGCCTTCATCTTTTCCACGCTCTTCCTCGTCAGCTACATCCTGCACCACGCGCTGCACGGCGACGTAAAGTATCCCCTCCACGCGGCCTTCCGCACACCCTATCTCTGGCTGTTAGGCAGCCACATCCTCCTCGCCATCGTCGCGCTGCCACTGATACTTGTGACGTTCTTCTTCTCGCTCACAGGCCGCATCCGTCAGCACCGCGCCATCGCCCGTTGGACATTTCCCATCTGGCTTTACGTCTCCGTCACCGGCGTCATCACCTACGTGATGCTCCGCCTGGCCATGAGCTAGACCAAAATGGGTGAACGCGAATGCCACGCAGCTCTTAACCGCCAGGACGGCACCATCCAGCTTCTCCGCTCGGGCGGAACCATGCTCGGCACAGGTATCCTCGCGGCCCTGCTGCTCGAAACACTCCTCGGGGGCTTCTCGCCCACCGGCGCTCATACCAACAGCGGATGGCTCGCGCTCATCGTAGCGCTTATGTGCATTCCCTTCGGCATGCTCCTGCTCCTGCTAGGCGCAGCCAAATGGGTCCGCAACCGCAGCATTAGCCACAAATCCTAAGCCCCAAAAACAATCAGGGGCGCGACAATCGTCGCGCCCCTGTGAATCGAAGCCTTAAATAATCGACTGGTTCGCCACCGTCCGAGCGGCAATCTCCCGCACCGTATAACCCTCCGGCACGCGGAACAGAGCCGCATCCGGCTCACCCGGCGTAAACTCCGTCACCTCGTGCGTCGTCGTGCCATAGCGCGGATCATCACTCACGCTTATCAGCACAACTGCATACTCTGTCGACATCCACGTCTCAAACACAGTCGTGATTGGCTGGTCATTACCATCGCGTCCCGCCGCAATCACGCGCGTAATGCGCATTCCCTTCGCGTTCGCACCGGCAATGTTCTTCGCCCCTAGATCCTCACGCTGCACATCGGGATTCTGCCTGGAACCAGCCGCCTCCGTCTGTATCACCGGAAGCGTAGTAGTCGCCTGTGCACCATTGGTCGTCGTAGTCGGCCGAATCTGTGTAGCTGGCCGCTCAGACATGTGGTTCACTGTCGCTTCTTTCGTGCTCGAGTTCCACATCGTCGTCGTCCGCGCAACGGGATCGGAAATGAGGTACATCACTGTCTCACGCGCCTCCTGATTTGATCCCGCCGGAAGCGTTTGATGCGTTTCACTATAGATCCGTCCGCTGGAATCGCGCGCAAACTTCGTCGTGGATTCATGCGTAATGATGGTGCCGTTAGCCAGCGTCTGAACCCGCTTCTCAGTCCACGTGGCCATGTATGGCTGCGCGGGTGCGCCTGCATTCCCCGCCCCCACGCTTAAGCTCGATGCGGCAGATCCCTGAGCAAGAACCTGCGACCCAGCAGACACAATAGCCATTAAACCCACAAGCATGCACACAAACCCAGGTACAAATCCAGACCTACGCATGGCAACCTCCTGAATTGAACTAAGGATAACCGTGGGAGAAGAGCTTCTGTCCAAAATCGACGCCTAATTTTAGCTTTAGTTAAGGCCAAATCCACAAGCTTCTGTAATTTTTCTGTTGCCGCAACAAAAAGTACAACACAGTCACAGATCCCATCCAGTTTTTCGGATGCCTTTTTCCGGATGCAATCACACGCAGGAGACGCAGATGCCTGGACGGCCAGTTCTCTGCTATTCCTCCCTCTTACTGGATGTCAGGCGCCAAAATGACGCGCCGCAACTATTTCTTTAGAATCAAAAAGTTGCATACGATGACAAATCTTAGGGGGTGTCATGCTCTTCTCCTTTGACGTGGTGCCGGGCTACTCAACCGGAGAATGACGCCCCCAATCGAAGCGTCTGCCGAGGATGCCCTTCACAATGAGATGGTCGGTACTTGCGGTGGGTCCAACGCCGACTCCGATGTTTATCTCCCACTTGGGCGAAGTATTCAGGTCGGTGACAACGAAGATTTGCTGCTGCTGGTTATGCAATGAGTCGAAGGCTCCGAGGCGTCCGTAGTCGGCGTAGTATTCGATACCGGCGCTCACTACCTTTGTGAAGTCATAGCTCACCTTTACACCTGGAGAAAAGCCGAGCCCTTGCTTTACATCGGGACCGTGCAAGGTACGCTCCAGTGCCGGATTGACTGCGAAATACCACCGGCCTGCGGTCTTATCGACGATGGGCCGTATCTCCCATGTCCATGTGTCCGGCGAGTAGACGGCGCGCTGGTAGCCGATTTCGGTAGATAGACTGAGGCCCACGGGAAGATGCCAGCTATCGGGTGCGCGGACGCGCGGGCGTATATGATCGCCGACCCACTGCACGCCGTGACCATCCTGTTCGCTGGTGAAGACATAGAAGCCGATCTCCGACCAACTGGTAATGCCCTCGGTGAGTTCAAGCGTCTCATGCTCCTGATGATTGGTCGGAATGACGCCATCGACGTAATGCTTCTGACCTTCTGGGGTGAAGTTGGAGTGCAATTCCGTCATCAATGTCTTCGGCGCAACGGTGTCTGCGCCGTAAACCTGGATTTCGTAGTTTCCTTGTGCCGCAGCGGATCGCACGCACAAAATGGCCGTGATCGCGAAAACCGCAAAGGCAGCGAGCTTGATCGCTGAGTTACGCATAGTCAAACACCATCATGAATCCCCGGTCCATGTGATCCTGCTGGTGACAGTGAAAGAGTGTCTTGCCTGGATTGTCAGCCACAAACTCTACCTCGACGGTTCCACCGGCATGCACCAGCACCACATCCTTGCGCACACCGGCGATCTCAGGGCTGTCCTCGATCCGGCGGACCTCAAACGTGTGCCGGTGCAGATGTATGGGATGGTCATCCATGCTTTTGTTCTTCATGACCAAACGGTATCGCTGTCCGGTCCGCAGAATGGGTGAGTTGGGTGGTGTCGAGTTTTGAGGATAGTCCCGACCGTTGATCAGCCATAGCTCTTCGTTACCGTGCCCCTGGAACCTGGAGTCAAAAACCAACTCGATCGTTTTTGCGTCTTGACGTTGTGCAGTATCGCCTGCCTCTGCGAACTGGCGATAGTTCCACACAAGATCCTCCGGTTGCGTCCATACCGGCTTGCCGGAAGAGTTGGCGTATTCGATAACAACGCCCATTCCGCTGGCCTGAACATGCTTGCGGACTTCACCCAGGACCCATACGCCGGGATTGTTCATCTCGACGATGGCAGAGACGCGCTCCGCGGGTGCGAGCCGAAGCATGGAAACTGTCTGAGGCTCGGCTACCGGATTTCCATCCAACGCCACTACCTTGAAGCTGTGCCCCGAGAACGAAATCCAGTGAACCTCGGTCGGGCTGCTGTTGAGGATGTGCATCATGACGCGTTCGCCTTGCTTGACCTTTACTGGATCTCCAGAGCCAAGCATCTTGCCGTTGATCGTTGCCACCTCGTAGACCGGGTTCATATAACCATCGTCACTGCTCAGGAATTGCCCGTTCCAGTCATGGAGTCCAAGGAAGACCTCCCGATCGTAGGCAGCAGGGTTGTCACGCGGTTCGACCAGCAGGAAACCGTGCAGCCCACCGTATTGCGCCTTGGTGAGGTTCTTCCCCGCGAACGTGTGCGTGTGATACCAGCGGAAACCTGCCGGCCTGGGCGTCATCGTATAGCGCGTAGAAGCGCCAGGCGCAATCATTGGCGTGCCTTCCTCCATTGCTCCGTCAATATCCGGCGGCAAGTAAAGGCCGTGCCAGTGAACGACCTCTGAATCTTTCGTCAGGTTCCGAATCTCGATAGACTGCGGTTCTCCCTCACGCATCCGGAACAACGGCCCGGGAATCTGGCCGTTGTAAGCCACGGTCCGGATGTGATGCTTCGGCGAAGCCTCCAGGGTGTAGGGCGCAATCTCAAGCGTCACGTCCGGCGCCTCCGCGGCGCGGGCCGAGCCGGACAATGCAAGTGAGCCGACCGCCATTCCAGAAATTTGAGTGAACCGTCTGCGTGTCAGTGCAGGGAGAGACACGGAATTGGGCATAGTTCTTTGTAGCTCCGATTGAGTTCAATGGAAAAACAAGTGCGGTTAAAACGGAATGGTTCTATTACAGCGTACAAACAGAATAGTCAGTCAGTTAGAAACCTGGCCAACGAGATTAAGATCAATCTGAATGGTTGAGTCGCCAGATGGCGCGATTGTCCCGGTGTAAGTTTTGGGTGCAAAGGAGACGCTCGTGTACTGGTCCACCTTGAGAATGTCTTTATTCATCTTCTTATCGCGGCTGTCGTTACCGGTCTTTCCGCTACCGGCCAGTACGGTCACTGAGCCTGACATCTTAGGATTTCCGCGGTCAAACTCAATCGATCCGGATTGAATGTGAAACGTGCCGTTGACTACCTCGTGGGTCGTGTTAAGCGTCATCTTGATCTCGCTGGCATCCGGGTTGATGGCGAAGGTCCGATGCTGGGCGAGTGCGGCTGGAGCGAATATGACCGCGAGGGCTACGACTGCGAAGGATTTCATTGCATCGTTTTCTCTAAAAGGTTAACTGCCTGGAGTTGTTTTGGCGTGGCTCGAGTTCAGTTGGCTTCAGTTGGCGAACGCCTGTGGAGCAACAGCGGCGGGCTGGGTGACACGCGTGAGCCTAGCCGTTACGCGCATCGCTCCGGGCCAGACCCTGAGGCAGAACGGCAGAACAGCGCGCGCGAGTGCGTTGTTCAAGCCGTTAGCGGCGGCCTCCGCAAGACGCATCTGGGGCAGCATTGCAGAGCGCAGTTTTGGCTGAAAGACCGACGCCGGCTCCGCGGCAAGATATGCGGCGGCGGCGCGGCGGGCAGTATGCAGGGCGATGGATATCCCATCGCCGGTGAACGAGGGAATTACGGCTGCCTGATCGCCGATGCAGTAGAGCCCATCCTCAGTTGCGCGGCGGAGGTAACCGTACGGAATATGAGTGATGGTGATCGGTTTGTCGAGCAGCGGCTCCGCGCCGTCGAGCCGCATCGCGAGGTGGGGACAGTCCTGCTGCATTTTTGCAAGAAGGCCCTCCCAGCGAAGACCGGCACTTGCAAAATAACGCCGTTGCACGACACAGCAAAAATTCGTAACGCCGTCTTCCACCGGTTGGATACCACCGTATCCTCCGGAATAGAGAGTCAACTCGGAGGCGTCCGCCAGGTCAGCCGTCTGGGCGGCAGACAGTCGGTAATACATCTTGAAGCCGACCCATTGCTGGAGGTCCTTCGGGCGACCATGTCCGCGCAGATCGTGCTTGCCCGTGGCGAGAAAGGCGGTTGGTGCTTCGTATTTGGTGTCGTCGTCGAGCGTAGCCTGCCAGAGGTTGCCGGTCGCACGGCCGAGCGACCGCACACTGCGACCACGCTCAACGTGAACCCCCGCGGCGATGGCTGCGGCAATGAGGGCTGTATCGAGCGCCTTGCGCGTGAGCGACTTCGCGGGAAACGGCAAGGGGGCCGTCGCGGCGCGTCTGGCCGCGGCAAGGCGAACACAATCGATGGGCACCGCGCCAAGTGATGCCACATCGATGCCAAGCGCATGCAGGTCTTCAAGGGCCTCACCGCTTAGGAATTCTCCGCAGACCTTATGCCGGGGTGTGGGCTCGCGTTCGATCAATCTGACGCTTCGTCCCTTGCGGGCGAGCGCGATCGAAGCGGCACAGCCTGCCACTCCACCACCGAGAATGAGAACTTCGTCTTGCAAAGCATTCCCTCCTAATGCACTGGATGTTCAATCCATTTGTAGCGGGATTGCATACTTCTAGTAGACGCCCAAAGACCGGCCTGACGAGTCATTCTGTACAAATCGTCATTTTAGAGCCGGCGAGAAGCTGGCTGTCCTCCAATCATGAGACACGTCTCAAAGGTCAGTTGTGTGGTGCTTGTTCGTGTTCTCGACCTTTTGGCATCTCATAAAAACGGGACTCTAGAACGAGGTATAGATGAAGCGAAGCAATTCCCAGGTATGCGCTTTTTTGGCGATATTGTTGAGCACCGCAGCGCCGGCAGAACCAATTTCAGTGAAACATATCCAACTCCCGAGACATGAGTTTATGGTGGCGCGCTCCGAGACCGGAAAGATCATCGCTCGGGTTGAGTTTACGGAGGACGTGCAGGGCGATGATGTGACGATGCGCCTGACCTATCGATTTGTGGATGGATCGATTGATGATGAGACGACGACGTACACGCAGCAGGGCACATTTCGGTTAGTGCGCAACCATCACATCCAGCAAGG
This sequence comes from Occallatibacter sp., assembly GCF_049510455.1. GTDB lineage: Bacteria > Acidobacteriota > Terriglobia > Terriglobales > Acidobacteriaceae > Telmatobacter. The sequence goes on along the minus strand of NZ_JBEKYX010000083.1, from coordinate 18,383 downwards.
GCCGTTCTTTGCAAAGCCCATCGACTTTGCGGTGGAAGCCGCTACTGGCACAGCGACCACCCGTACAACAGACAAGAACGGCAAGATACAAGTCGAGAGCGAGCATATCGACCTGCCCGACGATCTGGCGAATGGGTTCGTAGGAACGTTGCTGCTGAATGTGTCGCCCAATACGGCGCCGTTTCGGGCTGGGATATTGGCGCCAGTCTTCGGCGGGCGATTGATTAGAATCCTGGTCTCGCCGCAGGGCGAGCAGCCGTTTCAGAGGGCAGGACAAACCTTGAAGGCGACAGTGTTTCGCATCCATCCGGAGTTGGGTGGAATCCTGGGAACGATTGCGACGCTGCTTGGCCTTCAGCCTAAAGATGTGATGGTGTGGGTCCTGGAGGGTGAGACGCCTGCGGTGATGAGGGTAGTTGGACAGCTAGGCGGTTCCGGTCCGGTGCTAAGTTCGGAGCTGGAGGGAACCGGCTTTGGGAAATAGGACTTTCTGCAAGCCCCACTCCTCAAGATTTCATGACACGTGGCAGGCAATCAATCGCGACGAGTGGTGAGTTCGTGCCAGTTGAGGCACAGGTCAACGATCAGCAGAGATGCAAGTGTGAACGCGATGACGCCGACTGCGGACAGGACGTCGCCTAGATGGCTCCAGTACGCGGGCACGAGGTTCAGAACGCGGCTGGAAACGAAGGTAAAGGTGACGGCGTAGGAGCGGGCCATCCATTGGCGATGCTGGACGATTTGGCGGTTGCGCGCGGTGAGGAAGGCGGCGGTGGTGCAGACCATCCACGCCGCGGCCTGCATGGAAGTTCCCGGGAGGCCCGGACGTCCCCAGGCGAGAGCTATCCCAGTGAACGAACCGACAAAAACGGAAACCACGTAGATGCGACCGAGAACGCGATGGAGCGTGCGATGACGCCCGCGGATCCGCGAGGAGAAGTTGATGGGGCCGATCAAGAGCGCGAAGATTCCAGCGAGCGTATGGGGGATGAGGAGGCCGCGGTCGGCGATGACCTGGAGACGGTAGGCATGGTACATGGGGTAATCGGTGACAAGGAGAACTTCTGAGGTGATGAAGACGAAAAGCGTGGTGAGACCGAGAGAGATCCAGAGAATAGTCTTGAATCTGGAACCCGAGGTCCTGCGGGCCAGCAGCGTGGAAGTTGGCATGATTCGTCTCTCAGATGGTTAGACGTGATAAGGTGCGCCACCAGGGCGACGGGGGCGACAGGCTTCATCTCTCTTAGTCTAACGAGACGCTTCAGAATCACCGACCTCACTTCCACCGCCCCACACACAGCCGTCCGGGGCGCCAGTGCTCCACCGACACTGCATTTCGCGGGACATCAGCCGCTGTCAGAAACTGCACCCAGTCCTCCTCCCGGAAGGCCCGCCGGAACGACACTGGCCCGTCATGCCGCACAAACCGGTGCCACCCTGCAGTCCTCTCCACCCACCCAAACAGCCGGCAGCTCCACTCCGACCGCTCCAAATCATTGATGAACCAGCCAACTTGAGCAGTCGCTTCCATCCACCGCAGCAACGCAACGACCCCCTCATCTTCCAGATGATGTGCCATCAGCGAACTCACGACAATATCCACCGGCTTCTCCGGTCGATATTCCAGGGCATCTCCAGTCACCCACGCAATTCCGAGTTCCTTCGGCGTAGACTCCGCTGCTGCACGCGCCGCATAGGGATTTAAGTCGATTCCCGTTAGCTCGACAGCAATGCCGCGCCTTCGAGCCCAGGCTGAAATCTGCCGCAGCAGATCGCCGCCACCGCAGCCCACATCGACAATGTACACCGGATCGCTCAATCCAGGTGGTAGCGGCTTCAGCCAAGCGAGAGTCGGTCGATATCCCAGCAGCCAGCGGTTGATCTGCTCCAGACTGCTCAAGCAGCCACGGAAATCCTCATAGCTACAATCGCCATCCATCAGCTCCGGTAGCTCGCGTGGGGAGACCCGCAGTCCAAATTCCATATCCGTAGTAGACAACATTGAGGGGCATCGTCTCAGGTAAGTCTTAGTCACGCGTGGTAGGCCCTCAGCTCGGAATGAATTATGTGTCGCGTGTATGGCTTCAGAACTTGGACCACGAATCGACGACGATCCGGCGACGGTCGACTGCTTGAGAACAGGATCCGTATTCTCGATCCAGCGACTACTCTTTGAGACGAGACCTCTGTTTCTTTGATAGCACTTTATAGGAGTGGAATAGGATGACGATTTGTTCATGGAAGAGGCAATCAGCGGAGCGCTTAATGAACTGGAAGTATGCGGACCCTAAATCGGTCGTTCTGCTCACCCTTGCGGCAGGATTCGTTGTTCCGGCCATTCTTGTCTTAGTCCGGCCATTCCCGATTCGTCCATCGTCGAGTGGACGCAGATGACCGAATCGTCATCTTGCAGACCCCTGGATCATTCGAATCGCGAATCAAGATGTCTTACCATGAATTATGCGACTTCTGCTGGTCGAGGATGAGCCCGAGATTCAGAGTTTTCTGAAACAACCTCTTGCCGACGCAGGTTACGAGGTGGATGTCGCGAAGGATGGGCGAACTGCTATCCAACTTTCCTCTGGCAGCAAATATGATGTTCTGATCGTGGACCTTGGACTTCCGGATCAAGATGGCATTGACCTGATTCTTCAACTTCGACGCTCTGGCATGAGCAGCCCAGTGCTTATACTTTCCGCCAGAAGATCGGTTGACGATAGGGTCAAAGGTCTGGAACTAGGTGGCGACGACTACCTGACCAAACCCTTCGCACTTGCAGAACTGCTAGCAAGATTGCGCAACCTCTTGCGGCGCAATCTTGCTACGAGTGAGGAGGCGACCCGTCTCCGCGTATTGGACCTGGAGCTGGATTTCATCAGTCGTAGAGCATCTCGCGGTGAAGAAATCTTAAATCTAAGTCCGCAAGAATTTGTCCTTCTGACGTATCTGTGCCGACACGCTGGACGTGTTGTTACTCGATCGATGCTCCTCTCCGAAGTATGGGGGATGCGAATTCAACCCAATACCAATGTTGTTGATGTGCATATCTACCGCCTGCGCGGCAAGGTGGATACAGAAGGCCGTGAGCCGCTGATAAGGACTTTACGAGGTATTGGTTATGTCCTCAAAGACCGCTAATCCAGTCATGCGTAGCGCCGCATGGCGTATTTCCCTTTGGGCAACTCTGGCATTTGCCATTGGCATAATGCTTGTTTTTGTCATGCTTCACCGCTTCGTAGCGAACGACATTCAGCGCAGGAGTGACGCGTGGCTAACTGGAGAGGTTGCAGTCCTCGGTGATGTGGCGGGGCGAACACCAAAGGACCGCCTCTACGGTCGGGTAGTGAGAGAGGTCGCGGAACTTGCAAGCAGAGAGGTGCCAAATAAACTCCGCTCCAACAGCAATGAGAACGGCTCCGTTTTTTTCCTGCAGGCTGGAGACGATGGGACTCTAGAGCTTTGGGTAGGCGCTGGTGACGGGTTGCCTAACTTAGCCGCGATTCGTGCGCGGAAGTTCATTTCTGATGTTCCGTACGACTTGAATGTCCAAGGCTTCAATCATCCTTTTCGAGTGGCATCGGTGCGGCTCGATGATGGGAGCCACATCTATCTTGGCCTTTCAGAACGAGATGAATTACGTGTACTTAACAATCTGCGCTTCCGTCTTTTCTGCTTCTGGCTGCTCATCGTGCTGTTCGGGTCCGCAATTGTCTTCTTCGTGACCAGGCGTATGCTTGGTCATGTTCGCGAGATCACCGAAGCTGCGTCCAGGATCGGGCAATCTGATTTGAGTAGCAGAGTTCCGACCAGCAAACGGAACGATGAAGTGGGGCACCTCGCGCTAACGCTCAACCACATGTTGGACCGAATAGAAAGCTCCGTGTATCAACTGCACACCATCACTGAGTCTCTCGCCCATGATATTCGCAGCCCGTTGACGGCAATTCGAGGAAAGCTGGAGATCGTTTTGTCGGGCGATCTAAAGGTTGAGCCGAGCGAGCAGATCGTCTCAGTCATCGATGAACTGGATCGATTGTCGGAGTTCCTGAATACATCGCTCGACGTTGCCGAAGCGAATGCTGACGCGCTTAGACTCTCACGTACTAACGTCGATCTCGACGGATTGGTTCGAATCATGATTGACCTGTACGAGCCGTCCCTGTTGGAGAAAGGAATTCGAGTGAATCTGCACACCGCAGGTCCTGTAACGGTACTGGCAGACGCTGCTCTTCTTCACCGAGTGATCGCAAACCTTCTCGATAATGAACTCAATCACGTCCCCGCATCGTGCACGGTTTCCATAACACTTGGCGCAACCGAGGATGCTGCGACGCTGGTTTTGGAGGACGATGGCCCCGGATTTTCTTCAGAGATCGGACCGCAGGTGTTCAAGCAGAGAGTGAAAGGAAGAGACTCCAAAGGGCATGGCCTTGGGCTTGCATTTGTTGAAGCCGTAGTCCGCGCTCACGGGGGAAGTGTGACGGCATCGAACCGTCCAAACGGAGGAGCTTCGCTGTCGATCACTTGGCCTCGTAATATCGAAAAGAAGATCGAAGCTTCTCACTCTCTGACGCTGGTCAACGGGTAGGCACATTGCGAACCTTGCACAAATTAGTGCAGCGATGATTTAGTGGTGCCGCATAATCTTCCCTTTTGGATGTGGGCTCGCAGGATGCTCCAGGAGGGGCGTCGTGAAGAATCTTGCGGAAGCATCGCCATCTTGAAACTCCGAGCGAATTCAGAAAAAGCGTTCGGTCAAAAAAGATCGACGACAGGCGGAAATGTCAGCATGAGGCTCAGTCCCAGCAGAGCAAGAGCAACGACAGAGATGCGCCCCACGCCGACGGTCCTGTTTCGCCAACGCCATTCCAAAATCCCCCAAGCGACGAGCCAGATAAGGATGGCAGTCGTGGTGACGCCGGAGAGTGGACCAGTCGGCTTGTAGAAAATTAGACTGTTCTTGACCGCTGCCAACTTGTCGCCGGCGCAAGCTAGTACCGCAAGAGCGAAGGACCCGATGCCGGCGGAAAGAATGGCGGCAGCGCCGGAACCGTTTGTCAGGACCGAAGCATCTGGTGAAGCGGCGCTATTCATCGGGTTCATTTTTCTTCTCCCTGAATCAGTTGAATTGTGAGACCGCCCTGAACCGGCGCGTACTTGTTAATCATCGCTCCGAAGAAGCCCGCGATCGCCGCAGAGACAAACGAGATCACCGCGAAGGAAAGCACCGCAGAGCGAAGCTGCCGATGATTCCTAAGGTCGCGGCCATACCGGATCAAGACGAACGTGACCATCGTGATTGAGATGGGAGCAAACCAGGCGACATGCTCCTTCCATTCCATGCCAAGGGAGTGCCAGCCGACAGTTGCGGGACTCGAGATCAGCAAGCCTTGAGGGAAAATTGAAAGGTCGGTCGTCCCAGGCGGTGGCGTCGCGCGATACCAAGGATAGATAACATATGCTCCGGTAAGCACTGCGACCCATGCGAGGACACACATTGCACAGAGGTAAAACTTCAGAAAGCGTTCTTGGCCGGGAGTGGATTCGAGCGGCGCGGCCGAGGTGGTAAGGCGATAGATTTGCACGAGTGCTCCTGAACACGCCAGGAGATAAAGCGCACCGAATCCCAAACCATGTACCAATGTCCAAAGAGCGCGTGCCGTAATTTCCATATGTCGTATCCTCCGTCTCGGGCGGACTTGGAACTGGCCGGGTTCTGCAGGTCATTCAAATGCCGCGCCGCGCATCGGCCCTCGCATCCAGTTGTTTCGGGCCGAGTCCTTCTTGTCGTCATCTTTTGACTTGTCGTCGCTTCCGCCCCAGGTCCAATACATGCCTGCGTAGGCATAGTTCTCCGTCTGCCCGGCGATGGAATGGCCGTAGCAGAACAAGAACTGTTCATTGGGGTTGTGCTTGAAGTGGAAATAGCCGCCAACATCGATCATCGCCGAGCGTTCAGTTTGAGCGGCGGCAAAGCCTTCGCGCCCGTGTGCAAACAGTTCCGCGCCCAGTTCCCACCGCTCGTTCAATTCCCGTTTCACCAGCCATCCGGCATACGGGAAGTCTCGATAGTTGGCCTGCGGGACTACCTGGTAGCCTCCGCCGCCATCGAACAGCCATTTGCCATAGTTCTTTTGCAACCAGACGGGTAGCTTGTACCAGACCTTGCCTACGCCAAGTCCCTTGTCATAGCTTCCAGTCGGCATTTCAAACATGGTGAAGGTGCCGATTTGCGGAACGTGCTTGGTCTCCTTGATGATGGCGAGCTTTACGCCAAGTTCCATGTCCGTGAGACCGAATGCGCTCGGCCCGGTTCCTCCGGGCAGGTAAACAGGATTGTTTGACGGAAAGACGCCTCCCCAGGGCAGGATGGCGTGTAGTTGAACTCTGGGAACAGCCCCCCAGTTGAACTCGAAGGCTGGTCCTGTCGAGTCAATCTCAGCCGGTGTGCCATCGACGCCGCCAAAGATATAGAACTCGTAGTGATGCAAGTCTACCGGTACCGGATCGTCGGTTTGATACGGAGGGCCCTGCGCCCACAAGCGTGAGCCCGCCAGCGTCAGCAGAATTAACGGCATCAGTTTCAGGCAGCGACTCCACCCATTCATCGGCGCTTCCAGCCTCCATCGAAAATTAAGATGTGCCGAGATTATCGAATTTCGATATTACACTATCGATATTCGATTCGGGTTAAACCAGAGGTATATTTGATCTGTGTCCAATCATCAGCGGGAACTCTTTTTCGGCCTGATCCGGATTCATGTGCTCGTCCATGCATCCCATGAACCCATTTTTGGGCAGGCGATGATGGAGGAGTTATCCCACCACGGATATCGCATCGGGCCGGGTACTCTTTACCCTCTTTTGCATGGCCTGGAGCGCGGGGGACTTTTGAAGTCTGTCCTCAAGAATGTTGGAGGGCACAGTCGACGGGTGTACAAAATCACGTCTGCCGGCAAGAAGGCTTTGGACAAAGCAAGAGTTAAGGTCGATGAACTGCACCAAGAGCTTCACGAGGAGAAACTTAGAGAGATTGCAAACCTTGTGAAGCGTGATTAGCGGGCGTTCAGAACTCGAATTTGAGAGAAATACTGAACGCGGCAACTAGATTGATTTCGTCAGTTCAATAGGCGCAGGGACTCGCTGCTTCGACAGGAACGGGGAGCGGAGCACCCTCCAGTGCGGATACCCTCTGTGGGGCGCAGCACGCCTTGTTCAATTCCGTTGCGTCAGCTTGCATCGCCTTATCATCGTTGAGCACGGACAGCGTTTCACTGAGGATGCGCGCGGCTCCAGCGTGATTCGGCGCTACGATTCTGTAATGCATCCATTTCCCCTCCCGACGAGCAGTGACGATTCCGGCGCGCCGCAGATAAGCAAGATGCCGTGAAATCTTGGGCTGGCTTTGCCCGAGGATCTCGACGAAATAGCAAACGCAGACTTCCTTGCCGTTCATCAGGTTCAACAGCCTGAGACGGGTGCGGTCCGCGAGCGCCGCAAACAGCAGCGGTAGGTCATAGCTCTTAAGGGAAATACTCACACTCACATTATATACGCCTTGACAGATACGTCCAATTCCAAATACATTCGCTTTAGCATATGCGAGGAGATGCCCATTATGGAATCGACGACAAGGATTCAGGAACAGGTAGAGGAAAAGTACGGAAGTGCCGCCCGCGCCGTGGCGGAATCCGGCAGCGTGCAGGCATGTTGCGATCCCGGTCTTCGGTGTTGCGATCCGATCACCACCAACCTCTACAGCGCCGATCAAACCGGGGTCATTCCAGAGAAAGCTGTTCTGGCTTCTCTTGGTTGCGGAAACCCGACCGCACTGATCGATCTTCAAGCTGGAGAAACTGTTCTCGATCTTGGCTCCGGTGGCGGCATCGATGTGTTGCTTTCGGCAAAGCGCGTCGGCGAAACCGGCAAGGCATACGGCCTAGACATGACGGACGATATGCTGGCGCTTTCCCGCGAGAACCAAAAGCAGGCAGGCGTTACGAATGTTGAGTTTCTAAAAGGTGAAATCGAGAATATTCCTCTGCCTGACAACTCTGTCGACGTCATCATCTCGAACTGCGTCATCAACCTCTCAGCCGACAAAGATCGTGTTCTCCGTGAAGCCTTCCGCGTGTTGAGGCCAGGCGGACGGTTCGCAGTTTCCGATGTCGTGGTGCGAGGTAGCGTGCCAGAAGCTATTCGCAAAAGCATGTTGCTCTGGGTAGGCTGTATCGCAGGCGCGCTCGAAGAGAGCGAGTACATCGCCAAGCTGACGGGCGCCGGGTTCGAGGATGTAACGGTCGAGCCGACGCGCGTTTACGGCGTAGAAGACGCCCGGCAGTTCCTCACCGAGGCGGGCGTTGATGTGGACGCGATCGCTCCCCAGGTGAATAACAAGTTCTTCGGCGCCTTCATCCGGGCTAACAAACCAAAAACTGTCTGCTGCCAACCTGGTTGCTGCACACCTGCTGTCGCAGGAGCGAAGGAATAGAAATCATGGCCGTTCATTACAACGTTTTGTTCCTCTGCACCGGCAACTCTGCGCGCTCGATCATGGCTGAAGCAGTCCTGCACCATAAAGGCAAGGGCGAGTTCACGGCTTACAGCGCTGGCAGTCATCCGACCGGGCAGCCACGATCGGAGGCACTTCAGCAGATCGAATCGGCTGGACTCTCGACGGCTGGCCTGCGCAGTAAGTCCTGGGACGAGTTCTCGGGGCCGGATGCGCCGAAGCTCGACTTCGTTTTTACTGTTTGCGACAACGCGGCAAAAGAGCAGTGTCCGTTCTGGCCGGGGCAGCCGATGACGGCGCACTGGGGTATTGCAGATCCCGCAGGAGTCAAAGGAACTCCGGAGGAGATTGCCCGTGCGTTCCGTGATGCCTTCACTGTGCTTGATCGGAGGATCGGGCTGTTGCTCTCGTTACCTGTCGAAGTACCGAGCTGCCATAAGCCAGCAGGTGTTCGGTGAACGCGGATAGCCGACGAAGCCGCCGGTGGACACCCATCGGCCGCATTCTGGGTCGAATCGCGTCGCCCGGACCACAAGCGGTATCAGTCGCTAGTGGAATCGTGGCAGGTACATGATCGCCATATTTTGCTGCCTTTCGCCGATATTCTGCGACATTACGGACTTTCCCCCCGCGTTCTTCCAGACCTGACGACTGTCTGGGACGATCTGTCGATACCCACATTCGAAGTTGTGCGGGTGGGGATTTGCTCTCGATCTTGTCTATGACGCGATTGGGGATTTGCTCTCGATCTTGTCTATGACGCGATCGCTAAATCCCTCCAGGATGCAATGGCACTGCTTCAATCGGTTCAGCTCTCTGAATCACTGTAAAAGTCCAGGAAAGCGTTTCTTCCGAAGGTCCTCAATGACCATCCCCGAAAGCTTCCATGCATCGCCCGGTATGCGGACAATCAGTTGATTCCAAACTGCCCCGAAGGCATTCAATGCCGCCTGTTCATCAAAGTGAACTCCGGTGGGAAGAAGAGGACCGATGTCTTCGGTCAAGCTCCGCTCCAGTTTTCGTAGCATTCGCTCCTCGGCCGCGGCGCGATGGATTGGTGTGCCCTCAAGCTCCAGGTAGTGATCGAAGCAGGTAACAACCTTCCCGCGATCCAATTTCAATTGCTTCAAACCTTCATACAAATCGAAGAGGTCACGGTTTTTGCGCCGCTGCAAGAGAGCCCGCAGCTTAGTCCCGAAGAGCTCTTCCGGCTCGAACGAAACGATCTCCGCTTTGCCTTGATGCCAGCGGCTATCGACCGCAAATAGATACTCTTTAGGCCCAAGCAGGCATACGTGCTCGCGGGTATTGATCTCGACTTTGAGCTTGAGTTGAGTACTGGCATCCGCCTCGGAAGCATATCGAAAGATGAGGTGAATGGAATGCCCCGCCTGCTCTCTCTTGCAGTCACCAAGCCAGGACAATGCCTTTCGGATGGCGTCGATAGTTGTTCCTATTGGTTCAGCGTTCGTCTGGACCAGGTCAACGTCTTCGGAATATCGCAACGGTTGCGAGAAAAGCAGCTTATGCAGCGCGGTCCCGCCGCGGAACGCAATCTTGCCTTTCAGTTCCTGGGCATTGAACAGGTCGCAGAGAGCGCGGCTGATTATAAGGTCTTGCTCGACTTGCCGCAGATCGGGCCAGGGAGCGTTTGCGGTCCATTCCTGAAGGTATGCATTCGGAATCAAAAATCTACCTCCACTGACTCATGAATCGTCAGTCGCCACTTCACATTCTTCTCTTCATCCACGCCAGAGTTCCCCAGAATGGGTTTGATAGCCGGATCGAGGGGCTTGAAGGACTTCGCTTTTCCCGCAAACGGCTCCAGTGCCTTTGATTGCGACTGATGGCCTGCAAGGTCGAGCAGGTAGCCCAGCCGGCGAACTGAAGAGTTTTCATAAAATCCTGCGAGCATTGCGAGCTTGCGCGGCGCCGCTTTGGCTCCGATGTCTTTGACCACCTGCGCCACTCCGTCGATACCAGATGCTTTGTGAAAGTACCGGACGCAATCCAACAGGGTCAATTCGATCCCAGCAACCTTCGCAAAGCCGTCAGGGGTCTTGATCTTGTCCAGCCAATCCAACTGGTTGACCTGCTCGAAGATCTCCGGTGCTTGATAGACGAACTGAAGTTGGTGTCGGCCGATTTGGAATGAACGGAGCTGCTTGGGGACCACAACCTGAAAAACCATCGCAGCCTGATGAGACGATCCATGGAATGCTGCCGCTCGCAGCAGAGACACACGATAGTCGATGCCTTGATGCGCCATGAGAGGATCGATCCAGCGCGCGGGATCAGGCGCTCCGCGGTTCCGGTCTTCCGGTCGAATGATCAGATAGAACTCATGACGAGCGGTCGCCAGCTTGTGCTTCTTGACCAGCCTCTGGGCAGCGGCGGTAAACGCCGATGGCGACAAGTCCAGACTGCTCCTAGCCTCTTCCCTAGAGAAGTGTGATCGCCCTTGAGCGAGCTGCTGATCGAGATAAGATGCCAAAGACCTCATCCCCCAAGCATATACCAAACTTTGCGATAAGAGTGTACTTTTGCATATATTTGGGGACAAACAAAGCGGAAAAATAACCAGGTTCTCCCACCTCGGGTTCCTCGCTGGCGGACATAGCGCCTCTCCGATTTTGTGAAAGATGCGGAAAAGCTGGCCGCAAACTCACCGCAATGGTGAATTGTGGTGCTATATTATTTATGTCCAAGGGGATCAGGTGATAAGAGGCGCAAAGCGGAAAGAAAAGGTAACGGTTTCTCCGGACGGCCCGCCGGTCCGCGCCACCATCAGTTTCCCGCCGGACCTTTATGAGGCGATTGAGACTATCGCTATCCAGAAGAAAGTGTCCCTGGCTTGGGTTGTACGCGACGCCGTCGAACAGTATGTCGCAGACAAATGGCCTTTGTTTAAAGGCAAAACGTGACGATGGCGCCGTGTGTTGAGTTTTTCTCGAAATACGGAAGAAGTGCGATTTAGAAAGTTCGAATGCCAAATCTCGGGACAGCATCAATCGACGGACAAGACGGTTATCAGATTCACCTCAACTTTTTGCCGGTTGAGACGAACGCAACGGCTTGCCTTGTCTATCGTCGTCTCAGTGTCTCGTTCCAAGAAGAACGCCCCACACCTGAAGCAACAGCCCACAAGCTGCCCAAAGATGATGCTCGCGAGGAAGGGTGGCAATCCTATTGGGTACTCCTACAACCCGCAGAGGGCTTTGAAACCTTTGAATACAAATTTTCCTGGAATGTGGATCTTACCCGACGCATCTTGTTCGGGTGTTTGAAACATTCCGTTGCAGCGTCGTTACAGCCACTGCAGTACCAGTTTCCGGCCAACAGCTTCATCCAAGAGGTGTCGCTCATTATGGCGACTCATCCCGAAGGCGATGAAGTGCTTGTTGTGCAGCCATATTTTCTAAAGGCTTCACGCCAAAATGGATTCCTCGTCGACTTTCATTTCAAGCTGCGCAGTGGCATTCCGTTTGGGCGTAGGATTCAGCAACTAAGTCTGAGCCTCGACAAGAACTTTAGACGGAACGTCGATTACTATGTCGACCGTTCCTCAAAGGTCCGACGTTTCTTAGAAAGCAGATGGCCGTTATTCGAGGGGATGACTTGGCCCGGTACTTCCGATCCACTGAGAATCTCGAAAGATTTCGTAGCACTTCCCGCAGAACGGCTCCGTCCAAAGATATATGTCTTCGCTGGGGCGAAAGAATCAAGGAGTCAGTTCTCTGGTCTGCGTGAGTTTGGGCCGCTCCAACCGCTCGAAAATCCTCCGCGATTGCTATTCGCGTTCCGCGAACAAGATCGCCAAGCTGCTCGTCGACTTGCGCTTTCTTTGAGAGGCCAGAAGCAACGCGGCCAATACAATTTTCCCGGCTTCAACGAATTATTCAAAACGCCATTGGAGATTGACGCCAATCCTATTGTTCTACCCGATCTCAGCTCCGCATCAATGGAAGTCGCTTTGCAACGTGCCAAAAGTGCACGCATGACGTCGCCTCGGATTCTGCCGGTTATCGTTTTGCCGAATGGTGACGACAATGGTTATCTCGCACAAAAGGCCCATTTTTCACATGCCGGCATGCCTACCCAAGTATGTACGCTCAGGATTCTCGAAGATGAGGAATCACTGAAGTGGGCAATCGCCAATCTTGCTCTTCAAATTTTCTGCAAAGCGGGCGGAAGGCCATGGAAGGTGCGGCCGACAGCCGAACGGTCCCTAATCATCGGCATCAGCCAGTCTCACAAATCGCGGATCGTTCATGACCAGGTGCATATCGACAAGTATTTCGCGTTTTCGGTGCTCACGGATAGCAGCGGATTGTTTCAGCAAATCCAAGTTTTGGGGGACTCTACGGATCACTCGACATATGTGGAGGCGCTTCGCGCGAACCTGAAGCGAGTACTTGAACAGAACGCTGGCGCATTTAACCGTGTAGTAATCCACACATCGTTTAAGCTCAAGCACGACGAAATCAGAGCCATACAGCAGACTACGCAGGATGTGGCTTCTGTAACAGACCGCTCAAAATGTAGATTCTCTGTTATCAAGGTCAATCACAAGAGCCGATTCTTTGGGATCAACCGCAGCGTCAATAGTCTCGTCCCCTACGAGGCCACAAAGGTGCGACTCGGTCCTCATGAGTATCTAATCTGGTTTGAAGGCATCTATCCCGACAAGCCAAACGTGACAAAAGCTTTCCCAGGCCCCACACATCTCCAGTTTCTGAGAGTGGACGACGAAAAGCCTGAGCCCGCGGAAGAGCGGGAACTACTGCAAGATTTAGTGAACCTGTCCGGGGCGAATTGGCGGGGATTCAACGCGAAAAGTTCGCCTGTATCTGTCCACGGCTTTTAATGTGAATGGGATCGATGCTGCACCAATCGCCACCATGCCACTGACAGATGACCGACACGGCCTCCGCAGCCAGGGTCCTGTTCCAGTCGGCTGGCGAAGTGATCTCCGGATGCGTCTTGCCGAGCCATCTTCCAACGTTGAGCAGGAAATAGTAACTCTTGTTCCTGTTCTTAAGCGAGTATGTGGCTCGGTCGTACCAGAGGCGGCATAGCCTGCACCACTCGCCGGGGACACCAATGGTAAGTGCAGGAGACAGCTTCTTGTCCTGTACTGGACGCTTGATCTCCATCGACTCAGGAACGGTTGCGAATCGGCTCGCTCCGCGATGCTTCAAGAATGCTCTTCCAGTCCTCCTCGTTCGGAATCCATGGCAGCTTATGGTGCCTGGCGATCAGAGGTCTAGCTGTACAGCCGTTGGTTGCGGGGTTGTTCGAGCGCACTCCTTCTTCCATCAGATATGCATGGAAGAGCCGAACCACGGTAAGCATCTGCTGGATCGTTGCGTTCGCAGGTGGTCCACTCGCGGCCTGCTGGACAGAAGAAAAATAGAACGCGATCTCACTGCGCGTGATGGCTGTGCATGAGGTCTGATGCGATCCGACGAAACAGAGATATCGTTCAAGACAACGCGTATAGGCTTCCAACCATTGGATGCACAAGCAGAGAACGTCTTGATCACATTTAGCGCCGAAGGAGTGCCCATTGCGTCGACAAAGCTCAGCGCGAGTGGGTTGCGTGCTCTCCGCCTAGACGAGTCACCAGTGCTTACGGGCATCACCGACGCTCACGACTTGATGCTCAAGCGTCACCGAACAAAGCATCATTTCACAGTTTGAGGACATTCCATCAGGGGGCTTCGTGCAAATTTAGTGGGTCTAAAGCCTACAATAGAATTTCACAAGATTCCAATCAGATAATCTCCGGGCATTTCGGCCTGACAGTGTAGGTCAGGTGGGCACATCAAAATGATCGATTTGTTTCTTACTGCCTATGACCCGTCGGACCTACCTGGAAGTAGTATCGATCCCCTCGGCTTTGAACGGGGATATCTTTTTCTCGCAGACAAGATCCTTCCAGGGCTTACCAACGTCGCGTCTCATCCTCGTTATTTCGCCCTTCTTTGCGCGGGGATTTACCTCAGTGGCGACGCCGCTGACGATCGGCGGGAGGTCGTTAAGAAGCATCGCCAAGAGATCATTCTCCGGCTAGAGCGTTTTTGGGCTTTGGCTAATGTGCTCGCTCGACCAGACGATTCAGGCGGCGTTCGCGGCGTCACCTATGCGCATGCCTGGGCTCAGACTCTCCAGCGATCGGCAGCCACTAGGACCACTGCGAACTATCCTCTCCTGTCTCGCCAGAGTCAATACGGGGCCATCGGCATGTATGGAAATGTGGCCAGCGGAATGCGGTTTCTGAATCGCGAAGACCTTTCTCTGACCCCTGCGCTTGGCGAAGTCGCGGCTGAGGCTTTCTGTGATGAGACTAAGCTCCCGAATACGTTGCGGCGAGCGGTAGTCGAAGATGGCGACGTCTCACTCGCAACGCTAAAAAGTTGGGGCCACGAGGCGCATGTCGAAGCCGAGGTCAAGGCAACCGAAGCCAAATGCCTTTCCGAGGCATTACATGGAAACTCCGTTCGATCTCGTACCGCCACGCTTCTCCTCCAGCACCCAAGAAAGAGCGACCAGGAAACTGAAATGGACCGTCTCAAGAGAATAGGGCGAGCACTCAGAGGAAATAATGAGTGCCAAGATCTCCGGGAGGCAATTCAGTGTATTCGTTGCCGTGGTCGGAGACTATGTGAATGTCCGTCGTTGCATTGGCGAGCTTAGGCTTTACGCTGATAAACCTGCTAGCAACGTGGCCGGCATCGAAGACCCAATCCACGGTGTCCCCGCCGAAAACGGTTGCGACCTTCTCCTCGTCGGGAAGCAGGATCAAGGTCGATTGAAGGAGGCCCGCGCGGATGGTTGGTGGCGTTTGTGCCTCGGAAACCGTGACTGAACGCGGGGCGCTCGGCTGAAGGCGATGTGGGGCGGGGGCGGGAGACGCATGGGCGATCCCGCAGGCAAACGAGAGGAGAGAGGTAACGGCGAGGATCATCGGCGGTTTCATAGGGCCCCTTTTGGTGGTGGAATGAGCTCGTTATACTGACTCGCCTTGGGCAAAACGAGCGATGCCCTCGGATAGTCCGTATTTCTCGATCAGCTTGGTGCGGCGTACCCGGTCCTTGGGCTTGGTCGAAAAGGTTGCGTAGCTGCGGCTGTCGAGGTTGAGGGTGACAACCTTCGTCAGCCCATCACGCCGCATGTAAAGTCCTTCGCGGTCTTGCAAGCTCTCAAAGAGAGCGAGCTGCTGCTCGTTCATCTTGAAGAGTTCGGCATACCGTTTCCGGTTGAACGTCGCGTCCTTCAGAAACAGGAACGACGTGCAGGAGTTCACGATGCTGTCGGCGTTGGCTCCGAGGTCGTCGGCAGATTGGCCGATCATGGTCACGCCGCCGAGGTTCTTGCGGACAGTCTTGATGGACGCAAGGGCACCATCCAAGAGCTGTTTGTTCTTCATCGAAGAGAAGATCTCTTCGATGAGGATGTGCTTGGGAACGCCAAGATTGGCAGGGTTGTAGAGAACGTCATTGATCCGGCGTAGCAACCACACCATCAACGGCTCGATAAGGTCGGCGTACTGCTCGTTGTTCACACCCTGGAAGTCGAAGCATTGCAGGCGGGAGAACGATAGGCTGTCCTCTACGTTGTCAAAGACGGCGTTATAGATGCCCTTGCCAACCGTATCCGCCACCTTTCAGTGCGAAGGTATTCGGCCCGACGAAGCGTGAGATCGGAACGATGCTGCAGGCGGCGCCTGCCTTCGCGAACCAAGGAGTATGTTTAAGTTGTTCAGTATTTGCGCGGGTCATAGTAGCTCTTCTGGCCGAGGCTTAGGCCCCAGAGTTGAAACATCTTTGGGTGATTGCGGACGATGAGCCATGCGCCGCCTGCAAGAGTTGGGAAACTGAGAATGGCCAGCATTCGGAACCCAGCGAGAAAAACCGTTACAGTCACAAACACGATGACCATCCACGTCGAGAGCTCAAGTCCGAGCTTGGCCCTCGGCCTGTTCAATGCCTGATTGATCGGTAACGGTTCTCCCCGCTTGGTAGTGTGCATGGCAGCCTCCTACATCGACTGCCCGGTGAGGGAACCAATCCAACCCGCTCCCCATCCGAGTATTCCGGCACCAAACAGCGCGCCGAAGAGGCCAGGAATGGCGTCCTGAAACCGACCGCTCATCATCCGAATGCCGGCGAAGATCAGGCCGCCAAAGCAGATGACAGCGCCCGCATAGATGGCGAACGTTTTGAAGGTCCCCATAAGGGTTTGCGCACCGGAAAAATCCATCGTCCCCTGTGCGTGAGCAGCCGACGCTAACGTAAGAGCAATAAGGGTGGGTGCCAGCGTGCGAGCAACGCGGGCGAGGGATTGCATTGTGAAGGGCGAAGCCTTGGGCGTGCCAAGGCGATTGCGGGGGGATACGACACGATTCCTGCTGATCATCGGCATCTCCATCGACTGAGTTTCAGTCGTGATATGCCGCAATATTGGGCCGGATGTTGCCCGCGTGTCTAATACTTCTTAGGCATCGGGTGATGCCTTTGGCGCGTTTAGAGGCGTCTGAATCAGCGATTCGACTGGTCTTCAGCCTGTCCTTTTCTGCTGCGATGGACGTTGCAATTCCTTTACACTTGCCGGCCCTTTTCTCTGGGTAGTGGGAGTTGCGGAATGGAGAAATGTCCGTCTCAAATGCTTGGCAATTACGGGGACAACTCTCGACTTCGGATTTCGCGAAAATACTATCGCAGTATCGAATGTCCAATCGACTCCGATAATCGGTCGAGTAGTGACGCCGTCCATCATCGGAGTTCCTTCGCGAACGAGGGCGAAGCCCTCTCCATTCTTCACGGCTTCCAACATCTCTTGTGGATGGGAAACATGAGCGTGTTCCTCAAACCATACGCCGAGTTCTCCGAGCAATTCGAGCAGCCTCGCATGGGCCGCGGGATGCTGAGAAGGACTACGAAACACGGTTAGATTGTGAGTCAGATCGCTGGCGCTTAGGGCGGACTTCTTTGCAAACGGGTGATCGACTGGGAGACACACGACGAGCCTGTCTCGTTTGAGGATTTCGACCCGCACACTCTCGTCTGTTACCGGCAAACTCACAATTGCTGCGTCCAGGTGATCGTGGACCAGTTCCTTAAGCAGCGGGGCGGTGTTGTCACGGAGAAGTTTGATCTTCGAGCCAGGCACCAACTCTCTTTGCAATTGAGCGGCTCTTTCGCAGATCTTTTTTATCGACAAACGGCGTGCATCCGATCCGAAGCGTCTCCGCCTCGCCGCGCTCGATGGCTTCGAGGGCTGCAATTGCTTCATCTCGCGCCTCAAGCAAGTCCCCGAAGATGATCGGCAGTGCTTGGCCGGTCGGCGTAATCTCAATTCCGCCGTGCTTCAGCTTTCGATAGATATTGAGCTTGTAATGGTCTTGGAATTCCCTGGCCTGCCGGCTCAGAGAGGGCTGGGTGATGTGCAGCGCTTCCGCAGCAGCCCTGACGCCCTTGTGCTTAACAATGGCGAGGAGATATTTGAGATGGCGGAACTCAGCATAGTCGTCCAAGTCATGTATCTCCTACAACAGGGCATTCCGGTGAATCCTCCGACTGCTAAAAGGTTGGATGTGGAAAAAACTTTTGCTGTTGTATATCTATGTCCCTCAAATACTGAACTTTACCGCCAAAAACTAGTTACGAAAGGCACCGCCCGAGAAAAAGTCTGACGCCTCCAAGGCATCAGCCGGTGCCTAAAAGGTATTGGACAGCCTTTTGACGCGCGCTCATTATCGCTCCCAAAAGTGCCTATCTGTCCCCGGAGGTTTCCAATTGTTTCCCAATCAGAGTCACCATCCACCGACCCCAGATTCGGTCCCATCGGATCGAAAGCCCGTCGCGAG
>NZ_JBEKYX010000082.1:0-18947 GCF_049510455.1 Occallatibacter sp. | reverse complement strand
GAGGTTTCCACGGTGTCTTTGCCGCCGGTGAACTGGCGCAGCGGCGTGGGGATGAAGATGGTCATAGAGCTTTAATTCCTCTCATATCTAAAGAGTAAGAACATCCCTCCGGGGCTAAAGCCCTCGTGTATATTCTGCATCTTCCGGCACGGCTGAAGCCGTGCCCTTTCAAAACATATTTTTCACCTTAAGCATTCCAGACCGGCACTGGTGCGGGTAGTGGCTCAGTTTGAAAAAATCCCGCAGGGGCTAAAGCCCGGACACGTTTTTGCGATAGTTACGGCACGAGTAAACTCGTGCCCTGTTACAGGGCTGGCCCGATTTGGTTTTTTTCGCAAGGTGTGAAGTCGTGCCCTGCTACGAAGCAATTCAAACTGAGCCAGTACCGTCTACTCCATGATATTGCACGTTCTAGTAAACTGGAGTTGAGGTTTCTATGCCAGAGATTCAGCGCAGAAAGACTCCCACCGTGCGGATTGGCAGTGTTCGCGTGGGCTGGGAGGTTCCGGTTGTTGTGCAGTCGATGACCAACACCGATACGGCGGATGTGGCGGGCACGATTGAGCAGGTGGCGGCTCTTGCGGTTTCAGGCTCGGAGATTGTCCGCGTGACGGTGAACAACGATGAGGCGGCTGCGGCTGTTCCTGCGATTGTTGAAGGCCTGGATAAGCGTGGAATTCGTGTTCCGATTGTGGGTGACTTTCACTACAACGGACATCTGCTGCTGAAGAAGTTCCCGGAGACGGCGAAGGCTCTGGCGAAGTACCGCATCAATCCGGGGAACGTTTCGATTGGGCGCAAGAGCGATGACAATTTTCGCACGATGGTGGAGTGCGCTGTCGAGAACCAGAAGCCGGTGCGAATTGGCGTGAACTGGGGTTCGCTGGACCAGGCGCTGCTGACGCGGATGATGGATGCGAATTCGAAGTCGGCTACTCCCCTTCCCGCACGCGACGTGATGATGGAAGCGATGGTGGTGAGCGCGCTGGATTCAGCGAAGGCGGCTGAGAATTACGGGCTGCGCAACGACCAGATTATTTTGTCGGCGAAGGTGAGCGGCGTTCGGGATTTGATCGATGTTTATACGAACCTTGCCGCGCGGTGCGACTATGCGCTGCACCTGGGGCTGACCGAGGCCGGCATGGGTGCTAAGGGGCTGATTGCTTCCGCGGCTGGACTGGCTCCGCTACTGCTGGCTGGGATTGGCGATACGATTCGCGTGAGTTTGACGCCGAAGCCGAATGGGGATCGCACGGAAGAGGTGCAGGCGGCGCAGCAGATTCTGCAGTCGCTTTCGATTCGCAGCTTTATGCCGCAGGTGACGAGCTGCCCTGGATGCGGGCGGACGACGAGCACGTATTTTCAGGAGCTGGCGGAGCAGATCCAGAGCTATCTGCGGACCTCGATGCCGGATTGGCGGAAGAAGTATCCGGGTGTGGAAGAGCTGAAGCTGGCGGTGATGGGCTGCGTGGTGAACGGACCTGGTGAATCGAAGCACGCGAATCTGGGGATCAGTTTGCCGGGGACGTTTGAAGAGCCGAAGGCGCCTGTGTACGTGGATGGGAAGCTTTATACGACGCTGCGCGGAGATACGATTGTGGCGGAGTTCAAGGAGATTCTGGATAAGTATGTGGAGAGCCATTATGGGGCCGGACAGTCATCAGGTAAGAGCCAGGAGCTGGTTTCTGCGTAAAGCTGAGATCAGTTTCCTGCTTCCTTGAATGGATTTACGATGCGGAGGCCTTCGATGATCTGGCCGTGTTGCAGGTCTTCGGTGTAGAAAATTGTGCCTCCGGCAGTAATCGCCGAGGCGAGAATTACCGAGTCGAAAATTTCAAACCCATAACGCCAGCAGAGCGAAACTCCCAGGCTATGCAGATCGAACGTGACGGGTGTTACCTGTCCGCATACCGCATAAATTGTGTTCAGGGCTTCTGAGGTCTTGCTGGCATCAAACTTGAGTTTTCTCTTTGCGACCCGTACAAATTCATTCAGAACCTGTACGCT
This sequence comes from Occallatibacter sp., assembly GCF_049510455.1. Taxonomy (GTDB): domain Bacteria; phylum Acidobacteriota; class Terriglobia; order Terriglobales; family Acidobacteriaceae; genus Telmatobacter. Next base: position 16,940 of record NZ_JBEKYX010000082.1, on the reverse strand, counting down.
GATGCACGGCCCATCTGCGATCAACTGCCTTGCTAATTCGGCTCTAGCACTTGCAATCGACTGCGTCGAAGACTCAAAAGCGTAGACGAGCACGTTTGTATCGAGAAATGCTTTAGTCGTCATAAAGCTCGTCGCGATTGAATTTGTATCCGGGAGGCAACGGAACGCTCAATTCGCGCATTTTTGCGATTGCCTCTTCGCGGGTCATCTTACGCACAATGCGAATTTCGTTTTCTCCTACGACCACGTTGAAATTGTCATCACTGCCTGGCTGCCAATTTAGCTGGCGCAAAGCCTCAGCGGGAATGCGAAAGGCCCCACTGTTTCCCCACTTGGCGAGTTTCACAGCTCTCTCCGTAGATACATTCCATATTGTATAGCCAATATCGGATGTATATCTGTCAAATTTGCAAAATGGCTGATTCACGATAAGATGGGGGCAAATTCCCTTCTTGAGGCTGCCATGCGGTTCCGCTTTCCCCTTATTGCGGCGCTTTGCGTGTTGTTTGCGTGTGCGCCGGCGTTTGCCGGTAAACAGAAGAGTTGCGTTACGCCAGACGATGCTACGAAACAACTGAACAAAGATGTATGCGTGCAGGCCCATGTGTATGACGTGGTGGAGCTGCCGGATGGGACGCGGTTTCTGGATGTGTGTACGCCAGAAACGCCGGATGACAAGTGCCGGTTTACGATTATGAGCCTGCGGCAGGATCGCGATACGGTGGGGGATCTCGAAAAGATGCGGGATGCGAATATCGAGGTTCGAGGGATTGTGGCGGCGATGCATGGCAGGAGCGGGATGGTGCTGAGCCATGTGCGGCAGTTTTATGGCGGGCCGCCGAAGTTCAGGCCGAATCCGGCGCTGGCGCGGGGATTTACGGGAGATCAAGAGAAGCCTGCGATTAAGGACCCGAACCTGCGGCCACAGGGCAGCGGGCGGGCTTGGATGAATACGAAGGAGAAAGAGACGAAATAGAACTCTAGTTACGCAAAGGCGGTGCGAAACGAGAACCGACTTTAAGGATTGTGGCGGAAATAGTTAAAGAGATGAGGGTTAAGCCAAGGGCGAGAGAAAGACTTCCGGTGCGATCGGAGACTGCGCCGATGATCTGTGGGGAGAAGGTATCGCCGAAGGCGTGGATGCAGAAGAGATTCACTGAGATGGCGGTGGCGCGGACCGGCGCGGAGACGGAGTTGACGATAGCAGTGTTGAGCGGGCCGGTGTTGAGGAAGAGGAAGAACTCGGCCAGGAAGAGCGCGGGGATGGCGGTGGCGTGGGGTCCGAAGAAGACGAGAGCGCCGAAGGGGAGCGTGAGGACGACGCTGAGCGCGGAGAAGAGATAGAGAGCGCGATCATTGGTGCGGAGCCAGCGCTGGGCGAGCCAGCCGCCGAGAGCTGTTGCGGCGATGCCGTCGAAGGCGGTGATGGCTGAGACGATGAAGCTGGCTTTAGGGATTGGATAGCCGAGCGAGCGGTGCAGGAATGTGGGCACCCAGGTGGAGATTCCGCCCATGGCGAAGGTGAGGGCGGCGAGGCCCAGCGTGCCGGTTAGGAAGGCTCCGTTGGTGAAGAGGCCGAGGAAGCTGGAGCGGGAGCGGTCGACCTGGATGTGGTCCTGTGCGCCGCGCTGGGGTTCGCGGCCGACCCACCAGTAGAGCGCGGCGACGAGCAGGCCGGGGAAGGCGCAGAGGAAGAATGGCGCGCGCCAGCCGTAGAGGGTGCCGAGGGTTCCGCCAGCAAGGTAGCCGATGGCTGCGCCGACTGGGATGGCTATATAGAAGATGGAAAGGATGCGGTTGCGGTCGCGCTCGGGGTAGAAATCAGCTAGGACGGCTGGTGCGTAGATGGAGAAGGTGGCTTCTCCGACGCCGACCAGGGCGTGACGGAGATAGAGGGTCCAGTAGCCCCAGTATCTGTCATGGCTGACCCAGGCGGTGGCGAGAGTGGCGATGCTCCAGAGGACCGCGCCGGCGATGATGAGGGGCTTGCGTGGGAAGCGGTCGCCGAGCCAGCCGGTGAGCGGAGCGACGAGCATGTAGGTGAGGAAGAAGCCGGTGGTGAGCCCGCCCATCTGCTGGTCGCTCCAGTTGTATTCCTTCTGGATGAGCGATTGCGCGCCGGGGAGGATGTAGCGGTCGATGTAGTTGAGCAGGTTGAGGGCGATGAGGAGGAGCAGCGTCCAGAATGCGGGGCTGATGCGGCGCGCGGGCTGGAGGGTGGTGGACACCGGAAACAGGATAGCGGATGATTCGCCGGACCCGTAAATACGAGTCCGCTCATTGGATAGATATACCCGAATGGATTATGGGCGGGGCCAGCGGGCTTCTACTGTGGTGGCAATGCCACCGCGGGGGCGGAAGATGCCTTTGACTACGGCCCAGACGGGGTCGGTGGCTTTGACGACGTCTTCGAGGACCTGGTTGACGATGTTTTCCTGGAAGATGCCGAGGTTGCGGTAGCAGTAGAGATATTCCTTGAGCGATTTGAGTTCGAGGCAGCGCTCGCGGGGCATGTAACGAATGGTGAGGATGCCGAAGTCGGGCAGGCCGGTTTTGGGGCAGACGCTGGTCAGTTCGGGGTCGTCGATTTCGATCTCGTAGCCGGGAAACTGGTTGCGCCAGGTTTCGATGGCGGGAAACTGGAAGTCGAGACCGGCTTTGGCGTGATCGTCTGTATAACGGGGTTCCGCGGACATAGTTTCATTGTAAGGGCCATTGCATGCAGCGGACGCCGGGGAATGGGTCAGTTTGAATGCGGGGGTTAGTCAGCGTCTGGTGAATCTTTTTCGGGAGCATCCGTCCGCAAAAAGCATACCTCCGGGGCTAAAGCCCCATCATCTTCCGTCAACTTATTGCCGGGGATAAATCCCCGGCCTACCAGTTGCGCCCTGATACGAATCCAATTCAAACTGACTCAGTACCACGCGGCCCGAGGGAAAACAGAGCCTCATATTTTGTGCCAAGTCCACATTTTTGTGCGACCTAAAAGCACATTGGCTACTCAGATATACTGACTCAGGTAAGGTGCATGGCACAGGAAAGACGGCAATTGGACTGGCGCTGGATTTGGATCGGCGCTGCCATCGTAGTGGTGTTGGTTTTCTTTGCCGTTCGCTCGCTGACGCGGGAGCGGCTGCAGATTCGTGTGATGCAGGTAAGCCGGCAGGAGCTGGTGAGCGTGCTGAGCACGAATGGGCGTGTTGAGCCGGAGGAGAACCACGAGATTCATGCTCCGGTGACAACCACCGTGCGGGCTGTCTATGTGCGGCCAGGCGACACGGTGGAAGCCGGCAAAGTGCTGGCCGTGCTGGACGATGTGGACACGCGGGCACGCGTGGCCGCGGCTGAAAGCGGCGTGAGATCGGCACAGGTATCGCTGGAAGCGGCGACTCATAATGGAACCCAGGAGCAGCAGCAGGCCTCGGCGGCGGATATTGCGCGGGCCAAACTGGACCGCGATCAGACTGAACGCGACCTGAATGCGCTGCTGAAGCTGCAGGCGACGGGCGCGGCCAGCGCGAGCGAGGTTTCAGGAGCGAAGCAGAGGCTGGCAAGCGCCACGGCCACACTGGATGCGGCGGAATCGAGCTCGCGGAGCCGGTATTCGCCTGCAGAGGTGGAGCGGGCACGGGCGGCACTGGCAGAAGCGCAAGCCAACCTTGCAGCGGCTCGCGACACCGAAGAGAAGATGACAGTGCGGGCGCCGGCGGCGGGAACGGTTTACAGCATCGATGTGCAGCCGACATCGTTTGTGGAAGCTGGCAAGCTGATGATGCAGATTGCCAATCAACAGCGGATGCGGGTGCGGGCGTTCTTTGACGAACCAGACCTGGGACGTGTGGCTGAAGGCCAAAAGGTGGTCGTGAAGTGGGAAGCGCGGCTGGGACACACATGGACCGGACATATTGAGCGTGTGCCTTCAACAGTGATAAGCACCGGGTCGCGCAATGTGGGTGAGGTGCTGGTGGCCCTGGATAGCTCCGATGGCGAGTTGCTGCCGGATACGAATGTGACGGTGACGGTGACGACGTCGAGCCAGGCAAACATGCTGAGCATTCCGCGGGAGGCGCTGCGGGAGGAACAAGAACACGAGTTTGTGTATCGCGTGGTGAACCATGAGCTGAAACGCACGCCAGTGGTGACAGGCACGATTACGCAGACGCTGGTGGCGGTTCTCTCCGGGTTGAATGCGGGAGACACGGTGGCGACAGGAACGATCACCGGACTGCCGCTGCAGGAAGGTATTCCTATCAAGGAAGTGCGGTGAGAATGCTCGCAGCAATGGCGCTGGCCGCTTGGCTGGGTGCGCGGACGCAGGCGCAGCATGGCGCGCTGGATGGAGTGAATACTGCTCTGCAGCAGGGAGAGGCAGATCAGGCGCTGTCGCTGCTGGCGGGGCTGCCGGCGGATGAGTCTGCAAGTGCTGAGGCGCACAATCTACAGTGCCGCGTTTACTTCATATTGGAAAACTGGGATGCCGCAGTGAAAGAGTGCCAGCAGGCTGTGCAGACGGAAGGACAAAATTCGGACTACCACATGTGGCTGGGACGAGCGCTTGGTGAGAAGGCCAGTCGAGCTTCTTTTGTGAGCGCGTATGGTTTGGCTAAGCGCACGCGGGAGGAGTTTGAACAAGCTACACAATTAAATCCGCGCAATGCTGAGGCACTGGCGGATCTGGGTGAGTTTTACAGCTCGGCTCCTGGTGTGGTGGGCGGTGGCATGGATAAGGCTCAGGGTGTGGTGGCACAGCTGGATAAAGTGGATCAGGCGCGGGCGCATGAGCTGCGGGCGCGAATTGCAGAGGGAAACAAGGATTACTCGACTGCGGAACATGAGTTTCATGCGGCGATTGCGGCTAGCGCGCAGCCGGCCTTTCAGTGGATGACGCTGGCAAGTTTTTTGCGGCGGCGGCAGCGGTGGGACGAGATGGATGCGGCGGTGCAAAAGGGTTGGAATTTAGCGCAGCAGGAGAAGCATGCTGCTGTGGCGCTGCATAACGGGGCGTCGGTGCTGGTTCGGGCGAACCGCAATATGCAACTGGCGGCGAAGATGCTGGATGCGTATCTGGCGAGTCCGATCAAGACTGAGGAAGCTCCGGCGTTTGCGGCGCATGTGGAGCGGGCGCGCGTTGCGATGAAGCTGGGTGATACGGCCACGGCAAAGCGCGAGCGGGATGCGGCGCTGGCTTTGGCGAAAGAATATAAACCGGCGCTGGATTTGAAATTTTGACGGGAAGACGACGAGTGAAGAGTACGTACTATACGGCGCTGGCTGCTTCCCTGCTAATGGGAGCGGGATTGTTGTTGCCGGTGCACGGCGTGGCGCAGGTTTCGCTTAGGACGGTGGTGGACCTGGCGCAGAAGAATAGTGACGCAGTGAAGATTGCAAATGCGGATGTAGATAAGGCGCGGGCCGGGCTGTCAGAGAGTCGAGATGCAGTGATCCCGTCGATGATGTTTGCTACGGGAATACCCGCATTCCCCGAGCAAGGCTTTACCGGCCAGCCGCCTTCGGCCTTTAGCATAACAGTGCAGTCCCTGGTCTTCAGCATCCCGCAAAAGCACTTTATCGATTCGGCGCGCTCAAGCCTGAATGCAGCCTTTGCGCGCGTGAAAGATGCGCGAGAACAGGCTGCGCTGGAAGCTTCCGCGGCGTACATTGAGCTGGACACGGTAAATACCGAATTAGAAGCGGCAAAACAGCAGCAGGAGCTAGCCGAGAAATTAGTTGAGATTGAAGAGCAGCGCTCGGAGGCTGGCGTCGATCCGCAAAGCGATTGGTTGCAGGCAAAGCTTACAGCAGCAACTTTGAAGCTGGCAAAGCTGCATCTGGAGACGCGAGCGGGAACGCTTGCCAAGGAGCTTGCTATGTTGACCGGGCTGCCGGATGGTGCGATTGTGCCGTATCATCCCAGCATTCCGGAGATTCCGGCGATGCGTGGCGATACGCCTGCGCATACGCTGCCTGGAGTTGAATCGGCACGTCAGTTTGCGCTTTCTCGCGAGCGGCAGGCTAAGGGTGATCATGAAGCCAATTTCTATCCGCAATTGAGTTTCTTCCTTCAGTACAGCCGCAATACAGGTGTACTGAACAATGTGGCCTCCTATTTCGTGGGTGGCCTGCCTGCGAATAATTTGTTCTCGGGATTCAATGTTTCTGTGCCTCTGCTGGATATGATTCATCGCGCCAAGGCGCGTGAATCCGCTGCGGATGCACTGCGTTCACGTGTCGAAGCTGAGCAGGCCGAGCACCAGAACGATTTTCAGATTGAGCAGCTTACAGGAACGCTGCGAGAGCTGGATGCACAGGCTGAGATTGCGGGTCTGAAACAGCAGATTGCCGCCGACCAACTGAAGACTGTGGAGACGCAGCTTGAGAATGGCAACGGGAGCGGTGGGCAGCCGCAGCTTTCTCCCAAAGCCGGCCAGCAGGCACGGATTGATGAGCGGCAGAAATACCTGGACTCACTGGAGTCGGAGTTCGAATTGGCCAAGGCGCGCCTGGAACTGCTGCGGGCTCTTGGACATATGGAAGATTGGCTGAATGAGGTGCATGCGAAGTAACCCGGAATGCGTCCATTTGAGAGCCGTGCAGCAGTGCGAATAAGTGACTCAATGGTAAAATGAAGGAATGTCTATGCCTTTGAAGACACTGCTTTTGAATCCGCCGTCATTTGAGAATTTCGATGGCGGCGCAAGCTCGCGTTGGCCGGCGACGCGCGAGATTGAGTCGTACTGGTACCCGGTTTGGCTGGCGTACCCCGCTGGAATGCTGGAAGGCTCGCGTCTGCTGGACGCGCCGCCGCATCACATCTCCGCGGAAGAAACGATTAAGATTGCCAAGGGTTACGAGTTCCTTGTGCTCTTTACTTCGACTGTGGGCTGGGAGGGCGATCAGCGGCTGGCCGAAGCAATCAAGGCGGCGAATCCTGGAATCCGCGTGGCGTTTGTGGGACCGCCGGTGACGACTGACCCGGACAGGGCTCTGAATGAGTGCTCGGCGCTGGACTTTATCTGCCGGCGCGAGTTCGATTACTCCGTTGTGGAGTATGCGAACGGCAAACCGCTGAATGAGATTCTGGGCATCAGCTACAAGCTGAACGGCAAGGTGGTGCACAACCCCGACCGTCCGCAGGTGGAAGACCTGGACGCGATGCCGTGGGCGACGAAGATCTATAAGCGCGATATGGATGTGACGCGCTATAACGTGCCGTTCCTGCTGCACCCGTATATCTCGCTGTACTCGACGCGCGGCTGCCCGGCGCAGTGTACCTTCTGCTTGTGGCCGCAGACGTTGAGCGGACATGCATGGCGCAAGCGCTCGTCTGACGATGTGGCTGCTGAGATGAAGTGGGCGAAGGAGAATTTTCCTGAAGTGAAGGAGTTCTTCTTTGACGATGACACTTTCAACATTCAGAAGCAGCGCACGGTGGAGCTTTGCGCAAAGCTGAAGCCGCTGAATATCACGTGGAGCTGCACGAGCCGCGTAACGACGGATCGCGAAACGCTGAAGGCGATGAAGGATGCGGGCTGCCGGTTGCTGATTGTGGGCTTTGAATCGGGCGATCCTCAGATTTTGAAGAACATCAAGAAGGGTGCGACTGTGGAGCGGGCACGGGCGTTTGCGAAGGACTGCAACGACCTGGGGCTGGTGGTTCACGGCGACTTTATTCTTGGCCTGCCGGGCGAGACGAAGGAGTCGATCCGCAATACGATCAACTTTGCCAAGACGCTGGACTGCGAGACGATCCAGGTGTCGGTTGCGCACGCGTATCCGGGCACGGAGTTCTACGATTTCGCCAAGAGCAACGGCTTTATTACCAACGAGCGCATGGAAGACGGCGGCGGCCACCAGATGGCGCACATTGAGTATCCCGGACTGCCGGTGGATTACGTGATGGAGATGGTTCACCGCTTCTACGACGAGTATTACTTCCGCCCGAGGGCGGCCTTCCGCGTGATCTGGAAGGCGGTTATTAATCGTGACGTGCCGCGCCTGTATGTGGAGGCGAAGGCGTTCTTGAAACTGCGCGCGCAACGCAACAAGATGGTGAAGGAAGCGCGCAAAGGCGGGCCTGGACCGGCTGCGCCGGCCAGCGCTGGAGCTTAAGCGAGTTGTGAAGGCTCAATGGAGGGCGGCGCGCAGAGCGTTTGCCCTCCGTTGCATTTTGTAGTGATTCCAATTCCCTTCCCGATGAATCCAATGAAGCAGGATTGTTCATTCTATTGATGACTCAAGCAAAACTTACTCTGCACCAATGGATAATTCTGGGGCTGGTGGCGCTGTGCGCACCGCTTGGCGATGCGTGCCTTTCGCGCGGGATGAGTAAGTTGCCGGCGATTTCACTGGAGCATCCGGGAACGCTGATTGCGGCTGTGTTTACGCCGTGGGTTGCGGCGGGGATTGCGCTGCTGATTGGATTTTTTGCGAGCTACCTGACGGCTTTGTCATGGGCGGATCTGACGTTTGTGCTTCCGGCGACTGCGTTTGGCAACATGATTGTCATGTTGCTATCGCGTTTCTGGCTGCATGAGCCCGTTTCATGGCAGCGCTGGCTTGGCGTGATGCTGATTACGGTTGGCGTTGGCTTTGTTGCGCAAGGGCCGGCGCGAACCGAGCGACCCACAGGCCCGGTGATGCCGCTGGATGAAGAGGTGCTGCGATGACGCTTCCCTCCTCTTCCGGTGTGAATCTGTGGACGAGCGTGGCGATGATTGCGGCGATCGTGCTGGCTTCAACGACAGGCGAGGTGCTGACCGCAGCGGCGATGAAGTCGATTGGCGACCTGGATGAGATTCGCGCGAAGTCTGGAATGGCTGGCGCGATTCGTGCAGTAGTAACCTGCCCGCTGTTCTTTGCGGGGGTGGGCTTTCTGGCGCTGGCATTTTTCTCGCTGCTCTTTGCGCTGAACCACATGAGTTTGGGGCTGGTAGCACCGGCTTCCGCATCGCTCACGGTTGTGACGAATTCGATTGCGGCAAAGCTGTTTCTGCATGAGAACGTGGATAAGCGGCGATGGACGGCGGCGGCGCTGATCTGCGTAGGGGTGTATTTTCTGGCACACTAGAGAAATGCGGATCAGGCTAAATCGCGTTCAACTTGCTTTGCGTAAGCGATTTTGCAGCCTTAATGAGTTTGCGGCCACTCGGAGAGTGCAGCCGGGCACCAATTGGAAATTTCCATTCGGATGGAGCGACAACTGTTCCTGTATTCTCAGGCCATGGATATTCCACATTATCCCGTCTCTTGCCATCATCATCCGGCTGCGGATGCAGCAGGTCGATCTCTCGACATAATGCCCGCATCTCGTTCACGGATGGCGAGCCTGTGAAACCGATTCTCTGCCAGTAATCCTGAATCATTCGCGGTAATATCTTTTCAATGACTTGATGCTTCCACTTTAATTCCTCGATACTACCTTCATAGATATAGGATTTACATAACTTTTCCAACCACATCTGGAGATAGTGCAAACTATGACTCTGAGGAAGCCCGCTCTTTGTCAGATATTCGTACGTTTTGAGATCAGATGCTGCCTGCCGTGTAAAAGCCTCCGCCCAAGTTACCATCAGGCAGCGTTCCCTTGTGGATAAAGGGTTTCCTCCAATCGCCATCCATTTGGAAGCTGCAATTTTCCTGTCCGAATCTTTTCAAATTCCGCTTCCGTCACCTCTATCACCACGCTCGAAAAGGGAAACCTGGGAGGATCGGGAGCAAATGCGATTGGCACAATTCCAGAAGGCGGAGTGTCAGGGTTCACCTCCAATAACTTAACCGGCTCGTGGCTAGCATTCTCTTCATCGCCAACCACATGAACGATGCGACGAATACCAGGCTCGACCTGAAGGTGAGCTGTAGCGAGGGTTTTTGCAGCAGCGCGCTTATCTCCTGTCATATGCAGATAACTTTACCATTAACCTTTCGCGAAGCGCATCAGACCCTTCGGTTTAAGACTTGGCTCAACGACATCGATTTGCGGTCCCGCTTCAAATGCCAATGTCTCTGCAGCCGAATGCCCCGCTATCGCGGCGCTTTCCATTGTCGAAGGCCAGTGGGTATGAATCCAGTCGCCTGCAAGAAAACAGTTCGGCCAAGGCGCAATTACATCCGGCCTGAACTCATCGATTCCTGGAGGAACTCCGAAGGTGGCGCGGACTTCCTTGATGAGAGCAGCTTTTTCGAGTTTGGCTTCGCGGGATGCCGGGAAAAACTCTTTCAGTTCATTGACCGCAAGATCGATTGCCTCTTGGCGCTCGCGTTCCGCAAATCCCTTCGATGCGCTAATTACGAGCTCAATATAACTGCCCTTTGACTTTCGCCAGGGCTGCAGGCGGTTTTTGTTGTAGAGCCAGTGAAGTTCGCGGTCCAGCAGCACAGCATGGTCGAGATCGGTGATTTGACGGTCGAACCAGAGATGGACACTGCAGATGGGCCAGTGTTCGTGCTGCGCAATTTGATTTGCGAGAGTATCCGCACCTTCAACCGGCGGCATATTCGGCAGGAGCTTGCCGAGCGCCTCGAATGGGAGCGCGAGGATGACGTAATTTGCCGCAAGCGGCGCGGTGCGAGTGTGAATCATCCAACTGGATGTTTCCTCATCCCATTCAAGCGATTCAACGTTTGTGTTGTAGAGAACGCTGGAACCGCGCGCGATGAGGAATTGCTCGGCGTTTTTGTAGAGATCGCTGAGAGGCACGGAACTCATACCCATGCTGCCGGCCTCGGCGGAGTTCATGAAGAGCTCGCGGATGACTTTGGCAGCATAGGGCACAGCAATCCGGTCAAGATCGGCATTCAGTGCGCTGGCAATCACAAGACGCCAGAAACGCTCGATTGCGCGTGGAGTTTGCTTGTGGCGATGCAGCCATGCGAGGAGCGATTCGCCGGAGTTATCCCGCTCGCCAATGCGCATCATGGCGCGGAAGGCGCGGGCCAGGGCGATTTTGTCGGCGAAGGTAAAGGCGTGGGCGCGAAGAAGATTCGGAACACCGTGCAGCGGCGCAGGCAGCGCGGATGGGCCAAGCACAGAGCGGCGGCCGCCTGGCTCGATCATCGTCATGTCGCTGGTCCAATGGATTTTGTCTGCGACACCAATGCGCTTATAGAAGCCGATGAGGTTAGTGCAGCAGCCAAAGAGAACGTGCTGACAGTTATCGATGACTTCATTGACGCCGGGGTGCAGATAGGATGAAGCACGACCGCCGAGATAGCTTCTCCTTTCGACGAGAGCGACCTTGAATCCGCTGTCCGCAAGAGCGCAGGCTGCGCTCATACCGGCGACACCGCCGCCGATGACGGCTACTGTCTTCGGATTTGCGGGCGCGAATGGAGTCATCTATTGAATAGGATTACAGACCGAGCCTTGCCGCGCCCATGCGGGCCATGCCGAGGCCGAGAATACCGAGCTTGTGCGCGGTGGGTACGCTGGCGCGATGTGAAAAGACATCGTAGTTGGCGGCTTTGATGCGGTTCAGCAGCGAGTGATAGATGCTGACGAGGACCCAGAGTGCGGGGCGGCTTTCGCGGTCGATGAGCGGTAGAAGCTGCTGCGCGGACTGGTAGTAATTTTCTGCGCGCTGCGCAATTTCCGCGAGGAGCGCGCGCTCGTTTGCTGTAGGTGGTGTGGCGGGAGGGCGATGCAGAAGCGAGTCGAGCGGGACACTGTGCAGGGTGAGATCTTCAATGGGAAGATAGACGCGGTTGCGCTCTGCGTCTTCCTGAACGTCGCGAAGAATGTTGGTGAGCTGGAATGCGATGCCGGTTTCTTCGGCGAGTTTTTCGGCGCGTGGATCAGTGTAACCAAAGATGCGAATGCAGACGAGGCCTACGACCGATGCGACGAGGTAGCAGTAGCGATAGAGGTCGTCGAAGGTGGCGTAGGTGTCAGGTGTGTCCCCTGCGGCGTTTTCGAGATCCATGGTGGTGCCGGCGACGAGCTCGTCTAGGAGCGCGAGTGGGATATTGAAACGGTGTACGGCGTCCTGGACGGCGAAGAAGACTGGATCGGTTGTGGGCTGGCCGCTTGCGGCACTGTGCCAGCCTGCGAGCCATGTGTCGAGATTGCGGCGACGCGCGTCACGCGGAAGGGATTCATCGTCGGAAAGATCATCGGCCTTGCGCATGAAGGCGTAGATGGCGCAGATGGCGTTGCGGCGCGGAGCAGGCAAGGCGACGAAAGAGTAATAGAAGTTCTTGGCTTCGCGCTTTGCGATGGCGCGGCAGATTGTGTAGGCGCTCTCTAGTGTGAACGCTTGTGTTGCGCCTGAAGAGGTCAAGCAGCCTTCCCTGCCCTGGAGGGGCTGCGGCGCAGAAATGGCAGCAGCTTGCCGCTGACGGCGCGCAAAGCGAGCTGCAGCTTGGTGGCTTTGCCGATGGCGGGGCGGGCGCTTAGCACGTCGTAGTTGCGCTGCTCGATGGCACGGAGAATTTCGAGGCCGCCGCGGCTGAAGAGATCGAGATCGAGCGCGAGATCGCGGTTGACTTTGCCAATGAGGGGCAGGCCCTGTGCAAAGAGGCTGTGCGCGTAATCGACTTCGTACTTGAGGAGAGAGCGGAACCCAGGCGTGGCGACTCCCTGCTGGATGACTGCATCTGTGACACCGAATTTTTGCATGTCGGCTTGCGGGAGATAGATGCGGCCTTTGAGCCAATCGACGCTTACGTCCTGCCAGAAGTTGGCGAGTTGAAGCGCGGTGCAGGTGGCATCCGAGAGGCGGAAGAATTCTTCCCGCGTTGCGGCTGTGACTTCACCGCAAGCGTAGAGGACGAGGCGACCGACGGGGTTGGCGGAGTAGCGGCAGTAGGCATGCACGTCGTCCATGGTGGCGAAGCGCTTGATGGTCTGGTCCTGTCGGAAGGCTACGAGAAGATCGGCAAATGGCTCTTTGGGAATGGCGCAGATGCGGATGGTTTCTGCGAGCGCTACGAAGACGGGATGACGCGCGTGGCCTTCGTAGCAAGCATCTAGCTCGCGGCCCCAGAGGTTGAGGAGCGCGAGTGCCTGTGCAGCGTCGGGGACCTCATCGCCTAGATCGTCCGAGATGCGGCAGTAGGCGTAGATGGAATGAAAGTGCGGGCGAAGGACCTTGGGAAGAAACCAGGAAGCTACGTGGAAGTTTTCGTAGTGGGACTCGGCGAGGGCCTTGCAGTATGCCTGCGCCTCGGGCAGAGTTGGCGCGGCATCAGGGATTCGATACGAAGGCGGAAGCGCTGCCCAGCCCTTCTCGATCAGATCCTCATTGCTGAGAGCGCTGTTGTCTGTGACGTGAGTGGCTGTGGGCATTTGGGGTCTCATGGAACGATGACGGTTTTGATTTCGCCGTTGCGGTTCATGAGCTTTTCAAAGACGCGGTTGAGCTCGTAGAGATGCGCGTGGCCGGTGATGAAGGCCCCGGCCTGAAAGCGGCCCCCGGCGATGAGCTCAAGCGAGCGGCGGCAGATGGCCGGGGTGTGGTGGAAGGTGGCACGCATGGTGATGTCGTTGTAATGGATGCGATTGGTATCGAGCGAGACGCGGGAATCCGCGGGCGGACCGCCGAAGAAGTTGACGATGCCGCCTTTGCGGACGAGCTCAATGGCTTCTTCCCAGGCCTCCGGGACGCCGACGGCCTCGATGGCAATGTCGACGCCGCGGTTGTTGGATGTGAGGGCACGCGTCTGCTTGATGGCCTGCCGGATGGTGCGAGTCTGAACGACGTGCGCTGCGCCGAGCTGCTTTGCAGCTTCTGCCTGACCGGGGTGGCGGACGATAGCAATGGTTTCACAACCGGAGAGCGCGGCGACGTGGAGAATCATAAGGCCAAGCGGACCACCGCCGATGACGGCAACGGTATCTCCGGAGCGAGCCTGGGAATCAACGAAGCCATGCACGGCGCAGGCTAAAGGCTCAGTAAGCGCGGCGTGCTCGAAGGGGACGTGATCCGGTATGAGGAGCGTGTTCTTTTCAACGATGCGGGCGGGGATGCGGATGTATTCGGCGTAGGCGCCATTGTTAAAAAGCAGATCGTCGCAGAGATTTTCCTGGCTGCGGAGACAGAAGTAGCACTGGCCGCAGGGGGCGGAGTTGAGCGCGACGACGCGATCACCGGGCTTGAATTCCGATACGCCGGGGCCTGCTTCGACGACGGTTCCTGCTAGCTCATGGCCGAAGAGCGCAGGCGGGACGATCATGCGCGCGTGGTAACCACGGCGGAAGACTTTAAGATCTGTGCCACAGGTGAGCGCTGCGCCGACGCGAACTATGAGCTCGCCGGGGGCTGCGCTGGGCACAGGAACTTGCTCGATGCGAATATCTTCGCGCCCGTGAAGAACCGCAGCTTGCATGGTGGAGGCCATGATGCGACTACTCCCCTCCTCTGCCCGGTACCGGTTCAATCATAATCTTCATGGAGTCGGCTTTGGGATGCGAGGCTACGTCGATGGCCTGAATTGCGTCTTCGAGCGAGAAGCGGTGCGAGATGAGCCGGGTTAGATCGAAGCCGTTGCGATAGCCACTGAAAACAAGATCGGCGACTTCATCTGCAATGTCGAAAGAGGACGAGTAGGAGCCGAGGAGCGTTTTTTCATCGACGCAGACCGCGCCAGGATCGAAGGTGGCTTCACCGTGCTGAGTCTGCGCGAAGAGCATGATGCGACCACCCATGCGGCAGGCATCCATTGCTGTTTTGATGAGGGCGTTGCCGCCGACGGCGAGGACTACGGCGTCGGCACCGCGGCCTTCTGTCTCAGATTTGACGCGCTCGGCGACGTTTTCCTGACCGGCGTGGATGGGATTTGTCAGACCGTAGCTTGCGGCGATGGCGTGGCGCTCGGGGTAGAGATCGGAGGTAAGGACGCGCGCGCCGGCGCGATGCGCAAGTACGGCGTGCATGAGGCCGATGGGGCCCTGGCCGATGACAAGAACGGTGTCGTCCGGCTGGAGGTTGAGCAGCTTGACGCCTTTGTAGACCGTGTTGACTGGCTCAATGAATGCCGCCTGCTCGAAGGGAATGCCATCCGGGATGGCGACTACGCCGCCACCGGAGACGATCCAGTCCATGACGCGGATGTACTCGGCGAAGCCGCCGCCGGAGGCCTCAAAACCCGCCGTGGCGCCTGTTTTCTTGTAGAGCGGGCACTGCGCGGGGGTGTTTTTACGGCAGTAGTAGCACTGGCCGCAGGGGACATGATGGTAGACCATGACGCGCTGGCCGAGAGCGAAGTTTGTGACTCCCTTGCCGACTGCGACGATGGTTCCTGCCATCTCATGACCGAAGATGCGCGGCGCTGAATGCGAGCCGAGATGGATCTTTTTGAGGTCTGTGCCGCAGACGCCGCAGGTGGCGATGCGGACGAGCAACTCGCCGCGGCCGATGGCGGGCACCGGGACGGTTTCGAGGCGGACGTCATTGATGCCGTGATACACAGCGGCGCGCATGGTGGCTGGAAGCGCGTGGACGGTGGCGGATTCGGAAGTAATTGTCTGGGTGGCCATCAGGTGACTTCGCTATTGTCCTGTGCTGCGAGGAAGCTGTGCAATGTTTCTGCGATGCTTCGCGCGGCTTTTTTACTATTTTCTCCCATCTGGATGAGTGCAGGCCAGTGCCAGGGGCGCGGGAGGACATGAAGAATCAATTTTGCTGTGAGCATCTGGCCGTCCGGCGCGATGAATTGGTTGAAATCGGGGAGTTTGGCGTGGAGCGAGTCGCTGATGCCCTTGATGGCGTAAAAGGGAATGCCGCGCATGGCGGCGAGGCGCGCGAGGGCTGCAGCTTCCATATCGACGAGGGCGGCGTTGTAGGTGGAGGCGAGACGGAGTTTTTCGTTTTCGTCGGCGACTCGTGGGCTGGTGACGAGCCAGAGATTGCCGGATTCGGCATCGCAGCGGAAACGCTCGCCGGTGCGGATGTCAATGACGCCGGCAACGTTGTGAGCTGAGCCTGCGGGGAGATTGGCGCGAAGCGCGCCGGCCCAGCCGATGGAAAAGACTAGATCGATGGGGCCGCCATCTTCAAGAGCGGCGAAGGCGCGGGTGACGGCTGGCTGGCCTGCGCCGGCGCAGGCGGCTATCCACTCCTCTTCTTCATTACGCTGCGCCCAGAAGTGGACGCCTGAGCGGACGCTATGCGGCCAGCCGCGAACGAGAGGCTTGAGTTCACCGGGGAAGGCGGAGAGGATGGCGACGCGAGTCATAGCGCGTCCTGCTTTGCGGATGCCATTGGAGCGAAACCATGAGCTTGGAACCAGTCGATGGCGGCACGCATGGCGGGGTAGACGGGGGCGATGCGGAATCCTAGTTCCTGCTGGGCGCGCGCGGAGGAGGCGAACATTTTTTTGCGGCCCATGCGGACTTCTTCCAGCGTGGCGCGGGGCTCTTTGCCGCGGATGCGGCCGGTGATTGTTTCCTCGAAAAAAGCGTAGGTGGCGGCGACGGCGAAGGGGATTTTGACTGTAGGGGATGGAATGCCGGTGATGGCCGACATCTTGTCGAGGATTTGCTTGAGGGTGAGGTTTTCTCCGCCGAGGATGTAGCGGCGGCCCGGTGTGCCGAGGGTGAGCGCGTCAACGTGTGTTTTGGCGACTTCGGCTACATCGACGAGGTTGAGGCCGGTGTCCATGTAGGCGGGAAATTTGCGGTTGAGGAAATCGACGAAGATGCGGCCTGTGGGTGTGGGCTTGGAGTCATTGGGGCCGATGGGAGTGGTGGGGTTGAGGATGATGACTTGCTGGCCGTCTTGCGCGGCCGCGATGGCCTGCTGCTCGGCGAGGAACTTGGAACGCTTGTAATGACCGACCATGTCGGCGAGGGAGACGGGCGTGTCTTCGTTAACAACCACGCCGTCTGTGCGGAAGTGCATGGTGGCTACGGAGGATGTGTAGACAACGCGACGGACTCCGGCTTCGCGCGCGGCGCGGAGGAGATCGCGGGTGCCCTCGACGTTGGCGCGGTACATGGTGTCGGG
>NZ_JBEKYX010000081.1:0-19277 GCF_049510455.1 Occallatibacter sp. | reverse complement strand
TTAATTCCGCATGTGACACTCCTTCATCACTGTATCCGAACTCGATTCCACAAGAAGGGCAAATGGTGAAATCCTCTGCAGGACTTCTCAGGCCATATCCGCAGACTGGGCAGGGGTAGGGACTGCTCAATGTTTTGAGCAGGTCGATATGGCGTATTCCAAGTGAGTTGAAAGCCTGTGACATCTAACCCTCCTTTCTCCCGACGGTAAATCCGAGCACTTCTTTGGTTTGTAGTAGGTACGGATGATTCCGTCTTTGGATATCACACCGTACTCCAGAGTGATTTTGTCAAAACGCACCATATCGCCCTTTGATCTGAAACACTCCATCATATCGGCAGATTTCGGTTTCGATAAAAATTCATCAGCCTGCGCCTCATAATTTGAGGCGTCAGGGGCAGAAAAGTCGCTTCCGTGATCGCCAAAATGGGTCGAAAGCTCATGGGCATCAACAAATCCCTTGGTCTTGGGAATCCTCATGACCCCAAATCCCCACTCTTATAGGTAATTTTCTCCTACAAGGCAATTTCTTCATAAATTCTCGTGGAAGGAAAGTGTAGCATGCTCATCAATCGTTTCGCGGTGGTTGAAATTTTCTTCCTATTTTCCTCCGCATTCCGTCAAGTATGTTCTTACCGTTTTTTAGCCTTTAGAATGAGTGGGTTAAAAAATAGTTTTGGGTTTGCCTCTTGACAAGAAAGCAGGGACCAAGGGGAAAGGCAGGTCTGATGTGATTGTGAAACGGAACGCCATACTTCGGCTATTCTGCGCGTTGCTGCCGATAAGCCGACTTTCGAGGAACGTTGCTGCACGACTGCTGTCGCTAGGGCCAAACCACGCCAACCGGAATTGTCGTGCGTAGCTGGACGCGATGCCTGACTTCGCAAACCAGTCAGGCTGGGCTTCAATTGGGGGTGGGCTCTTCAGCTGAATCAACAATGAGAACATCGAGGGGGGCTGTTCCTGGTTCTAGTCGGAGTCCCAGTTGCTCTTGAACGGCCGTAAAGATAGACGGGCTGTCCGCGTTGGGAGAGTTGGGTGGCGTATCGTCTGGCGTCCAGTGGAGTTCGAAATCATACCGATCTGTCAGGCCGGTTTTATCTATCACGGTACGACCTGTCGGGTACCACATGTGCTCTGCGAACTCTTCCATAGTGCAGCTCACGACCACATCAACCCCCTGCCCGCCCATAATCGTGCACTCGGTGCCAGCCGGCTTAAGCGAAGCCCTCACTTTTAGGCCGCCCTTCGCTGGGAGGAGGTTATAAACGGGAAATGCCTTCTTGTCTTTGTGTAGTTTGAGCTGAAAGCGTTCGGCCAAAACGGGTTGAAGCAGTTCAGTGCGTTGCCGATCAGTTAGAGGTTTCGTGCTGGTGATGTGAGAAGCATCGAACTTTGCTTCGAAGTCGAATTTGTCAGTGTCGACCCAGGCCGGACCGCCGATTACAAACTGCTTATTGAAGAAACGGTAAGCAACCTGGACCAATTGGCGGAGTGTGATGCCGTTCGCAATGTACCCGTCTGGTGTTGGCCACAGCGAGGCTCCTCTTGAACTCTGACTTGGTTTTACAGTCGAGACATCAAAGGCGGGGGCTTGTACGGCGCCACCTGGACTAGGCATTTGGGATGCCTCGGGATTCACTTGGGAATACCCTATTTGACAGAAGCAGAGGCCAACGAGACTCGCGCGGACTGCGGAAGTTATCAGTTTTGGTAGCAGTTTGTTTGAGCTAAGTGAGACTCCGACCGGCTTGGTCATAGTGAGAGGCTCCGAGGTTAAAGCGATTTGTTCCTATTGTTCATTTAAGAGACGTACGGCAAGCTCTTTCGCTCGGCGATAACGACAGAGACGGCTTGTACCCAGCGAGGTCACCGTTTCAGCTAAGTATTTGTTTCGCCCGCAAAACGGCGTTTTCCGAAACTGTGCGGATCAGTCCTGATAAACGCCGTTCCTGGACGCAACGCCATCCCACTCATGCCGCGATGAGGCCGGTGTCATGAGAAGGTACCCGCTTACTATCTCTCACAGTGGCCGTCATCCGTTGTCATTGGGAGAACCTGCTCGATTTTGCGATGGAATAATACGAAATGCGTAAAGGCTTTACCAGAAGACCACAAGATGACTCGCCGGCAGTGCAAGCCAAGAACTACATCACCCCCGGCGGACTTAAGCGCCTGAAAGAGGAGCATCGGTTTCTGCTCATCAAGGACCGCCCGGCTGTGGCGGAGGTCGTAGCGTGGGCTGCCAGCAATGGCGATCGCAGTGAAAACGCCGATTATCAGTACGCCAAACGTCGGCTGCGGCAGATCGATGGGCGGATTCGCCTTCTCTCAAAGCGGATCGAAGCTGCAGAAGTAATGGATCCGGAAGCTCCGAGATCGGGCCTGCGGGCGACGAAGGCATATTTCGGTGCAACGGTGCTCTATACCAATGCCGCAGGAGTGGAGCGAGAGGTGAGCATCGTCGGCACCGACGAGGTCGACCTCGACCGCAACCATGTCAGTTGGGTGTCACCCTCTGGGCCGCGCGTTAATGCGGTCGTCTGAGGGGGACAGCGTGGTTCTCGAAGCACCGGGCGGCAAAGAGCGCCTGACGATACTGGAGGTGCGTTACGAGCGCATTGATGTTGAACCCTTCCGTGAACCTCCGGGATCCTATGCCGCTGCAAAACAGTCATAGAGCGGAATCGATGCCTGGCGTGTTACACGAAACGAAATGACTCCTCATAAACGCGCTTCTCGTCATCACGACAGACGCTCCCGAAAAGTCATGGTTTTCGGACACTACGATCCGAAACGTCCGGAAATGCCGTTTTGCGGGAAAGAGACTGATTACTGACGATACGCCGACTTCACGGGACTGATCGTTTCAGAAAGCTACTTTGAGCCATCCACTTCGGCTTGCTGGATGAGGGTCGCACCGAGAGAGGAGAGCGAGGGCGGGAGACGGAAACTTAAGTGTAGAAGCTCAGTGTCGACGTTAGGGCCGATGCTGAGAAGGGCGAAGCCTGTGATGGGCTTTTCTGACGGCAGAAGCCACGACATCGTGCCAAGTCCCTTTCGATGTGCAGGAGTCGTGAACTCGACGAGTTCCTTACCTTTGTAGGTGAGGTGGTCGGAGGGAAAAGGGCCGAACGGATAGTCTGAGGCGGGACCGAAGCCCTCCTTGATGATTCCGCGAGCATAGTCGCGATGCGCTGGAAAGACACGTGCTACCACCTGTGCCACCTCGAAGCGACCTGACGTCCCACCGTCGGAGCCGGAAAGTTGAATGGCTGGCCCCGTAAAACCCTTCCAGTTCTTGTGTTCAAGCAGCTTGGCACTGTCCAATGGTTCGGGAGCGACGTACAGAGTCCACCCATTTGAACCGATTGTTGCGAAGCAATTCCAGCCTCGCGGGCCAAGTGTGCCGAAGTGCCCTGCATCACCGTTGTACTCATACCATGCCAGTTGGTCAGCCATCGCGAGCGGTAGATTGACGGGTTTGGGTGAGCCTTTCGCTGCTGCATACGGACCAGTCTGGCCGTCTCCGGAGCAGCCAACGTAAGGTATGGAGGTCTGAGCGTGTGCCAACAAACTGACTGCAGCGAAAGTCAGAAAACATGCGAACGAACGGACACGAGAAGGACTCATTTCTCCTCCAGAGAAGTCACGTACAGCATAAGTCCTGAGAAACGCCCTGAGCGGAAGTTGCCGACGGCAACAAACATACCTGGCGCATCACAGTAAGATCCGCCTCGGCATGGCGTTCAACCCGAAACTAGCGTTTACGACGGGTTTTCTTGTCCAGAAAGTTTACGCCGACCACGACGAGCAGAATGACGGGGATGATAACGAAGTCTTCTTTGCCGTAATGTCTCGGGAACTGAAGCACCGCAAGGGAGAGCATGACAGCACGATAGCAGAGCTGGCTCTTGTGATGGCGCTGAGTCACATCGTGCGGCAGTTTGTCTACATGCGGCAGATCACTCCCGATAAACGCGCTTTTGGGAAGGTGGCGGAGTGTTCCCGTGTAACTCCGGCCTTGTTCAAGTAAAGCGCCCGTTGCGGTTGTTGTGTGGTTGCCGTTTCATGGCGATTGAAATCTGCATCCGATGATGTATGCGTCTCTACCACGTGTCCCTGATAGCGCAGGCATTGCTTTATGTTCTGGGCGGTATCAACCATTTCTGGCATACGGGATTTTATGTGCATATCATGCCTGACCACTATGCACATCCTGAAGCACTGGTGCTTGCAAGCGGAGCGGCAGAGATTTTTGGTGGGATTGGGCTGCTGGTGCCGGCTACACGACGCTTTTCAGCAGCAGGAATTGTTCTTATGCTGATGGTGTATTTTGACGTTCACCTGTTCATGCTGACGCATGCCGGGCGATTTCCCGAAGTCCCTGTCTGGATTCTCTGGGCGCGCATTCCGCTGCAGTTCGCGCTTATTGTCTGGGCCTTGATGTTCTTGAAACGCGAGAGAGATTTGAAGGCTCACTGAATCAAGGCCGCGGCGCATGTTGAACCCATTGGCTGCGCCAGGCGGGAGCCTCGAAGGGATCGGAGAAGTACTGTGTCTCGTGCACGACCTTGCCGTTGTGGAACTCCATCACGCTCACCGTATACATTGGTTTGCCCTGGTAAGTGATGGTGTATTCGGTGATCCAAAGATCGCCATTTCCGAGGATTCGCCGGACGTTGAAGCCGGACGGCTTGCCGGGATGATGGCTCCGCAAGGCCTGCAAGTTGCTCCTGCCGAGGATTCGCTCGCCGGACTGGGGATAATCGCATATCGAATTGTCGTCGTAGATTTCGTGCTCCGCATTGAGATCTCCGCTTGCGGATGCGTGCCAATGTGCATTGAGGGCTTGCCGGATCTGTTCGTCTTGCATGGATTGCTCCTTGCCGAGATTTCAGCTTCCATCATTTTGCACCTATTGACATGGCAAGGATTTCTATTTTGCGCGCAATCGCAGCGATCACGCAGTCTGTGTGCGCCGGCTCCGTATGTCGCGCAGGATTCCGTAGATCACGACCTCAAGCCAAAAGATGCTCATGGTGGTGATGACGGCTTCCGCGAGGAAGACTGCGAGCGGGTTGAAGTTGACAGCGCTTCTCATGCCGGTCCATCCGCGAATGGCCCCTGCAACGATTGCGATTGCGGATGTAACCAAAAGGCTTGCTCGTTCGCTGTGTCTGTAGCCTGGATTGTTTTGCCGCGGGATGGGAGTGGCGGCGCGATACCAAAACACAAACCACAAGAGAAGCACGAGTGCGCCGAGGAAGGTGCTGGCGATCTGGAAGAACTTGAAGTACAGCGTGGGACCGAGGAGCGGCAACTGAATCGTGTAGCTGAGAAGAGGCCAGTGATAGTACGGCCAATAGTAGGAATGTGTGACTGAGTCCCAGAAGATATGCGTGATGACTCCGATGAGGATGGAGACGAGAACGAGTGCGATCTGGCCAATACTTTTGAGCGGCAAGGTGCGCGGACCGAGTGCGACTCTTTGACGAACGCGCTCCGGAAGCCATGCCCAGAGCGGTTCCTTGGCATACCTGTGAAAGAGCCAGAGCATGATGAGCGAAGCGGGGAGATCGAAGACGAAGATGCCTAACGTCGAGTGGCCGAATTTCCCCCAGGGGCCAAAGCGGATGAAGTATTCAAAATCCGGAGCGAACGAGCCGAAGACTACGGCTGAAAAGATGAGGCGCGTGCGCCGGAACGGGAGCGCGGCCGCGGCATGGGATAAGGTGAAGGGCACTTGTTTGATTATGAGGCTTGAGGGTTGAGAAACAGGGACAGGCCTGGCCAACTGCGCATTGGTACAGGTCTCCGCGATGTGCAATCTTAGCTTTGCTTTAGAGCGCGCACCGCGACATAGCTTTTGGTCAGGCCGAGCACGCGTTCTTTGAGGATTATGCAATCCGGAAACAGCTTCTTCATTTCCCGCAGAGTCAGCAGCCGCACTTCCGAGATCGACTCCTCTATATCGGCCGGGCTGGGCTTTGATAGCAGACCCCAGAGAGTGAAATGGCGCGCAAGACGAATCTGCAGGCGCTTGGGAAGATATTGAAAGAAGGGAGCGAGGACGTGCGGCTCGATGGGAAAGTGGCGCGCCGGAGTTTGTATCCAGAGATTGCTGGCGACACGGCTGGCCTCGGAGGCGAAGACCTGCTGGCGTTCCCACGTAGTCAAGTGTTCGATGACGGAGTTTGAATACGCAATGTCGAAGCTCCGATTTGCAAAGGGGAGATCAATTGCGTCAGCCTCAACCGCGGTAAAGCGGCTGTTGTTGTACGCGGCCGGGTTGGGAAATTGCCGATTGACCAGCGTGACCGGAAGCGGCTCGCAAAAGCGAGACTCGAAAATCCACGTGTGCGGGTCGCCCCCAATATCGAGCAGCCGGGTCTGCTGCGTGGGCCGAAGAGTCGCATAAAAACGCCTCATCCGCCGGCGCCGGAAGATGGCAAAGAAGAGCTTACGAATGGTGAACAAATCCATCTTGGCCGGTTAATCCTTTCTCTTGTGCCAACGACCCTGGAATTGCTTTGCGGCTACCGTCAGGCGGGAGTCCATGATTTGGGATTGCCTGGGACGCGGTTGTTGCTCCCGTTTCGCCGCCGGATATGGCGAGCGGGCTCTGAGCGTGTGCTGAACTGCAAACGCTGACTGCGGCCGTCCCGAGGACGAGCTATATCAATCCACATTTCATAGGGCATTTCCAGGCAAAGCTTTGTCTCATAAAACTGATCCTAGCCTTATTGTGATGCGATTGATGTCATCTAAAAGTTAGCCGATTGTCATCTAAACGTCGTTCTTGCACTCTGCGATTGATTTTGGACTGTTGGGTGTTGCTGCAGGTGGGCGCGGGTCTGCTGGTGGGACTGGGCGCGGCGATGGCGCTGGCGAAGCTGATGGCTCAACTGCCGCAGGGCGGGATGCAGCAGCAATGGATGATCTTTTCGGTGGTGGCGGGGATACTGGCGCTGGTGGGCGTGTTTGCCTGCTGGCTGCCGGCGCGGAGGACTACACGGCTCGATCTGGTGAAGGCGATTCGGTGTGAGTAAAAAGCAGGGAGCAAGGGACAGATGGAAAGCTGTTTATATTCGGCTTGGTTCGGGTTGCAGGTGGCAAGTTACAGAAAAGGCAAAAACAGGTCCTTCACTCCACCTGAAAGACGGCTACGTTCAGGATGACTTCGATGCGTGGGAGAGCTTGCGGGGGGCAACAGAATTTGCCGTCTCGGATAGGGTAGGTTTCGGGACATTTTTTGCCCTGCGCTAAGGATCATCTGATGAGAGTTCTCAGCATTTTTGTTAGCCAGCACTCAACCAGCCTTTTGAAGTAGATCGCCGTCAAGCGGTAGGCTTATTTGTGTTTGTGCCGGTGCTTCTCGGGTTGTGTGATGCTGTGCCGAGAAGTTCGTAACGAGCGCTTCTATCATTGGGTGTCTCAGGTCTTCACTAGAGCCGACGTGGTAGAAGTGTTCTTTTGTGAAGATGTGAAATGACTTTTGCCGCCACTTCTTTTCTATTGCTAAATTTGATCGGAATTCGTTGCTGTGCCAAGTCGAAAGGATGAATCTGCACGGGAGGCTTGTGAGCCGTTCTCCAAGCGCATCTTCGTCTTCCGATGACCAGCTGTTGAAATAATCAACATGCCTTCCGGCATAGGGTGGATCGGCATAGACGAGATCACTGTCCGTCACTTCAGCTAGAGCTTCTTTGAACCCCGACACGCGGAACTCCCAATCCAACTGGGAGATCACCACGCCAATGGTCGCTACTTGGTTAGAGATTTTAGTGATATACGCAGCTGCGAAACGATCCGGCTTTCGGCAAAATGGGACGTTAAAGCGCCCCTTCTTGTTGAATCTCATCACTCCGTTAAAGCAAGATCTGTTCAAAAATAAAAAGTCGAGGGAGTTAGGAGTCGAATTGAATCGCTCGCGCACTTCGTAAAAATAGTCTTCTCCCCTTGCACTTAACAGCGCACCTTGTTCGCTCAGGAATTCTCTCACACTAGCACCGCCGATCTTGCGATGCTGAATGTCGCGATAAAAGTTCACTATGTGCACATTTGAATCACAGAGCAACGCTTTGCGGGGCTGGAGGTTCAGAGGCACAACACACGACCCGCAGAATGGCTCAACCCAACGTTCAAATTTTCGACCACGTACTAATCCGCGAATATCTGCTACCAGCTTTGTCTTGATACCTCGGCATTTAATAGGGGGAACCAACGGAGGAGCGCTCATTCGGTGTCCTCTCCATTTTCTTCTTCACCACTTGCCGAATCATCGTCACCGAACTCGGCGATCTCTTCTTCATGCGCGCGGAGCGTATCAACTCCTCTCGCCTTATAAGCCAGGTAGCTCTTTAGGTTCGTGTAAGGCCTCGCGATTTCGAGCGCTCGTGCCATGTCCCCGGTTAGATAAAACATCCAATAGTCGTCATAGACTTCCTCGCCTAATTTTTCAAAAGGTCCAGTTCCTGCAATCAGTTGATCGATTTTTGTGACTGAGCCTATATTTTTCGTGTTGCCGCTTCCAGGTCGCGAGGAGGCAAGCCGATACTTTGGCTGCATGAAGAACTCGAAATGCCTAATCACCGAAGGGATGTGTTCAAGATCGTCAAGTGTGAACATTTTCCGCTCGTCTACAGCGTCAATGTTTTTCGAATACACGACGCCCAAGACGAAGAGACCCGAATATTGCCCGTAAGGGTATGAGTATTCTTGTTGCTGTCCCGCTTTCGAAAATATCCGGTGAACGCGCCAAGAGTCATTCCATTCACGTTCGCTCCATCGATCCTGTATGTGCTCTTGATATCAACGGCGAATTTCCGGCCCGAGTCGTCGTGGATAAAAGTCAAATCAGGATAGAAATTCTGATGCGGAGAAAGTTCAATTCTTAGGCCGTTGCTTTTAGCAAACTCTACGAACATCGGGAACAGTAGAAGCTCTAAGACTTTCGACGTGATTTTGGTATCGACGGAAATGGTGTAGATGCGACGATAAATGTCAATGAACCCCTTGATGATCCACTCTCCCTCGTTTGTCGCGACCGCTTTCGCGAAGGAGGTTGTGTGATTTTGCAGTCTCGCCAGAAATTCATCAGGCAGCATAGTTTAACGGGGCCTCATGGTTTGTTTGCGCTTAGAAGTTCAACCTGTTTAGATCACTTGTTTGCCGATAAGACAAGATCATTGTTACCAGTCTTCATCGCAAATCTCAGGCCATCATAATACTAAGCGTTACTTCTGGGGCGGGAAAGAACCGCATAGCCTGCCCATGTTTCATAAAGGGAAAGTTCCGAGACAATTTATGGATAAGCAAAGCTCCGGGTTGCCTAGACGCCGACGGGGAAGGGTTTGGGGCTGGATTCTTCGGTGTTTGCGCCGCCGGTGCGCCAGCGGTCGAAGCGGCCTTGCAGGAGGCTCATCAGGCCTGTGTACCAGTAGCCGCCTACGAAGATGAGCAGGAATGGCGGGGTGAAGAAGTTGCCGCGGACGAGGTTGTAGTAGACGGCCCAGGCGAAGAATGCGCCCAGGGCCAGCTCGATCCAGGGGATGACGTTGAGGCGCTTGCGGTACTTTTTGGCGGCGGCGGATCTCTCGGATTTTTCGCCTTTGGCGGCGACGCGATATTTCGGCGTGCGGGCGAAGGCGGATTGGATGCCTAAGAGGGCTTCCATGACGGCCTTGGTGTTGGTGACGGTGAGGCCGATGCCGAGGGCCATGAGGCCGGGAAGATAGAGGAAGGTCTTCTTCCAGGTTTTAGGGAAGAGGACGCGCTGGCTGACTAGATAGAACGTCGCGATGGAAAGCGTGGAGGCGGTGAAGAGCGGCAGGTCGATGATGAGCATCTGGAACCAGCCCTGCAGCGACTTGATGATGGTGACGGGAACGATGAGCGCCGTCATGACGACCATGAGCGGGTAGGATAGATTGGCCGTGAGGTGGTAGATGGCTTCAATCTTCTGCTTGCGTGGGATGTGCGATTTCCAGATGAGGGGGAGGCACTTTTTGCTGCACTGGATGAGGCCTTTGGCCCAGCGCGCCTGCTGGGTTTTGAAGGCGGTCATTTCGATGGGAAGCTCGGCGGGGCACTCGATGTCTGGCAGGTATTTGAACTTCCAGCCGGCGAGTTGAGAGCGGTAGCTGAGGTCGGTGTCTTCGGTGAGGGTGTCATGCTGCCAGCCGCCTGCGTCTGTGATGGCCTGACGGCGCCACATGCCGGCGGTGCCGTTGAAGTTGAAGAAGTCACCGGAGCGTGAGCGTGCGCCATGCTCCAGGACGAAGTGTCCATCGAGGAGGATGGCTTCGATCTGGGTGAGCATGGAGTAGTCGCGGTTGAGATGCGTCCAGCGGGTCTGTACCATGCCGATGCCGGGTTCGGCGAAGTGATGGACGACGCGCATGAGCCAGTCGGGTGGCGGGACGAAATCCGCGTCGAAGATGGCGACGAATTCGCCCTGGGCGACGAGGAGGCCTTCATCGAGCGCGCCGGCCTTGAAGCCGTGGCGGTTGGTGCGGTGGATATAGACGATTGGGTGCCCCAAGGCGGCGTAGCGATCGACGATTTCCGCGGCGACCTGCTGGGTTTCGTCGGTAGAGTCATCGAGGACCTGGATTTCGAGGCGGTCGCGCGGGTAGTCGATGGCGCAGACGGATTCGATGAGGCGGTCGATGACGAACTGCTCGTTGTACATGGGGAGCTGGATGGTGACGCGGGGCAGCTCGGCGAAGTGCTGGGGCGGATTGGGATTGTAGTTCTTGCGGTAGCGGTAATAGAGGTAGACGAGGGTGTAACGGTGCAGGCCGTAGATGGCGAGGATGATCATTACGGCGAAGTAGGGGATGAGGAGCGCGGCGTCAAAGGTGTTCCAGCGGTAGAGGTTGTTGAAGGTGGTGTCAGCCCACTGGTTGCGCCAGTGATGGAGGGTTTGCGAGAGGCTGTTCTGCGGCGCGAGCGCGAAGGCTGCCAGACGGGCGATGTGCGGGAGGCCGGATTGGATGTGGCTGGCTAGCGCGGCGAACAGGACGGAAACCTCCGGGCGGACTATGGGGTATTGTAAGCGACGGTGGGGTGCGGAGATTGCGCTTAAACCACGTATGGGATTCGCACGCCAGGGTCGGATGGGTCGAAGTCGCGGCTGTTGCGTGTGACCAGTAGGGACTGATGGACCTTGGCGGTGGCCCAGACGATGGCGTCCGGCAGCTTGATGCGATGTGCGCGGCGGAGACTGACAGCTTGTTCCGCGGTGGCGGCGTCGATTTCGAGAAGGTCGAAGCCGGAGAGAAATGAGCGGGTGGCTTGCTCGGTTTTGGACGTGGTCCCGGCCATGACCTCCATCCAGGTGATGACGCTGATGGCGGGGTGCGTGTAGCGGGCGAGTTCCTGTTGGGCGGCGGGACGACCGTTCAGATAATCGATGAGGATGTTGGTGTCTAGGACAGCCTTCACCATTCGCTCCGCAGGCGTTCCTGGTATTTCAGGCCGTCTTTTGGCAGCTTATTGTGCGCGTTCTGCCAGAGGCCGAAGGCGGCTTCGCGGGCGGGACGGTTGCGCTCGATGTAGGCATCGACAGCCTGGCGGATGGCTTCTGCGCGGGATAGGTTGCGGGCGGAGCATATGTCGGCCAGATCGGTGAGTTGCTGGTCCGGGATTTCGGTGAGGATGCGCATAGATCGGATATACATATCATATATCATTTGCGAAGCCGTATGGAATTGCGAGTTGCACGATGCCGGTTGCAACGGGACCGGTCTCGCTATTGACCTTTGGCGCTTGTCAAGAAGTCGCTGAAGCGCTTGTCGCTGTAGGTGCTTCCTGGTCCTTCCAACTCATTGGTATTCTTCGAGGTGACCAGCTTGCCGTCGGCGTCGAGGATAAAGATCCAGGGGTAGCCGGGAATTTTTGGGTATTGGCCGAGGAAGGTAGCGTTTTCGTTCTTGGCGCTCATATTGACCTTGAGCAGGACGAAGTTGTCGTCACGCAGTTGGCGGACGGCTGGATGCTCGGCGTAGAAGCGGTCCATTACGGTACACCAGGAACACCAGGTTCCGCCTACTTCCATGAGGATGCGCTTGTGGGCTTTGGCGGCATCGGCTTTGGCTTTTTCGAGGTCTTCGGCGGGGTTGCGCTTGTAGTCGTAGACGCTGGAGTAGTCGTCGGGGCCGGAGCTGGTGGGAGGCGCGGGACGATTGTAGGAGGGAACGAAGGGCTTGCCGTCGACTATATAGGCAACGGAGTATCCAACCTCGACGGGCTGGCCATCGACGATGTAGGGCTTGTACTTCCACTGACTGATGGCGTTTTTGATCGCGTCCATAATATTCTGCACGGATCCGGACATGAATCCGGCCTGGAAGGGATCGATTTTTACGCTGCCGTCTTTTGGATGAGGATGCTTATCGTAGCTAACCCACGGGGTGGGAGTTGTCCTGCCGTGGTGGGAACGTGGGCTCCTACCTCATAGACGGGGACGGGGTGAGGCATTCCGGGTTCGCGCTTGAAGGGCTCGAGGACGGCGTCCTGCGCGGGCTTCATGAGGTCAGAGGTTGCGCCGCCGTCCCATGATTCGAGGAGCGTGACTTTCATTTCGGCGATGGTGGCGCCGTGGTCGAGGACTTTGACGTGGCGGGCTACGGCGCGGTTCTGGAAGGGCTGAATGTCGTCGAACTGTACGGCTGTGTCGCCGGAGTTGATGACACGCAGGTGCATGTCGGTGTCGAAGCACATGGTGGGAAAGAGCCAGTCCGGATCGGTTTCTTCGGCGTACTGGTGCGCGTTTGCGACCGAGATGCAGGTGAGGACGAGCGGATCAAGCTTGACCCGCGAGGCGTCCATTAGATAGTCCGGCTGAATGTTGACGGATTGATAGAGCGGGTCGATGACCGGGCGCGCGACGCGCAGGGTGATAAGGCGGCGGCCTAAATAGTGCTGCTCATTTTTTGTCTCGTAGCGCTCCAGCTTGGAGACGCTCCACTCGGAGCCGTTGGTTCCCTGCATGGAGCCGGTGAAGTTGCGGCGCCACTGGTATGGGCCGGTGTGCCACTCTTCGAACGTTCCGGTGACGGGTTTGGGATGACCTGTATCGCCCGGCGCCAGGGTGTAGTCGATCTTGATGTGCCAGGGCTTGAGGCCGTCGCCTCCGAGTGCATTTGCGCTGAGCCCTGCGGCGAGCAGGTGATGAGCCAATGAGCTGATTTTGGCCGAGACGGACGGCAGGTGATCGGCGTCTGGGGATGCTGGCTGAGTTGCGGGTGCCTGCGCGTTGAGAGATATGACCAAAGCAAGAGAGAAAAGAGCTGACAATGAGAAACGATTCTTCCGCGTTTCAAGGAAGAACAAGCCGTGCATCCATGCCTCCGTGGGGGGACGGGGAGCATGATAGCAAGACGGTCGCATGGAAAGCCACAGATTTGTTGGCGGTGGGAGCGGCGTGGATGGGTGGGTCTTACAGTTGTCGTAGATGGTGCGGGTGGCGTAGTGTTTGAGGCATTGAGGAGTATGTTGCGCTTATGTCTACGTTAACCAGCCTTCCTGTTGCTGCCGCGGGCGGTAGTTTTTTGATTGAAGATCGCAGGCCGGAAGAGGTGTTTACTCCGGAGGATTTTACCGAGGAGCACAGGCAGATTGCGGCGACGGCGGCGAAGTTTGCCAAGGAAGAGATTATGCCGGCGACTGAGGCTGTGGAGGCGAAGGAGCCGGGCGCGGTGCGGGGGTTGCTGGAAAAGGCCGGCGAGTTGGGATTTCTGGCTAGCGATATTCCTGAAGAGTATGGCGGGCTGGGGATGGATAAGACCAGCTCGGCGGTGATTGCCGACCAGCTTTCTGTGCTGGCGAGTTTTTCTACGGCGTTTGGCGCGCATGTGGGGATTGGGACGCTGCCGATTGTGTGGTTTGGGACCTCGGAGCAGAAGCAGAAGTATCTGCCGAAGCTGGCGACGGCGGAGTGGGTGGCGGCGTATGCGCTGAGCGAGGCGACGTCAGGCTCCGATGCGATGAATGTTCGCACGAAAGCGGTGCTGAGCCAGGACGGGCAGCACTACATTCTGAACGGCGAGAAGATGTGGATTACCAACTGCGGGATCGCGGACCTGTATACGGTCTTTGCCAAAATTGATGGTGAGAAGTTTTCGGCGTTTTTGGTGGAGCGGACGTTTGCGGGTGTGACGGTTGGCGCCGAGGAGCACAAGCTGGGGATTCGCGGGTCTTCGACTTGTCCGCTGGTGCTGAGCGACTGCAAGGTTCCGGTGGGGAATCTGCTGGGTGAGGCGGGCAAGGGGCATCATATTGCGTTCAACGTGCTGAATGTGGGGCGCTTCAAGCTGGGCGTGGCGTGCGTGGGCGGAGCGCGGTATGCGCTGGGTGAGATGGTTCGCTATGCGAAGGAGCGGACGGCGTTTGGGAAGGCGATTGCGGAGTTTGGGCTGATTCAGAGGAAGATTTCGACGAGCGCGGCGCGGCTGTATGCGTCAGAGAGCATGGCTTACCGAACGATTGGAATGATTGATGCGGCTTTGTCGGGATTGCCGGAGAGCGCGGCAAAAGAGCCAAAAGAAATACAGAAGAAAATTGAAGAGTATGCGGTGGAGTGCTCGGTGCTGAAGGTGTATGCCAGTGAGGCTATGAGCTATGTGGCCGATGAGCTGGTGGCGACGATGGGCGGGTATGGGTATGTGGAGGATTATCCGGCGGAGCGCGTTTACAGGGATGCCAGGATCAATCGGATCTTTGAAGGGACGAATGAGATTAACCGGCTGATTGTGACGGGCTGGTTGATGAAGCGCGCGTTGAAGGGGGAGCTTCCGCTGCTGCCTGCGATCAAGAAGCTGATGGATGAGGTGATGCAGCCTCCTTCGTTTGATGAGAGCGATGGAGCGAATGACGCGCTGGCGCATGAGGCGGAGATTCTGGCTGCGGTGCGGAAGATGACGCTGTTTGCAGCGGGCGTGGCGAGTCAGAAGTATATGGCGGCTCTTGAGGGACAACAGGAGATTATGGCGGACCTGGCAGATGCGATTGCACAGGTGTTTGCGCTGGAGTCTTGCATTTTAAGAGCACGGAAGATGGCAGGCAAGGCTGGTGCGAAGGTGGCTGTGCAGATGACGGGGTTGATTGCGGAAGAGGCGCTGGCGGTGACGAATGAAGCTGCGAAGCGCGTGCTTGCGGCTTGCGGCGAGGGGGATGAGCTGCGGACGCAGCTTGCGATTCTGCGGCGGCTGGGAAAGAGCATGCCTGCGGATACGGTGGCGCTGAGCCGCGCGGTGGCCAGGGAGTGTATCGCTTTAGAACGCTATGCGCTGTGAGAACTACTACGCCGGCAGGCGTTCGATTGTAGCGACTGTGATGTCGTCTTCCTGGCCGAAGTCGATGGCTTGCTTTGTGATGGCGGCTGCGGTGCTGACGGAGATGGCCTGGGCGCGATCGAAGCCGAAGAGCTCGCCGGCCTGGTTGCGGGCTTCAACGACTCCATCTGTATAGAAGGTGAGGCGGCTGCCGGGCTGGAGTGCGAATGTAATGGATTGGTAATCGCCGCTGCCTGTGACGCCGAGGGGTAGCGCTCCGGGGAGATCAATTTCTTTGCCGTCGAGATAGGGCGAAAGGTGACCGGCGTTGGCGATGGTGACGATGCCGTTAAGCGCGATGTGCGCGGCGAGCGCGGTGGAGAATCCTTCGCCCGCGCTTCCAAGAAGGCGACCGTGAAGCTTGCGCAGAATGCGTGCGGGGTCATGCGTTTCTTCCGCAGTGGCGCGGACGATGCCGACGAGCATGGAGACGAGCATGGCAGCGGAAAGGCCTTTGCCTGCCACGTCGCCGATGACGATGAGAATTCCGCCGGCGCCGTCTGAGAGTATCTGGAAGAAATCTCCGCCGACCTGCTGTGCAGGCGTGTATACGGAATCGACGTGAAAGCCGGCGAAGGTCTGATTGCTCTGCGGAAGGATGAGCTGCTGGACATGCCGCGCAGCCTGCATCTCATTTTCGAGAGCCGCTTTTTCCGTGTTGACGCGGACGTGGCGGCGGGTTTCGCTGATAAAGGCTGTGACAAAGCCTGTGTAGCCGATGGTAATGGCGATGGCGATGGCGGCGGAATCAAAGCCGAGGCGCTTTGAGAGGCTTGCTGTCTCGGCGGGATTGAGCTGATCGAGGTGCCTGGTGTCGGGCATCCATCTGCCGATCAGGGTCATGAGAGCGAACTGAAAGAGAATAATCGGAACGAAAAATCTCCAGAACCTTTTGCGTAACACGACGCCTGCGAAGACGTAGAAGACAGCGAAGAGGCCGGAGAGCAAGACGTCGATGGTGAAGTGCAGAGGAGTGGTGCGGCCCAGGTCGGAGATGTCGCTGATAATGCCCATGATGGCAAAGGTGAAGAAGGCAGCGATGAGATAGAGGATGAAATTTTTTCGTGAGACATTGCTCCATAAGCTTGCGGAGCCGGCGGGTGCGTCGGGCATTCTCCTGGGTCTCCGATCTGAACAGGGATCTGAGGCGGACTGCGTCCGTAATGCCGATGTTCCGGCAGGGGATGGATGTGAGTGTATAGGAAACGAGGGACAAAGCGGCAAGAGATAGAGCGACAAGGGCTAT
Organism: Occallatibacter sp.; assembly: GCF_049510455.1. Taxonomy (GTDB): domain Bacteria; phylum Acidobacteriota; class Terriglobia; order Terriglobales; family Acidobacteriaceae; genus Telmatobacter. The sequence goes on along the minus strand of NZ_JBEKYX010000081.1, from coordinate 2,690 downwards.
AGATAGAAGGCAAGGAACTGTATGTATCCCATCCTTCGCATAAGAAATGTGCGGAGGATGGGATGGTTGATTGTGTTTGTCAGGCGATGGCTGGCTTGACGAAATGGGCAGGGACGACGAGGGACTGAGAGCCGCCGTTGAAGTCCTTGGTGATGGCGTTGTAGACGCCGGTCATGCAGGTGGGGTCGTTGAAGATGAGGCCGAGCTCGCGGTTCGAGTTCAGCGATGCGGCGGTGCAGTTTTCCGAGCCAAGGAAGAGCGATGCCTGCGCCGTGTTGTAGTCGGCGAGGAAGGCTTTGGCGTGGATGTAATAGCCCGTTCGCGAGGAGTACGTGGCGACTTTCGCGCCGTCTGACTTGTAGGTTTGCAGGATGGCAGTGTAGGAGCCGGTCATGTTTTCCTGCACGAGGGTGACGGCGACTCCGCGCTTGAGTGCGGCTTCAATGGCGGATTCGACACCGGCGTCAGACATTTCTTCCTGCGCGATGAGGAGCGACTTGGTGGCGCTGTTGATGACGCCGAGGATCGAGGCCCGTGAGTTGGTGGGAGACCAGACGAGATTGTCGCCGGTTGGCGGGGTGATGGATGCGTTGGTGAAGTCGGCGGCGAAGGTGGTCTCGATGGCGGCGATGTCCGCGGCGTCATTGGTGATGACGGCGAAGTCGCGCGTGGTGGGATAGTCCTCCGGCGTGAGGTTGAGGGTCATGATGGCGGAGGTGGCGGAGTCAACGGTGATGGTCTTCTGGTGCGTGACTGCGTAGACGGGATTGGCCCAGTGGACCTGGACGCCGCCTTTGGTGAGCGTGTTGTAGGCCTCGGTGTTGCTGGACTTTTCGTTGTTCTGGTCGAGGATGACGCGGACCGTGATGCCTTTGGACGCGGCCGTGGTGAGGATCGTCGTGACCTGCGTGTCGGTTAGCTCGTACATGGTCATGTCGATGGTTTTGGCGGCCGACGAGAGCAGGTTATAGATAGCGGTGAGGCCGTCGTCAGGCATGGTGACGAGCGTGTAAGTGGTGGTGCTTGTTGTTGTCGTGGGTGCGGAGCCGGTGGTGGGCTTTTTATGGGTTGGTTCTTTATGGGTGGCTTCTTTCTTCGTATGTTCAGTCTCGGCAGTGGTGTGCTTGGTGCTCATTGCGTAATCTCCCTTTGAGTGGAAGTTGGGGGACGTTCTCAGAAACGATTGCGCCGGGATTTGCGATTTCTCCGGTCTCGCAGATTTTATCGGTGCAGGGTATGGGTGCGCGCGTGGGCTGAGTGAAGCCTGCATGAATTGTGATTGGGGTGGGGCGGGCGTTTCGGTGGGATGGATGCTGCAAAAGCGATGGCCCGATTCCAATGAATCGGGCCGGATGATTTGACGCTGGCTATTGGATGGGTGTGACGGTGGCTACGACCTGCATCGCGTTTTTACTTTCGAGTGCATCGGAAGAGAAGATGACGGTGGGTTTACCGACGGGGATGAGGATGGGGGATTCCCACTGGTTGTGGCGGATAAGCGGCTCCCCTAAGCCGCCGCCCAAGGGCGTAAGGCCGCCATTTGAACTGATGTCTGCCTTGACGTGGAGCGCTAACTGGCGGCCTTGCTCTTTCACTTCCCGGATGTCGAAGTTTGTACCGATATCGATGTAAGTGTACTGCGTGCTTTGCGCGACCTTCTCTCCGCTTGAGAAGGTGCCTGAGACGACGGGTACACGCGAACTTGTACGAATCGAGTTACTGTAAGGGGATTTGCTATCAGTACTGATGATTGTGGAGTAGGAGCGGCTGTTGATGGGCTTGTTGGTGGAGTCCACTTCCTGCACAGTGAGCGTGAGGTGGTAGAAGTGAAATGGTTCGGCAGATTCTGTAGGCTTCTGATCCTGTGCATAGGAAATGACTGGCGCGGCGAGCGCAGCGAAGAGGATGTAACTGGTGAGGATGTGCTTACGCATGGGGTCTCCTTAGTTTTCTGATTTATCGAGCGGTGCGAGTGGCTGAATCTGGATGGCGGCAATGGCGAGCGGTGTTATGGGCTGGTCTTGGGTGGCGGCAAGAGCTTTGCGGTCCGACTCCGACATGTTGGCGACGTAGCGAACGAAAGTTCGTTCTTCAGGTGAGAGTGGCTGCGGCGTGGGGAAGACGTCGAGCTTCGGCAATGGCGCGGGTGCGCTATGCGTGGCGCGAGCAACGACGATATGCGGTCTGTGTGGACGTGCTGAAAGCTGTGCAGCCTGTGCGATGGAGTTTTGTGGACGGGGCTTTGCTGGGCTTGATGCACTGGCTCTTCTATGCGGTCGTGCCGCGGATAGAGCATGAGCATAAGAACAATGCACGCGGCGATGGGCAGAGCGATCGCCCACGAAAGCCAGCGGCGGCGTGTGGGCTCAGGCTTGCTTGTGCCGGCGGCGAGATTTGCGAGGACGCGGGCTTCTAGGTCTGCGCGAGGCTCGGCATAAGTGGAGAGTGCGGAGTCGATGAGATGGTCTAGTTCGCGTTCGTCAGGCATGATTAGGCTCCTTCTGTCGCGAGTCTGGAACGGATTCAAGGGCGGCAAGTTTTTGTTTGAGTAGCTGACGGGCGCGCAGGAGGCGTGTGCGGACGGTGCCTTCCGGGATGTTGAGGATGCCGGCGATGAGGCGCGAGTTGAGATCGTCAAATGCGGAGAGAATGAGCGGCAGGCGAAGTTCTTCAGGGAGTGTGTCGATCAT
>NZ_JBEKYX010000080.1:0-19065 GCF_049510455.1 Occallatibacter sp. | reverse complement strand
GTCATCCATCACTCCACGCAACGTTTTGCTAATTTAGTGCCCGGCAGCTCGACTCCGTTCTGGGAGAACGGTGCGAGTGGCGTAGACATCTTCTTCATCATCAGTGGCTTTGTCATGGCCATTTCGACCCTCGGACGCGAAGACAAACGCCATCCGGCTGCAGTCTTTCTTGCACGCCGCTTCATTCGGCTTGTACCCATGTACTGGGCCATGACCCTGCTGTTCATCACAATTACGCTGGCACTGCAGCATCACGCCACAGACAATATCCAGGTCCACACTCAGATCACCTTTTCCGCTGTCCTCAAATCCCTGACTTTCATCCCTTATAAGAGTTCCCTCGGCATTCAGCCCATTCTCGCCGTAGGTTGGACCCTGTCCTTCGAGGTGCTGTTCTATCTACTCTTCGCCGCCGCACTTGCGCTACGGGTAAGCGTTATTGGGTGGCTGACACCATCTCTGCTTCTGCTCGCTGGCCTCAGCGTCTTTCGGTCTCCCACCTGGCCGCCCGTCACAGTTCTTTTCGACCCCTTGCTACTCGAATTTCTTGCCGGTCTCTTACTCGGCTACGCTGTTCTCAGGGGCTACCGGGGCTTTCTCATGACTTCGTCGCTCCTGGGACTATTCGCTCTCGGATTCCTGCTGTTCGCGCCCGCAGTCACACCAGTAGGTCTGCGCGTTATCGTATGGGGCCTGCCCGCCTTACTCATCGTCCACGCCATCGTCGTAATGGAACCGCGGTGGGGTAAATTGTTGCCCCGCTGGGCGCTCTTGCTGGGAGATGCTTCCTACTCGCTGTACCTGTCGCACAATATGATCATGAATATTTTCTTCAACCTCTTGATCAAGCTTCATCTCGCGGGAGTCGGACACAACAATCTCACGTATGAGTTGCTGGGCGCTACTCTCTGCCTATTCGTTACCATAGCGGTCGCTTTGGCTCTTTATTGGTTTATCGAAAAACCTGTTACAGAGATGCTCAAGCGTCGCTTGGTTCGGCGGTCGGAACCAACAATAGCCGCACTGGCAAGTCACTAAGAATATGAATATTGTCATCCTCAGTGACTTTGCTTATGTCGATGGAGGCGCCAGCAAGATCGCTCTCGGCAGTGCTGTAGCCCTTGCGGAACGGGGGCATCGGGTTTTGGTCTTCTCCGCCGTCGGGCCGGTCGATTCAATGCTGCGTGAAACTGCAGGCCTGACCGTTGTCTGCCTGGGCCAACATGAGATTGTCGCGGACCCCAATCGCCTGCGCGCGATTGTGCGCGGTTTCTGGAACCGCAACGCTGCCGTCCGCCTGCGCGAAAGCCTCGCAGACTTCTCTCCAGATAATACGATCCTCCATCTGCATACCTGGACCAAGGGGCTGTCGGGCAGTGTGGTCCGCTTGGCTGCCTCGCTCGGCTTTCGCGTCGTTTTGACCTTGCATGACTACTTCAGCGTTTGCCCCACAGGCAGCTTCTTCATCCATCCCACTAAGCAGCTCTGTACTCTTCGGCCTATGTCCGCGGCGTGCATCGCCACCAACTGCGATAGCCGCAACTACGGTCATAAGCTTTGGCGTGTTGGCCGGCAATGGGCGCAAAGCCATCCAGGCCGCCTGCCCGGAGGCATTCGGGACTTTATCTCCATTTCAAACCTGAGCCAGCAGCTTATCCAACCGTTCTTGCCACCGGATATGCACATGCACCGCGTGCCGAACTTCATCGATATAGAGCAACGCGAGCCCGCCAATGTAGAGGCATTCTCCACCTTCAGTTTTGCGGGTCGCCTGTCTCCTGAAAAAGGCCCCGACCTGCTTGCCGAATGCGCGCGCATGCTCGCTCTGAATGTCCGCTTTATCGGAAGTGGGCCGCTGAAAGATGAGCTTATGCGTATTGCCCCTTCCGTCACCGTGACTGGCTGGCAATCTCCACCCCAGGCGCGCGAACTGATGCGCCAGTCCCGAGCGCTCGTGTTCCCCTCGCGCTGGTATGAGACCCAGGGACTGGTTGTTGCGGAGGCTGCGGCGATGGGTGTGCCCGTGATTGTTCCTTCCACAAGCGCAGCGCGCGAATGGGTGGAGGATGGCGTCACAGGACTGATCTTCAAGGGCGGTGACGTGAAGGATCTTGCTTTGAAGATCACTCGCCTGCGCGATGCCCCCTCGCTTGCCAGTGCCCTTGGCCGCGAGGCGTATGATCGCTACTGGCAGAAGCCCGCAACTCTAATTCGTCACTGCGAACAACTGGAAGAGACTTACCGGAAGATTCTAAGTTCAGCACCTCGCCTGTCCTAAGTGCGCCAGACCGGCAGCCAGGTTGGTAAAATAGAACTTCCAAACGCCCCCCACCGCCATGAGCCAGACCCGCTGTTCCCCATCCAATCAGAGTCTCCGAATATCCGTTGCCTTATGCACTTACAACGGTGCACGTTATCTGAACCAACAACTACAGAGTTTCATCGCGCAGCATCGACTTCCCGATGAGCTTGTCCTGTGCGACGACGGCTCCGTTGACAGCACCCTTTCCCTCGTGGAAGAGTTCGCCCGCCATGCTCCTTTTCCTGTCCGTATCCTGCGCAATGCCGAGAACCTTGGCTATAGTCGCAACTTTGCTAAAGCGATCTCCCTTTGCTCAGGAGATGTCATCGCTTTGTCCGATCAGGACGATGTGTGGTACCCGCAGAAGCTGTCGCGGTTGGGAGAACTTTTCAACACCTATTCTCAGGTGGACGGAATTTTTAGCAATGGAGACCTGATCGATATCTCCTCCAACAAAATTTCAGGAGATCTCTGGACGAGTTTTAGCTTCCTTCCCGTAAATCAGGTGCGGCTGCGTTCCGGTCACGCGGTAGAGGAGCTGCTTAGGCGAAACGTTGTCACCGGGATGGCTTTTGCCTTTCGCCGGGTTTGGAAGGATGAACTCCAGCTTATGCCCGCGAGCTGGCCGCATGATGCATGGCTGGCTCTGCTTCTGGCTCTGGAAGGGAAGCTGCTGGCCTGTCCTGAGCATCTTGTGGCGTATCGTGTCCATGAAAATCAGAAGATCGGCGTTCCCATTACCTCCGCACAAAAGAGGCGTTATATTCAGCATCACGGTCTGGGTAACTATCTCGCGCTCTCGCGCAAGCGAAATCAGGAAGAGTATCGCGGATATGCCGAGCAGTTTGAAGATTTGCTCAGGGTAGCCACGGCTTATCCATCGGAAGATCTGCAGAAGAGGCTGCTTCAGATACGAGACCAGATCGAAGCCAAAGCCGATCATGCCCGCACGAGCGAGGGGCTGCTCAACCTCAGCCGACTCCGTCGCTTGCCACAAGTGCTTCGGCGCAGAAAACACTATGAACGTTACTCGCCCACAGGCGTTCAAGCAATGATTCGAGATATGTTTCTCTAGATCTGGACATTTCTGCCAAGGCGCGGCCATCTAAAGGTCAGAGCTATACTGAACGCAGTCCTGACTTTGTTTCGCAACACTATGGATACCCATACGCCCTCTACGTCTCACGACGCCGCAGACCTGTCCATCCTGGCGATCATCGTACTCTACAAAAAAACTCTCGCAGAATCTTCGAGCCTGCAGACCTTGTTGAGAGCAGCCGAGATGTCTGCCTCACCATTTTTTCGTCTGGGCATTCTCGTCTTCGATAACACACCCGGTGGACAGTATCCAGGTGAGCTTCCGGACCATGTTCTCTATCGCGCCGCACCCGACAATCCCGGCCTGGCCGTGCCCTATAACGAAGCGCTCGCGTTCGCGGAACAAAACAGCTTTTCCTGGCTACTTACACTCGATCAAGACACCAGCCTGCCTGCTGATTTCCTGCTCCGGCTGGAACCATACGCCAGGCAGTATCAGCCTGCCGATCAGGTTGCGGCGATTGTCCCTCAAATCGCCGATCATGGCCGAGTGATTTCGCCCTTTCGTTTCATCGGCGGATTCCTGCCTGGCGTGCTGCCGCCCGGAACCAACGGGATCGGAAAACGATTTACTTCCGCGCTGAACTCCAGCTCGCTGCTCCGTGTCAGCGCGCTCCGTGAACTGGGCGGCTATGACCTTCGCTTTCCTTTGCACAACAGCGATACTCGTCTTTATCAACGTATTGACGAGGCGGGCAAACAAGTCTTCATCGCAGGCGATATTCGCGTCGATCATGAACTCGCCATTCTGCAACGGGAAGACCGCATGACCCCTGACCGCTATCGCAAGCTCTTGCTTGACGAATGCGATTTCTGGGATCTTCATATGGGCGTGCTGGGCAGGACAGAGCGCCTTGTCCGCCTTGCCGGACGAGTCTGCAAAGGTTACCTGAAGCACGAGGACCCTGCTTTTCGCAGGATTACGTGCCAGGAGATCGTGCGAAGACTCTGTGTGCGGAGACGGGATCGCATTCGAGCGAGCGCACAGGCTGGCAAAGACACAGTCGTGCAGTGAACTGCTCGCGGGTGGCGGGCGGTTGCCAAATGCATCGCCCAAATGCGCTAGACCAGGCGGACTGCTGCACCCAGTCAGTCTGGCTGTTTGCTTGATGGTCTGGCTGGTAGATCCGGCACATCTTCGTGACGAGGTGTCGTTGCATTGCACCTAGCATCGACTGCATGGCAACAATAATACGGGTTCCGGATCCGGACGAAACTACTGCCAGAATCGATGATTCATGCTTAATCGACGCTTAATTGCCGGGGAAAACAGTGCTTCCTTCAGGCCCAGTTTGTATCCGAGAAATTTGAGACCGGTGCGAAACAGCGAGGAAGGTATCTGCGCGGGATCGCGCTGCAACAAGTAGCGCAACTCGGAGAGCGCAAAGCGAGTGCCCTCTCCGCTCGTCTTTCCGAATTCGTTGAGAAGCCAGCTTTCACGGCTGTGCAATACACCGATATCGAAGTAACGGTTGAACTCCTGCTTCCAGGTATGCGGATGCGAGTGGTACACACACGCGTCCGCCACATAGGCTATTTTATATTTTGCCTGCAGCAGACGAGCCGCTGTAATAGTGTCTTCGCCGAAAATCACATCCAACGGGAATCCTCCTATCCCCATCAGTGCAGATCGTCGGTAGGCGGAAAAAGAGTTCGAGAGAAAAATAGCCTTGAACCCAAGTTTCTCGCGACTGGCTAAGTCTCGTAGATCGGAAAGCGCAGGGTAGTTGAAGCTACGCGCATGTGCTTCGATCGCCCCTGACTGAAGGCGAGGTAATTGTCTGCCGTATGCCGCCCCGACCATCAAATCATCAAAGGCAGCCACAATGTTTTCTATCGCATTCGGGTCAGTCAGTACCGCATCCTGGGTCAGAAATACCAGGACATCGGCAGATGGCAGCAAGTTCACCGCCATCTGCCGTGTGCCCCCATGGTTGAACTCAGCCCGCTTGATCGTACACACCTGAAATCCATCTGCGTGTGCCAGTTCGCTCGTTCCGTCTGTCGATTCTGAATCGACAATCAACACCTGCTCCGGTCGAACGCAAGCGAGCAGCGCTGGTGCAAAGAGCGCCCAGTCTTTTGCGGCGTTCAAAGTAGGAACAATGACATTTACCATCGGTGATTAAGTTTAGCATTCTCATATTTATCCAAATGAGGGACGGCTTCCTGAAAAAGGCGGCAAGGAGCACGCCATGCCCTGCCTCCATAATCTTGAGCAAGCTTTGTCCGCCTATGTAGACGGCCCCAGGTTGGCGGCCGATACGAAGGGACCGTTCTTCCGCACCATCGGGCGCGGCACCGGTGAACTTACAGGGAATTGGGAGACCCGCGGATGGAAGGTTTTGTTGGATAAAAGCTGACACAACTTTTGAAGGTCTGCGACAAGTCGTGTTTGAACCCGAAGAAAGAATTTTCTTAGGCGACACACCTCCCGAATTAAAACATCCATATAGGGTGATTAGTTCTATCGGTATTTCTGACACGCCAGATTGGTTCAAGGCGAACACAAACAAAAAATTGCGTAAAAAGCAGGAGCAATCGAAAATTCCGGAAGCAAATCTACTGGAATCCGCGAAGACGTGTGCGCCATTCTTGAAGGTGGAATCGAGGCGTTTCAAAAGCGCGAACAGTAGTACTCATTGCAGTCAATCGGTTGACGAACGATTGTTTCGTGTTTGATTCAGATATGCATATCGCAGAAACACGTGCCTACTGAGAGACTTTATTTTTCACATGCTTTCATGCGCAGCATCAGGATTGTCAAAGCGCGTAAAGCTCGACAAGAAGTTCAGATACACAACTCCCGTCGGACCGTTACGCTGCTTGGCGATAATAATCTCTGACTTCGCCTTGTCTGCTGCAGACTGCTCTTCATCGCGGTTGTAATACGCCTCACGATGAATGAAAGCAACAACGTCTGCATCCTGTTCAATCGAACCTGATTCACGCAGATCGCTCAATAGCGGCCTCTTGTCGTCTCCGCGCTTTTCACTCGCACGCGAGAGCTGCGAGAGCGCAACCACCGGCACCTCAAGCTCCTTGGCCAGCGCCTTCAGCCCGCGCGAGATAGCCGCAACCTCCTGCACGCGATTCTCATATTTCTTTCCACCTGCCGAGGGCAGCGTGGCAGACATAAGCTGCAGATAATCGACAACGATCAGATCAATCTTGCCGGCCTTTTGCCGCAGTCTCCGTGATTTGGCGCGCATCTCCGCAAGCGAGATGCCCGCAGTGTCATCAATAAACATCTTCGATTCGACCAGATCGTTCAACGCGCGCTGCAGCTTCTCCTGATCCTCGCGAGCAATAAAGCCGGTCTGCAGCTTGCGCTGATCCACCCACGCCTGCGACGCCAGCATGCGTCGCAGCAGCGACTCCTTGCTCATTTCCAGGCTGAAGACGGCAACCACCGCACCGTGATTCACCGCGGCATTCTGCGCCATGTTGATCGCGAATGCGGTCTTGCCCATCGAAGGACGCGCGGCAATGATAATGAGCTCGCCCTTCTGCAACCCGCTCGTCATACGGTCAAGCTCATAAAAGTCTGTCGCAAGCCCCGTGACCTCGCGGCTCTGTTTATAAAGATTGTCAATGGTGCCGAAGGAGTTGGCGACAATCTGATCGAGCGATTGGAAACCATCGCCCACACCCTTTTCGCTTACCTCAAGCAGGCCGGCTTCCGCAGCGCCCAGAACCTCCAGCGCCGTCTCGCTCTGGTCCGCCGCACGCGCAATCGCCGCCGAGCAGATCATCATCAGCCGCCGCAGCAGGCTCTTGTCCTTTACGATCCGGATGTACTCTTCGATCACCGGCCTGCGCGGCAAACCCTCCGTCAACGACGCAAGATAAGCAACACCGCCAACGGACTCCACTTCTTTGTACTTCGCCAGCTGATGCGATAGCGTGACAATATCCACCGCGCGCTGCTCGTCCATCAACTCGCTCATGCGAATGTAGATCCGCTTGTGCGAGTCGAGCGAGAAATCATCCGCCTCAAGCTTTTCCGCAGCCTCGGAGTGAGCGGCATTATCCAGCAGAATCGCGCCAAGAATGGTTTTCTCAGCGTCAATCGAAGCGGGCAGCCCTTGGTCAAAGTTCGAAAAGCCGGAGCTGGAGAGATTGGAAAGCGTGGCCATGTTTTATCGAGTCTAGGCTTAACTTGGGATTCAGTACACGAGGAATGCCCCAGCTACAGGGCATTCCAGTGCAGCGTCTGTGGACATTTTCCGAAAAGTTGTGGATGGCTGTGGATGACCCGTCGCGATCTTATATGACGACAACGCCCTTGAAAATAGCCATAATTTATGGCTATAATTTCGTCATGCAGGTGAGCACAGCAGAGGCGAAGGATCGTCTTCCTGAGCTGATTCGAGCCATGGAAGGCGGCGAGCAGGTGGTCATCACCCGCCATGGCAAGCCTGTTGCTGAAATTATGCCGCCGCGAACTCAAGAAAAACGCACGGTAATTCTTGGCGGCATGCGCGATCGCATCAAGCTGTATCCAGGCTGGGATGAACCGATCACGGAAGAAGAGCTACTTGGCCGTCGCCTTCATGACAACTATGAGTAGCTACCTGCTCGATACTCATGTTGCAATCTTTGCCCTTCAAACTCCAGAGAAGCTATCCGTAGCCGCCCGCAACGCGCTGCTCTCAGAAGAATGCTTTCTAAGCGTCGTCTCTTATTGGGAAGTCATGATTAAAACTATGAAAGGTGCAATGGACATAGGAAATCCTCGCACCTGGTGGGTCGATACTCTCGATCAACTGACTGCTGCGCAGCTTCTACTACGGCCGCAACACATCAGTGCACTCCATAGCCTGCCACCACACCACAAAGACCCCTTCGACCGCATCCTCATTGCGCAGGCCATCGCAGAAGACCTCACGCTGATCAGCACGGATAAATCGGTCCAACGCTACAGCGAAGCAAGCCTGCGCGTGATTTCCTGACGCAGGCCAATTCCGCTAGGCTGGAACAGCCCGGCGAATCGGCGGAAGTTTCTTATAAGTAAAGCCGCGCCACAGCCACTCAAGCGGGCCGAACCGGAATCGCGACATCCACCATGCGGACAAGACCAACTGGAAGAGCCAGATGCCAATCGCAATCAGAAGCAGAGATGCGCGGTGAACCTTCCCAAACATGCCAAGGCCGTGGCCGTAAAAGATCGTGGTGCCGATGATCGTCTGCAGCAGGTAATTTGTAAAAGCCATCCGTCCCAGCGGTGCCACCCAGTGAGCCAGCCAGGCCCGTGCTCCGGTTGCCATCAAGAGCAGAATGGCCCCAATCCATCCAAGCGCGCACGGAATGCTGGAAAGATAATTCCCCAGTTCGTACGCTAGCAATCCGTAATACGAATCCCATCCGATGTAAAACAGGGACGCAACGCTACAAACCGCAAGCGCAATGCCTATCTGCAAACCGGCAACGAGCGCGACTTTGCCAAAAAACACGGATTTTCTGCCCGGCGCAAAATATCCACCCTTGATCAACGCAATTCCCAGAAGCATGGCCGCCACGATGCGCCAATACGACGAGATAGCAAAGCCGACTGTCTGGCTCGCGAAAGAATAGCTCGCGCGCATCGGAAGCTGAGCCATGAACCTGCCACGAAATGCAAGTGTTTCCGCCTGCGGCGAGACTTCTGTGGGAAAAATTTCTGGCAGTTGCCGAAAGGCAAAACCGACAGCGCGGCCAGACTCAACCGTGGTCACCATGCCAATCACAAAGAAGATGCCGGCGCAAAGAATCAGAGTCCTCGAGCCGCACTTGCGGAACAGAAATACAGTCGCACCGCAAATCGCATAGGAAACCAGGATGTCTCCGTGCCAGAGCAGGTAAGCATGAGCCATCCCCACGACGAAAAGAAACAGGAGACGTCTGCCATACGCAGGCCACGCCGGGGTTCCGCTTCGGTCCAGCCGGTCCGCCATCAGGAACGTTCCTGCACCAAAAAGCATGGAGAAAATTGCCATGAACTTGCCGTCGGCCAGAACGCTGAGCGCTCCCCATATCCGAACATCGGAAGCCGTGGCGTCGAGATACGCGTACGGACTGGTGCGAGCAGCCGAAATCATGGCCATTGACGGAAGATTGATGAACAGAATCCCAAGCAGCGCAAAGCCGCGCAGAACATCCAGCGACACAATTCGCTGCGATTCACTAACAGGCTCGGCAGTGGCTTGCTCAGCAGCGCCCGGGGTCTGCGAGCCAGTAGCTATGGTTTGCATAACGTGCCGCAAATTATATCGCAGCGACGATTTGCCAAGAGACCCCGAATCGCCGCGCTTACTCCGTCGGCTTCCACCGCAGCACCGGCTTGCGCGCCGCCGTCACCTCGTCCAGCCGCGAGATACGCGTGGAGTGCGGCGCGGACTTCACCAGCTCCGGCGTCTCCTCCACTTCCTTCGCAATTGACCGCATGGCATCAATGAACAGATCCAGCTCTTCCAGCGACTCGCTCTCCGTCGGCTCAATCATCAGCGCGCCCGGCACAATCAGCGGAAAGCTCACCGTGTAGGGATGGAAGCCGTAATCGATCAGCCGCTTGGCAATGTCGCCCGTCTTCACGCCCTTCGCAACCTGCTTCTTATCGCTGAAGACCACCTCATGCATTGACGGCGTTTTGTAGGGCAGTTCATACACGCCGTCCAGCTTTTTGCGAATGTAGTTCGCATTCAGCACAGCGTCTTCCGTAGTCTGCCGCAGCCCATCCGGCCCATTCGCCAGAATGTAGGCCAGCGCGCGAATAAACATACCCGTGTTGCCGTAGAACGCGCGAACACGGCCCACTGACTGCGGCCTGTCATACTCCCAGCTCTTCATGCCATCTTCTTTTTGGATCAGCACGGGCGTCGGTAAGAACGGCTCCAGAAACTTCTTGCAGGCCACAGGCCCCGAACCAGGCCCGCCGCCGCCATGAGGCGTCGAGAAGGTCTTGTGCAGGTTCAGGTGCATCACATCCACGCCAAAGTCGCCGGGCCGCACCTTGCCCACAAGCGCATTCATGTTCGCGCCATCCATGTAGAGCAGCGCGCCCTTGTCATGCAGAATGTCTGCGATCTTGTGAATCTGCTCTTCAAAAACACCAATCGTCGAAGGATTGGTCAGCATCAGCGCAGCGGTCTCTTCATCCACCTGCGCGGCCAGCGCCTCAAGATCGATGCCGCCCTCGGCATTCGACTTAAGGTTCTCCACCTGGTATCCGCAGATAGCCGCAGTCGCCGGGTTCGTTCCATGCGCAGAATCCGGAATGATGATCTTCTTGCGCGCATTGCCCTGCGACTCATGCCACGCGCGGACCAGCAGAATACCTGTGAACTCGCCATGCGCGCCCGCCGCAGGCTGCAGCGTAATCACATCCATGCCCGTAATCTCGATCAGACACTTCTGCAGCAGGTCAATGATATTGAGAATGCCCTGCGCCAGCGCATCAGGCCGATAAGGGTGCGCTTCCGCAAGCCCGCGTATGCGCGAAACCCACTCATTCACGCGCGGGTTGTACTTCATCGTGCAGGAGCCAAGCGGATACATACCGAGATCGATGGCGTAATTCCACGTCGAGAGCCGCGTAAAGTGGCGAATGATCTCGATCTCACTCAGCTCCGGCAATCCTGGCGCGTCTTTTCGGACGGCGTCACCAAGCAGCGCTGTTGGATCGACCTCAGGCACATCCAGCGGAGCCAGCTTGTAAGCCTTCTTGCCGGGCGAAGACTTCTCAAAGACCAACCGCTCATTCTGCGTCTGGTGCGGACGAACCTTACCGATGGCCTTGTTCACTACAGGAGTTTCTGTTGTTGACATTCTGCTGCCTCTTCCTGCTCACGGCTCAATTGCTATGAATGCGCGATCCAATTGCTTTGTAACAGGGCACGACTTTAGTCGTGCCGCATGATGCTAATAAATTAGGCGGGCTTTAGCCCCTGCCGCACTTCCGATTTCCTGTTTGCCAGATATTGATAACAATGTGGGTATTGTTCTGCAGATTCGACAAGGCCGGCCTTAACAGGATTCTCAGCAATATAAACGCGATGAGTCTCAAAACTTTTCTTGCCAAGAACCTGTACCTCTGAAAATCCTCGCTGCCAGACCTCTCCCATCACTCCGTATTCTTTCTTCAATCGAAAAGAGAATCTTCCTTTGACAAGTTGCATTGCTTTTTCGACCGTCATATCCGAATTCACGGTGAGTAAAAGATGCACATGGTCAGGCATGATGACAAAATCGTGCGATGTGAAGGCACTCTCCCTTGCGAGTGAACGAAGTACATCAATCAGTAGTTCTGCATTTCGCTCAGACTGAAGCAGCCCTCGCCTCATGCTTGTCTTTGTAGTCGCAAAAAATGTGCGATCAAGTTGCATGATGTCATCCGGGGATGCGTTGCGCCTCGGTTTCGCCATAGCAGGGGCTAAAGCCCGATCCTCTCTTTGCCTGTAGCGGCACGACTAAAGTCGTGCCCTGTTACAAAGCCATGCAAACGACAATCCATACAGGCACTGCTATCCTTCCGCCAATCCCGCAGCGAGCACCTTAGCCGCCGCTTCAATGTCCCGCCGCTTAATCGGCTCCGTCGTACACCAGAGCGTCGCATTGCCCAGCTCCGGGTACCACTTCTTCAGCTCAATGCCGCCCACAATCTTTTCATTCAGCAGCCGCTGGCTCCAGAGCGCCGGAACCTCAGCAGTGTCAATCACGAACTCATGAAATCTCGGCGCGCCTTCAAAGAGCAGCTTCACTCCCGACTGCAGCTTGAACGTCTCAGCCGCAAACGCAGCCTTGGCCATGTTGTGATAGGCCAGTTCGCGAATCCCTTCCTTGCCGTAAACAGTCAGAAAGATCGTCGCCATCAGCGCCACAAGCGCCTGATTGGTGCAGATGTTTGAAGTCGCCTTCTCGCGGCGAATATGTTGCTCGCGCGTCGAAAGCGTCAGCACGAACCCGCGGTTACCATTCGAGTCCGTCGTCTGCCCCACAAGCCGCCCCGGAATCTGCCGAAGGTATTTCTCCTTCGTCGCCAGCACGCCCACATAAGGACCGCCATAGCTGAGCGCAACACCAAAGCTCTGCGCCTCGATGCTGACAATATCGGCTTCAACCGGCGGACGAACAATGCCCAGCGATACCCCCTCCGCAATCGAAACAATCAGCAGCGCACCCTTCTTGTGCGCAATCTCCGCAATCGCAGGAATGTCCTCGATGGTGCCGAAGAAATTCGGGCTCTGCACCAGCACCGCCGCGGTCTCTTCCGTCACAGATGCCTCAAGCTCGGCAAGATCGATGCGGCCATTTTTTTCGTACTTCACTTCGCTCGTCGCCATGTCGCGATGACGAAGATAGGTAGCCAGAACCTCGCGATACTCCGGATGCACCGTGCGCGCAACCACAGCTTTTGACCGTCCCGTGATGCGCATCGCCATCAGCACCGCCTCTGCTGCTCCGGTCGATCCGTCATACATGCTGGCATTCGCCACATCCATGCCGGTCAGCTCGGCAATCATCGTCTGAAACTCGAAGATCGCCTGCAGCGTGCCCTGCGTAATCTCCGCCTGGTACGGCGTATAGCTCGTCAGAAACTCGCCGCGCTGCACCAGCGAGTCAATAATGATCGGCCGATAATGCCGGTACGCGCCACCGCCAAGAAAGCTTGCGTAGCCGATAATGTTTTTCGCGGCTTCCTCGTTGAAGTAAGCAATGATTTCGCTCTCCGCCTGCTGGCGGGGAACGTCCAGGTCGCGAGTCAGCCGATATTCCTCTGGAATGACGGAAAAAAGTTCGTCAATCGAGGAGACGCCGATCTCGGCAAGCATCTGCTCGCGCTCGGCAGGGGATTTGGGGAGGTAGCGCATAGTAATGAAAGGTCCTCGGTAAGCTAAATGTTGCGAAAGGGACTAAGGGACTAAGGGACTGTTGCAGCCGGTCGTAACGATTTCATTAACTTACTCAACAGGATGCCGACTTTTTTACAGAACTCCTCTGATTCGTGCAGAAGTTCTTTAGAACCGGATCCCAGCCCTCTCGCAATTACTAACTGAGTTTCAATTTCCGAATTAGAGCCGCGTGCAATTCCCAGAAAATGCACATATTCACCACGCGACGCACGGCCATATCCTTCAGCAATGTTGCTAGGGACGGAAACTGCAGATCGACGAAGCTGATTGACTAAGCCAAATTTTTCGGAGTCGGGGAAGGAGGCTGTGAGCTTGTAGATTGTGAGAGCGGCTTCAACTGAACTTTGCCAAACCGCCAAATCTCGAAATGACTCGCCCATTTGTTTCTCCCAGTCCCTTAGTCCCCTAGTCCCTCAGTCCCGCTTCTCTTATTGCTCTTCCGCAATGAATGCCTCATACGCCGCCGCATCCAGCAGCCCATCGAACTGCGCCGGATCGGAGAGCTCGACCTTGATAATCCATGTCTCGTGCGGAGCGGAGTTAATCTTGTCCGGCTCCGTCTTCAGCGACTCATTCACCTCAGTCACAGTGCCGGAAATCGGCGAGAACAAATCACTGACAGCCTTCACGCTCTCAACAGAACCAAACGTAGCGTTGGCCGTCACCGCATCCCCAACCTTGGGCGCGTCCACATACACAATGTCGCCAAGCGAGTTCTGCGCGTAGTCGGTAATGCCAATCGTGCCAATCTTTCCCTCAACCGAGATCCACTCGTGCTCTTTGGTATAGCGGTAGTTCGTGGGGTAAGCCATAACGCTCCTTTTAGGAATCCGAGGAATAGCGAAACTCCAGTTTACGGCCTCGTGCCGCGGAGCCTCAAAGCCCGTCCGCCACAAACGTCAACTGAATTGCCTGGATGCACATTTCATCCCTCCTCATTCGTCCTTCATCCCTACTTATCAAAGAACTTGCCATGCCCCCCATTTACCCACGGATCATACTCACGGGCAAACTTGGCGCGAGTCTGCACAGAAGGATGGTTGTAATCCCAGAACTCCACAATCGGACTCGGAGCAGGATCTTCAAGCCACGCCTCACCCAGGTGGTTAAAAGCGGAAACCGAAGTCTTCACCGGGTCCGGCACCAGGCCGTGAATCGCTTCCTGACCAAAAATATCCGCCTCATGCTCATAGTGACGGCTGATCGTATTCGTCACCGGCGTCAGAAAGAAGCTCACAATGGAGATTGCAAAGATCAGCGTAAGAAACCCCGCACGGCCTGCGACAGATTCAATCCCCCAGCGCGCGCCAAAACGCCGCACCAGCCACTCCCCAAACCGCGCGCATCCCCAAAAGACGAAAAAAAGCATGACCGCAAAGATCGTCAGCATCTTGGGAATGTGATTCCGCACGTAATGACCGCTCTCATGCCCAAAAATAAAGAGGATTTCGTCGTCCGGCATGCGGTCCGTCGTCGTATCCCACATCACAAAGCGCTTGGTGGCCCCCAGGCCGGTCACATAAGCATTAATGCCGTTCGATTTCTCGCTCGCCTTCATCAAAAACATGCGCTCCGGCGGGATATTCGTTCCGGTCCTCGCCACAACCGTCTCCAGCTTCGTCACCAGCTCGGCGTGCGTCTTCATCAGCGGCTCAAACTTGTTGAACAGCGGATCGATCACCAGCGGCGTAAGCACAACGGAAGCCACAATCAGCGGCAGCGAAATCACCCACACCCATATCCAATAACGGCGCGGCGAGACACGTACGATCCAGTTGAAAAGCAGCAGAATAGGCGAACCGATGAGGATGCCAAGGGCCAGCGATTTGCCCTGGTCGCCCAGCCACCCATCCCACTGCTGCACGCTGATCCCGTAATGCCTGCTGGAGGCGTGACCAACAGCGTCCAGCGGCAAACTGGCAATCGTCGTAATCACCGTAAAAATTGCAAAAAATATTAGCCCCTGAATCCAGCGGAAACGCGAAATGCTCGTGACCCACTTTTCCAGGCCCGCAGCCCAGCGTCCGGCCAGCAGAATCCACAGCACGGCCAGCCCCCAAAGCGTGCCCACAATCTCCAGCGTCAGCCGGATCCGGTTCAGCGCCTTGGCCTGCGCCAGCTTCTCGGGCGACAGCGTGTAGGCGTCCGTAGATGCGGGCTGCGCTGGCGTAGCCTGCGCAGAAGATTGCGGAGCGGGTTGAGCGGCAGCCGGAGCCTGGCTCACGCACAGGCTTAGGCCGCAGGTCAGAGCAGCAAGCGCGAATACAGCACAGCGAACAAATCTCATAGCATTCTCCCCTCGGCAGGCTCCAGAGTCTGAGACAATCTGGCTACCGATGTTTTTACCCGATTTTGCTGCTTTCGCACACACAAATCTCAGCGCCAGCTCCACAAGGCGTCGCCTGCGCCCGCTCAAGTTCGTCCTTCCCGGCCTGTTCGTCGCCGCATCCGCCGCGCAGATTCACTCTCAATCCACCCCAGTCCTCTTAGACTCCATGAGCACGGAGTTGCATCGCGCCTTCACCTCGCTCGGCAAGCAGGGCGATGAGAAGCAGCCCCCACCATACTTCCTCAGCTACTCCGTGCGCGACACCGACGGCGTCCTGGTCATGGCGCAATACGGCGCTCTGGCCCGTAGCGCAGCCTCGCGTGAGCGCATGGCAGACGTGCAGGTCCGCATCGGTGACCCTAAGCTCGACAACACGCACGGCGACCACCGCGCCTCCGCCGTCAACAGCCTCCAGCTTCCGCTCGGCGACGATCGTCAGGCGCTCTCGCGTACCCTCTGGCTCGCCACCAACTCCGGCTACGCCACCGCGCTCGACAACTATCTGCGCGTCCAGACCGAGTCGCAGGTCCGCGCCAAAGAAGAAGACACCTCGCCGGACTTCAGCAAGGAGCCCCCGCAGACAGCCATCGGCTCACCCGCGCCCAGAATCGCCATCGACCGCGCCGCATGGGAAAAACGCGTCACAGCGCTCTCAAAGGTCTTCCGCGAGTTTCCGGATGTCTATCAGAATGCAGCCATTCTGTCGATCACAAGCGCAACCAATTACTTCGTTTCTTCTGAAGGCTCAAAGATCGTTACGCCCAACGTTGCAGCGCGGCTGGTGATCCTTGCCGTTACACGCGCCGATGACGGTATGGACCTCTTCCGCGCGCAGACCTTTGAGGCGGAGACGCCGGACGGTCTTCCCTCGCAGGACAAGCTGGAAGCCTCCGTGCGAGAGCTGGGTAAGAGCCTCGAAGCCCTCCGCAAAGCGCCGGTAACAGAGCCCTTCGACGGACCCGCGATTCTCTCCGGACGCGCCGCCGCAGTCTTCTTTCATGAGGTCCTCGGCCATCGGCTTGAAGGCCAGCGCCAACGCGGCGACGAGGAGGGCCAGACCTTCACCAAGGATCTCAATAAAGACGTCCTTCCCAGCTTCCTGTCCGTGTCGGATGACCCCACGGTCTCGCAGTTCGGCGGAACCTGGCTCAGCGGCACCTATGCCTACGACGACGAAGGCCAGAAGGCTCGCCGCGTCGATCTCATTCAGGATGGTGTGCTCAAAACCTTCCTTATGTCGCGCCTGCCCATCGCCAGCTTCTCAGAGTCGAACGGCCACGGTCGCGCGCAGTCCGGCCACGTGCCCACAGGCCGCCAGGGCAACCTGATCGTCACCTCCACCAAGACCGAAAGCGAAGCCGACCTGCGCAAGCAGCTCATTGAAGAGGCAAAGAAGCAGAACAAGCCCTTCGGCCTTTACTTCGAGGACATTTCCTCAGGCTTCGCCGTCACCACGCGCTCCTCGCCGCAGGCTTTTCAGGTCATTCCGCTGGTCGTCTACCGGGTTTACGTCGATGGCCGCCCCGATGAACTCGTGCGCGGCGTTTCCATCGTCGGCACACCGCTTGCCGCCATGAAGCGCATCATGGCCACCGGCAACAAGAGCGAAGTCTTCAACGGCGAGTGCGGCGCGGAGTCGGGATCAATTCCTGTCAGCGCCATTGCTCCAGCCATGCTGGTCAGCGAGATGGAAACGCAGCGCCAGCCGCAGGGCACATCGCGCCCACCAATCCTGCCCATCCCCTCAGCCACAGGAGGCACAAAGTGACCTCAATCCGCTCTGCCTCTACTCTCGGGTGCCGGGTGCCCCTGGTCCCTCGCATTTGGGGACCAGGGATCGCAATTCTTCTCGCAGCCTCGATCTCCGTTACAGTAGCCACCGCCCAGCAAACCCGCACCGAAGCAGAAAAAGATCCCGTCCTCAAAGCCATGCTCACCGAGATGGACCGCAGCAAGTCCGGCCTCCAGCTCCAGGGCTTTCAAAAGCCATTTTTTATCGAGTTCCGCATTGAGGACGTCACCAACTTTGAGACGCGCGCTGAGTTCGGCTCCAGCGAAGGCTCCGAGAGCGGCCATCAGCGCGTGGCGCGCGTAACGGTTCGCGTAGGCGATTACAAAACCGACAGCTCCACCGCGCGCGGAGACGGCGCAGTCGAAATCACAACCATCGACGACGATCCCATCGCACTGCGCTCCGCCCTCTGGTCCGCCGCCGACAACGCCTATAAGGCAGCCCTGGACGCCTACGCGCGCAAGCAGGCCGAGCTCAAGCAGGTGCAGACCCCTCCGCAGGCCGATGACTTCAGCCAGGAAAAGCCGCTCATCTCGCTCGCCGCGCCCACAGCTCTCGATTTGAACGATCAGGCGCAGAAGACATGGGATGACCGCGTCGCGCACGCCAGCGGGCTCTACCGTAACGCGGCAAAAGACAACCCGGTCCAGTACTGCGTCTCATCCTTCTCCGCGCGTGCTGTCACCACATGGCTCGTCAACAGTGAAGGCACCATCGTCCGCAAGGCCAGCTCCAGCTATCAGGAGTCCTTCGGCGTCGGCACCCAGGCCGCCGATGGAATGCGCATCGACCGCACCAACGCCTCCAGCGGAAGATCCCTCGCCGCGCTCGACGCACCCGATGAATTCGAAAAACACGCGGAGCGCACAATCGCCTCGCTCGCCGATCTGCGCAACGCGCCTCTGGTCGAAGAGGAGTACCACGGACCTTTGCTTCTTTCCTCGCACGCCGGAGCTGAGGCCATGCACACGCTTCTGGCTTCCGGACTTGCCGCCACGCGGCCGCGTCTCGGCACTGAGGCCCGCACCAACGGGCCCTTCGCGTCCAGTTATCACGCGCGCATCCTGCCCGATTTTCTCAACGCCGTCGATGACCCCAGCCTCAAGACCTATGACGGCAAGGATCTGATGGGCGCCTATGACGTCGATGATGAAGGCGTCGCAGCCCAGGCCGTGCAGCTCGTCACCGCGGGCAAGCTTGAGAGCTACCTTATCGGCCGCGTGCCCGTGCGCGATCTCCCGCAATCCAACGGCCACGCGCGCGCCGCAGTTTCCGGCCCAGCGCGGTCCGTCATCGGCGTGCTTAAAATCTCAGCCGAGAACGGTCTCTCCGACGATGACCTCAACAAGAAGCTGCTTGATATGGCCAAAGACCGCGGCCTCACCAGCGTTTACTACGCAGCCACCCTCGGCTCCGGGCTCTCGCCGCACGTGCTCTACAAGGTCTCTGTAGCAGACGGCAAGCGCGAACTGGTGCGCGGCGCAGCCCTCGCCGATATCGATCAGCGCGCCATCCGCTCCGGCATTGAAGCGGCAGGCAACAAGCTCTGGGTAGCCAACTATAACTCCACGACCCCGGAAACCGTCCTCGCCCCCGCGCTCCTGCTCAGCGATGTCACCGTCAAGCGTGCCAACGAGAAGAACAACAAGCTGCC
>NZ_JBEKYX010000008.1:0-67642 GCF_049510455.1 Occallatibacter sp. | reverse complement strand
ATCCGTGGCTTCATCCTGCAACATAACAAAAACCCAAAGCCCTTCGTCTGGCACAAGACCGCAGACCAAATCCTCGATTCCGTCGCCCGATTTTGTACACGGACTTTAGAGACGGGACACTAAAAGACCGAGCTCATATCAATGTCTCCTGTTCAATCTGTGTCGATGGTCGCAAAGAATTGCATGAAACTAAAGCGCGTGCCGAGACAATACTTGCCCAATTGCGAATCGCAGGAACTGAAGAACAACGAGCTGTATACGAATGGCTTAATCAAAAATTCAAACAGTGACATCATGATGGGTTTGTTGCAATCTCGATTAAAAGACCAAGCCAAGCTTCATCGCGCGAAGGATTGCTCTGTAGGTAAGCAAAACAATAAAGTCGTGGCAGCAAACTCCCCCATTCCGTTCACCGCATATTCACCCCGAATTGAATGCGCCGTAACCATGCCCAATCTCGCATAGACAAGAATCCATCCATGCTTGTGGATGGTTGAATCCGAATCTGCGAGCGGAATGGAGATTTTCCCTATGTCTGAGAAAGCGGCGCATCATCACAAGCAGGCGGCTCATCATCACGGATTGGCTGCACACCACCATACCGAAGCCGCGAAGCATCATGAAGCGGGCGACCACTATAAGGCTGCGCACCATGCGCATCTGGCTCATGGGCATGATCTTCATGCCGGGGACCATGCCGAGCATGCCTCCAAAGAGCATGTGGACGCGCATACCGACAAGTAAACATTCAACTTGAATGGCGGCCTTTCTCGCCGTTGCGAACCGGCGGAAAGGCCGCAAGGTTTTTTAGCAACTACTGCGGCAGCCCTGTGTTCGAGTATCCATCCGGCTGGTTAAGCACCATAAGGACTAGCCCGATGGAGAGAACGAACATGACGAATTCGCGTAAGGCTACTTTTATTCTCGCCGCGTTGCTTTCAACCGGCGCGGTATTTGCCCAGGCTCAGGCCGCGCCTGCCGATCAACAGCCGGCCTCTCAGCAACCCACTGGTCAGGCTCCTGCGGGCGGCGATATGCACCGCGACGCGGACCCCACCAAGGAAGCCAGGCGGCTGGGCAAGGAGCTTAGCTTGAGCAAAACCCAGGTGACGCAGATCCTGCCGATTTTGCAGGATCGGGCCACTCAAATGCAGGCTTTACGGACCGATTCCTCAGTGGCTCCGGCTGACCGCCGGACGAAGGCCAAAGGCATCATGGATGACTCCAACGCGAAGCTGGAAGCGGTCATGACGGACCAGCAGAAGCAGCAGTACGAAGAGATGCTGGCCGCGCGCAGGGCCAAGCGCCAGCAGCAGAACCAACAGCAGCCGGCTCAGCAGCCCGGAGCGTAACAAACGTTTGGGCGCCTTGACCCAGGGACCTGGGACACACACGATCTATACACGATTTGTGGTTACTTTCGTCCATTGTACTTTCGTAATGCGATTGCTCTCAGATAGTTTGCACAAAATTACGGCCGTTTATGCCACACTCATAATCAGCAGGCAAAAGGCCCGAATCCGACTGGATTCGGGCCTTTGCAGTTTTTGCCTGATGTACGGAAGCAGATCTGTGATTTTGGAGCGCGAAACTGTGAAGCCACCCGTTCAACTGCGAATCTGTGAATTGGAAGCAAGCTACAAACAGTTGAAAATCTGTTATTTATCGCAATCCGCCGCACCGTTTCACAGGTGCATCCCTCTCCACAGGAACTGTGAGGCCACGTCTAACCGGCTAAAAACAGGCAGCTTACGAGAGATGGCAGCACAGGGTAACTCAAGCGACTGCGAAACTGCGGCTTTTCGACTTATCCGGGAGCAGGATCGTCCATACAAAAAGCCATACAAATAGAAGGCGCGCATTTAGACTTGGCAGTGCAGAGGAATACTGCACTTATCGATACCGGAGGAATGAGAATGTTTTCTGTTTTTCGCGGAGTGGTTTCTGGACGTGGTGTTCGGCTGGTGCTGGTGACAGCCGTGGCGATGGTTCTGGGTGGTGCGGCGTGGGGCGATCCGATTCATGATGCCGCGTTGAAAGGCGATGTGAAGAAGATTCAGGCGATTTTGCAAAGCGACCCGAAGGCTGTGTCTGCGCAGGACAAGAATGGCGATACGCCGCTGCATCTTGCGGCTCTGCATGGGCAGGACAAAGCAGTGCAGGTGCTGCTGGATGCGGGCGCGGACCCGAATGTGACGAACCACTATGGTGCGTTTGGGCCGACGGAGCTGGGGCAGGAGTTTGCAGGAGCCGGTACGCATCGCGACCCGGTGGTGTTGCTGAACGTTCACGGAGACCAGGTGACTGGCGCGACCGTTGGTTATACGCCGCTGCACCTTGCGGAATTCTCGGTTAACCACAAGAAGATTGTGCAGATGCTGGTGGCCAAGGGCGCGAATGTGAATGCGCAGGCGGGCAGCGGTGCAACTCCGCTGTACTTTGCGGTGATGCGCGGCCAGAAGGATGATGCGGGGTTTCTGCTGGACCACGGAGCGAATCCGAATCTGACGGATGCATACACGACCTCTATTCTGGATGTGGCGTTGCAGATGCAGTACAGCGACCTGGTTGAGCTGCTTGTGAACAAGGGCGCGGATGTGAACTTTCAAGACAGCAGCCGGCACAGGCCGCTGACTTACGCGCTGATGATGAATGACCACCATCCAGCGGATGTCCTGAAGCAGCATGGAGCGCATGAGTAAGGCAGGGAACAGGGTTGTAGATAAAAGGCAAAGGCTGTACATAAAAATCCCACTCTGAGCATGACTCGGAGTGGGGTTTTTACTTTTGGAAGAACTTAGAGTTCGAGGACGGTGTCTTCGATGGCGAGGCGGACGTTGCCGTCTGATTTTGCGAGGCGGCGGACGGCTTCCGGCTTGTCTACACGAGCCTTGAGCATGACGAGGGCAACGGGGACGCTGCGACCGGCGGACTTGATGGTATCGACGGCGGTGGGGCGGTCAATGTTGCAGGCGCGCATGAGAATGCGGATGCCGCGCTCGACCAGCTTGGAGTTCTGCATGTGTACGTTGACCATGAGGTTCTCGTACACGTAACCCAGGCGTGTCATGGCTCCGGTGGTAACCATGTTCAGAATCATCTTCTGAGCGGAGCCGGCCTTGAGGCGGGTGGAGCCGGAGACTACTTCCGGGCCGACCTCGGCGATCATGGCGATTTCAGCGGCTTCAGCCAGCGGAGTGCCGTGATTGCATGAGACGGCGGCGGTGAATGCGCCGCGGGCGCGGGCGTAAGCAGTGGCGGCGACAACGTAGGGCGTGCGGCCTGAGGCGGAAACGCCAATGATGACATCTTTGCGTGTGGGCCGACGGCGGGCGATGTCGCGCTGGCCCAGCTCTTCGGAATCTTCATTCACTTCAACGGCTGAGGCGAGAGCTTTGGGTCCGCCAGCCATGATGTATTGAATCTGGCCGGGTGCGGTGGAATAGGTAGGAGGACATTCTGAGGCATCGAGGGCGGCGATGCGGCCGCTGGAGCCTGCGCCGACGTAGATGAGGCGACCGCCGTCGCGGAGGGCTCGAGCTACGCGATCGATGACCAGAGCAATCTCCGGTATGGCTTTTTTGACCGCTGCGGCGACCTTGGAATCCTCATGATTGATGATGCGCGCGATCTCAAGAGCGGACTTGGTATCGAAGCCTTGTGAGGCTTCATTCATGCTCTCAGTGATGAGCTGCTGGAGGATGGAAGCAGGGTCTTGTTTTGCGGTGGGTGTGCTCGATGAGATTGGTGCGGTGTCAGTCTCAGGCGTGAGTGTATTGGTTGCCATCGATTTGCCCCTAACTCTGAATTGTACTCCTGTTATGGACAGCGGAGAATGATGGAGGGTTACGGAGGTATTCAGAAGAGCAAGGACTATGCGGACTGAGGGACCGTGATCAGAGAGCTTCGCGGATGGCGTTGTGGAAGGCGGGGCGGACGGTTCTGATGAGCTGGGATTGGCGATCAGGCCAGGTGCGGTTGGTGAGAAGGACGATGGCGATGCGGGCGTCGAGATCGATCCAGAGAGATGTGCCGGCGTAGCCAAGATGGCCGATGGAGCGTGGCGAGAAGTGCGAGCCGGAGGAAGAGTTTTCCGACGGTGTATCCCAGCCTAGGGCGCGGGAGCTGCCGGGGGGAGGCTGACGGCGAGAGAAGAGATCGATGGTTTCGCTTGTGAAGAGAGCGTTGGGTTGGCTGGCGTTGAGGATGGACTGCGCGAAGCGGAGGAGGTCGGGGACGTTAGAGAAAAGGCCTGCGTGGCCTGCTGCGCCGTGGAGGACGGAGGCGTTTTCATCCTGGACTTCGCCCTGGATGATGCGATGACGAAACCATGTATCCAGCTCAGTGGGCGGGATGGCGGCGCGCTGGGTGGGAAGTGGACAGAAGCATGAGGCGGACATGGCGAGTGGGGCGAGGATTTCGCGGTGCGCCCATTGGGTGAGGGGTTCGTGTATTAGGACTTCGAGGGCTTTGCCGAGGAGGATGAATCCGGGATCGGAGTATTCGGCACGCGTGCCGGGAGGGGCTTCGATGGGGAGTTCGAGGCAGGCGCGGATCAGGCCGGTGGACGTGGTGTGGTGTTCGAAGAAGCGGACGTATCCGGGAAGGCCGGAAGAGTGCGCGAGGAGATGATGAAGGTGGACGTGACGCGCGAGTGAGCCGGGTTGGCGGCCGATGACGAAGCCAGGCAGTAGTTCGCCGAGAGGCATTTCGAGATCGAGGAGACCGCGCTGATGGAGAAGCATTGCGGCAGTGGTGGTGATGGCGACCTTGGTGACGCTGGCGATGTCGTAGAGTGTGTCCGGGGTGATGGCGGGCGAGTTCGCGTCGTAGGTTTGACGGCCGAGGGCGGAGTGAAGCAGGATCTTGTCATTGGCGAGGACGCCGAAGGCGCAACCGGGGAAGGCATGGGCAGCTATGGCTTCTTGAAGCACGCTAAGTGCTGAGGCGTAGCGCGCGTCGCGGTCGGCGGGTTGGAAATCGGGCTGCATTGTCTTTGCATCGTAACGCGAAATGTGTTTTTGGGGGATTTTTTCTGTGGTGGGCTCAAGCCCCAAGAATTCATTCGCTGATGAGATGTACGGGCTGAAGCTGGTGCCTATCAAACACAGCACAAAGGGGCGGAATGGGGCTATCCTTGATTGCACGTCGGGAGTCTATCGAATTGGAGGGGCAGTGATGCGGGGAGTTGCGGCGGGGATCGGTTTGACGCTGTGGATGACGCTGGGAGTGGTAGCCCACGGACAGGATGCAGGGCAAGCGCCCGCTCCGGCGGCACTTGCGCCAACGGCTCAGCCTGTATCGACGGCCCCTCCTACTGCGGTTCCAGCACAAGCGGCTGCGTCACAGCCGAAGCAGTACATCGTGCCGGCGGGGACGAAGGTGCTGCTGCAACTCAGGAACTCGCTGAACACAAAGAGCGCCAGGCCGGGCGATGGGGTGTATCTGGTTTCGACGTTTCCGGTGGTGGTGGGGAACCGGGTGATGATTCCGACTGGCGTATATGTGCAGGGCATGGTGGATCGCGTACAGAGAGCGGGGCACGTGAAGGGCAAGGCGCAACTGGATATGCACTTCACATCGATCATTTTTCCGAACGGAAGCGTGGTGGAGATTCCGGGAATTGTGAACAGTGTGCCGGGAGCGAGGAAGCAGTCAGTCAAGGACGACGGCGAAGGCACGATTGAGCAGGATAGCGACAAGACGCGGAATATGGGTAAGGTTGCGGAGGTAGCGATTCCAGCGGGCGGGACGGTGGGCGCGATTGGCGGGTTGGGGTCGGGGCATCCGCTGGCGGGAGGCTTGATCGGGCTGGCCGGTGGCGCGGCGGCGGCGGGGATTGTGTCACTCTTTACGCGCGGGGCGGATGTGAATATCGATGCGGGCACGCAGGTGGAGATGATGCTGCAGCGGCCGCTGACGCTGGAGGAAGCGAACCTGGGCGGTGTGGGCGCGCCGGGAACGGCGACTGCATTGGTGCCTTCCGCATCACAACCCAAGCCGATGGAGAAGCCGCGTGTGCTTTGTCCCCCGGGCGGGCTGGGATGCCAGTGAAAGTAAGCTAAAGTAGTAGTAGAAGGCAATGATCTCCCAGGAAAATCAGGAAAACGAAGCAGGCCAGGCGCAGGTACACGAGGTTTCTGCTCCTGTTGTTGCGCCTCAGACAGGCACGCTGATGTTGTGGGTGCGCGACCTGCTGATTGCGGTTGTCGCGTCAGTTTTCATGATTTTGTTTTTGTATCAGCCGGTGCGTGTGGAGGGTACGAGCATGCTGCCGCGGCTGGAGGATCATGACCGGCTGTTCATCAACAAGTTTGTGTATCACTTCAGCGCGATTCAGCACGGAGATGTGGTGGTGTTTCATTATCCGAGGGATCCGGAGAAGAGCTACATCAAGCGCGTGATTGCGGTGCCGGGAGACCGGCTGAGGATTGACGGCGGGGATGTGATTTTGAACGGGCGACGGCTTGAAGAGCCGTATGTGCCGGATGAGTATCGGGACAGCCGGTCATTGCCGGAGATGGTGATTCCGGAGAGTTACTACTATATGATGGGCGACCACAGGTCCATCTCTTCCGACAGCCGGGAGTTTGGGCCGGTGGAGCGGGATTTGATCTATGGGAAGGCCGCGTTTGTGTATTGGCCAAGGCGGGATGCGGGCATTGTAAATTAGGCATTTCGCGAAAGTTTTTGCACAACCCTTGCCTCGCGTCGGGAATCGAACAGCGAGGAGTGAGACCTGATAAAATCGATTGAATCCACTCCCCGGAGAGGCAATGCAGGCTATTCTTGCGCTCGAAGACGGGCGCATCTTCCGCGGCGAAGGCTACGGCTCACCTGGTGAATGCCAGGGCGAGGTAGTTTTCAATACTTCCCTTACCGGCTACCAGGAAATCGCTACCGATCCTTCCTACGCCGGACAGATCGTTGTTCTTACCAATCCGCAGATCGGGAATTACGGAACGAACCAGGCAGACAATGAGGCGGCGAAGCCGTTTATTGAAGGCCTGATTGTGCGTGAGTTCTCGCGTGTGAGCTCGAACTGGCGCTCCGAGCAGGTAACCGACGAATACATGGAACGCTACCAGGTTCCCGTGCTGGCGGAGATTGATACGCGAGCGCTGGTAAGGCACCTGCGCGATAACGGCGTAATGCGTGGAGTGATTTCGACGGTCTCTTCCGATGTCGAAGCACTTGTCCAAAAAGCCAGAAAAATTCGCAAGATGGATGGGACCGATCTGGCGAAGGTGGTTTCAACGAAGACGATTTACACCTTTGACGAATCCGATAGCCATAACCAGACGGGCGATCCTCTGCTGACTCCGGGAGTGGATAGGCCGCAGTTGCACGTGGTGGCTTACGACTTTGGCATGAAGCGGAATATTCTGCGCATGTTGACTCGCGAAGGCTGCAAGGTGACGGTTGTGCCTGCGCAGACATCTGCCGAAGATGTGCTGGGGATGAAGCCGGATGGCGTGTTTCTGTCGAATGGGCCGGGCGATCCGGAGCCTGTGGATTACGCCGTGAATGCGATTCGCGGGATGATGGGACGCGTGCCGGTCTTTGGGATTTGCCTGGGGCATCAGCTATGCGGGCTGGCGCTGGGCGGCAAGACGTACAAGCTGAAGTTCGGGCATCATGGCGGGAATCATCCGGTGCGGAACAATGCTACCGGCAAGGTGGAGATTACGGCGCACAATCATAACTTCGCCGTCGATCCGGAGAGCGTGAATGCGAACGAAGTTGAGCTGACGCATGTGGATCTGAATGACAATACACTGGAGGGCTTGCGGCACAAGACGCTGCCGCTGTTTAGCGTGCAGTACCACCCGGAGGCTGCTCCGGGGCCGCATGATTCGCATTATCTCTTCCGGGATTTCCGGAATCTGATGGAGGAGTGGAAGGGATAAGGCGCAAGCGGTATTTTTGCGACGGCGGTAGACTTTAGGCAAGGAGGGCAAAGGAATGCTGGAATTGCAATTGAGTGCGGAAGTTGAGCAACTGCTGGAGCAGCAGGCGGCGAAGGCTGGGCAGACGAAAGCGGAGTTTGCCCGCCGAGCGATTCTTGAGCGGCTGGAAGACTGCGAAGATTATGAGACAGGCATGGCCGCGCTTCGTGATTCGGATGTGTCCAAGGCAGTTCCCTTTGAGGAGGTCGTGAAATCACTTGGAATGGAAGCTGAGTTTCCTCCCAAAGGCGCAAAAGCAACTGCAAAGCCTGGACGCAACGGTTCAAAAACGAATCTTGAAATTTCTGCACGGAAGACTGCTCGCATCGCCTGATCCGCGCAGTTTAGGCAAGGCTCTGACCTGCGAGATGCAAGAACTGTGGCGGTACAGAGCGGGAGATTACCGGTTGATCTGCCGCATAGAGGATCAAGCCGTGACGATTCTTGTGCTGGAAGTGGGGCACAGGCGCGAGGTTTATCGATGAGGAAGAGTAGTAGAGGAATGCCAGAGAGAGATGACATTCTGACGAGGTTGTCAACGGCAGCGGGGCTCAGGCTCCGCTGTTTTTTGGGCCGGATAATGATGGTTGTTGTGGCGAGTGCGATGGTTTGCGTGGCGGCTCATGCGCAGCAACTGGAAAAGGATGGGCCGATTCGGTTGACCCATGTGGAGGGCGTTGTAGTTACTGGCCGCGGCGCGCCGGCTGCGAATGTTGAGGTCACCCTGTCACAGGATGACAAGGTTCGGATGAGTACGCACACGGATCAGTCGGGGAAATTTCACTTCGGTCATGTGGATGGCGATTATATGTTCCGGGTGGCGCGTACGCTGAATGCGCCTGCTGCGCATGAGATTGTGGTTCGAGCGGAGCTGGCTACCTATATCGAGCGGAAGAAGCTTTATGTTGTGCTTGGGCCGGGTGCTTGCGCGGACGAGTGCTCATTGGTTGTGACGAGTAAAGATGAATTTGAACACGCTATTCGGAAGAATGGCGGACGTTAGGTCAGGACACGCTAAGAAATGCCACGCAGAAATGACATTCAGAAGATTCTTGTGATCGGCTCGGGGCCGATTGTGATTGGGCAGTCGGCGGAGTTTGATTACTCCGGCACGCAGGCGTGCAAGGCGCTGAAGCAGGAGGGGTATGAGGTGGTGCTGGTGAATTCAAACCCGGCCACCATTATGACGGACCCGGAACTGGCGGATCGCACCTATATTGAGCCTCTAACGACTATTTATGTTGAGGAGATTATTCGACGCGAGGCGGAGATGCTTGGGCAGGGGTCAGGCAAGTTTGCGCTGCTGCCGACGGTGGGCGGGCAGACAGCGCTGAATCTTGCGGTGGATCTGGCGGATGCCGGGATTCTGGACAAGTACGGCGTGGAGCTGATTGGCGCGAAGCTTGGAGCGATCAAGAAAGCTGAGGACCGGCTGCTGTTCAAGGATGCGATGATTCGCATCGGGCTGGAGGTTTCGAAATCGGCGCTGGTGAACAACCTGCGCGATGGACTGGACTTTGCGAGCAAGATTGGATTTCCGATTTTGATTCGTCCTTCATTTACGCTGGGCGGCTCGGGCGGCGGCATTGCGTACAACCGCGAAGAGTTGATGGAGATTCTGGCGCGCGGGCTGGATTTATCGCCGGTGCATGAATGCCTGATTGAAGAGAGCGTGCTGGGTTGGAAGGAATATGAGCTTGAGGTAATGCGCGATCTTGCGGACAACGTGATCATCATCTGCTCGATTGAGAACTTTGACCCGATGGGTGTGCATACGGGCGATTCCATTACTGTGGCGCCGGCGCAGACGCTGACCGATCGCGAGTACCAGAGGATGCGCGATGCGGCGATTGCCGTGATGCGTGAGATTGGCGTGGAGACGGGCGGATCGAATGTGCAGTTCGCAGTGAATCCGCTGAATGGGCGCATGACGGTGATTGAGATGAATCCGCGCGTGTCGCGGTCATCGGCGCTGGCGTCGAAGGCGACGGGATTCCCGATTGCGAAGATTGCGGCGAAGCTGGCCGTGGGTTACACGCTGGATGAGATTCCGAATGACATTACGCGCAAGACGCCTGCGTGTTTTGAGCCGACGATTGATTATGTTGTAACGAAGATTCCGAAGTGGCAGTTTGAGAAGTTTCCTGGCGCGGACGATGTGCTGGGACCGCAGATGAAATCTGTCGGCGAGGTGATGGCGATTGGGCGCACCTTCAAGGAATCGCTGATGAAGGCGTGGAGGGCGCTTGAGACCGGTAAGAAGACCGGTACTGAAGTGCTGGAGCCGCGGCGGTTGACGCAGATGCTGGTGACGCCGAGGCCGGAGCGGCTGGGGTACATCCGGTTTGCGTTTGAGCGCGGGATGAGTGTGCGTGAGGTTGCGCGGTTGACGGGGATGGACCCGTGGTTCCTGCACCAGATTCGCGAGATTACGCTGGAACAGCAGACAATTGCCAAGACTACTCCAGAAGAGATTACGGAAGAGGCTCTACGCAGACTGAAGCGGATGGGCCTGAGCGATGAACGCATTGCGGCGGAGTGGAAGCTTGAGGGCCATGACGGCGTGAAGCGGGTGAGGGAACTGCGCGAGTCGAAGGGAATCAGGCCGGTCTTCAAGCTGGTGGATACGTGCGCGGCGGAGTTTGAGTCGATGACGCCGTATTTGTACTCAACGTATGACGAAGAAGACGAGTCGCCCGCAACGGATAAGGCGAAGGTCATCATTCTGGGATCGGGGCCGAACCGGATCGGGCAGGGAATTGAGTTTGATTACTGCTGCTGTCACGCCGCGTTTGCGCTGAAGGAAGATGGCTACGAAACGATCATGGTGAATTGCAACCCGGAGACGGTTTCGACGGATTACGACACGAGCGACCGGTTGTACTTTGAGCCTCTGGTGCTGGAGGACGTGCTGGCGGTCTATAACCATGAGGCTGCGGGCGGCGCGAAGATCGGCATGATTGTGCAGTATGGCGGGCAGACGCCGCTGAATCTTGCTCACAGGCTAAAGGCGGCGGGAGTGCCGATTATCGGAACTTCGCCGGAGTCGATTGATCTGGCTGAGGACCGCAAGCAATTCGGAAAGCTGCTTGTCGATCTTGGGATTCCACAGCCGGCGGGTGGCACGGCTACAGGCGTGGAACAGGCGTTGGCGATTGGTGAGCGGATTGGCTATCCAGTGCTGGTGCGGCCTAGTTATGTGCTTGGCGGGCGCGCGATGGTGATTGCGTATGACGCCGAGGCTGTAACGAAGTACATGCGCGAGGCTGTGGAGTATTCGCAGGAGCGGCCGGTGCTGATCGATCACTTTCTGGAGAGCGCGGTGGAAGTGGATGTAGACGCGCTGTGCGATTCAGAAGATGTGGTGATTGCGGGCATCATGCAGCACATTGAGGAGGCTGGGATTCACTCTGGCGATTCTTCTTGTGTGCTGCCTGCGGTGGGGATTGCAGAGGAGACGCTGGAGACGATTCGGACGCATACGCGGAAGCTGGCGCTTGCGCTGAAGGTTGTTGGTCTGGTGAATCTGCAGTTTGCGATTCAGAAGGATGCAAGCGGCAAGGACCAGGTGTATGTGATTGAGGTAAATCCGAGAGCTTCGCGCACGGTGCCGTATGTTTCCAAGGCGACGGGCGTGCCGCTTGCGAAGGTGGCGGCGCGGCTGATGACTGGACGCACGCTGAAGGAGCTGTTGCCGAAGCAGGTTGCTTCCGGTAAAGACCTTGAGGTTGGCGATCACTATTATGTGAAGTCGCCGGTGTTTCCATGGAACAAGTTTGCCGGCGTGGATACGGTGCTAAGCCCGGAGATGAAGTCGACGGGTGAAGTGATGGGCGTGGCGGCGAGCTTTGGCGAGGCATTTGCCAAGGCGCAGCTTTCAGCCGGGCAGTTGCTGCCTTCCGGCGGCACGATGTTTATCAGCGTGAATGATGCGGATAAAGCCGCAGCGGTGGAGTTGGCGCAGCGGTTTGTGGGTCTTGGGTTCAAGCTGGTGGCAACTGAGGGCACTGCGAATGCGCTGGAAAAAGCTGGGCTGATTGTGGAGCGCGTGTTCAAGGTGAAGGAAGGCCGGCCGAATGTGGTGGACCTGATCAAGGGCGACAGAATTCAGCTGATTGTGAACACGCCGCATGGGCAAGACCCGTTCTTTGATGAGAAGGCGATTCGGCGCGCAGCAGTTCTGGCGCGAATTCCTACGATTACTACGATTGAGGCGGCGCAAGCGGCGGTGGAGGGAATTGCCTCAACGCAGCGCAAGCAGGTTACGGTGAATGCGCTGCAGCAGCTTCATGGGGCCAGAGCAAGCCTCGCTCGGTAGAACACACGAAGAGTGAGAGATGGTTAGCGGGCCGGGGCAAAAGCCTCGGCCTGAGCTATTTTGCGGAGTTTTTTCTTCGCGCTTGCACGATGCCGGCACCGATACCATAGCCGATTGTCGCGATGGCGGGCCAGGTGCCGAAGAACGGGCCGTTGTCATCGATGAGCCCGCTGGGAGTGGGGTAGCTGAAAAACGAGCGCACGATCTTTTCTGTGGCGGCACACTGGTTGCAGGCGTTGGGACCGGTGGGAAGATCAAGAAGCCAGAGGCTGAGGAAGAGCATCCAGATGATGCCGGCGAGCCAGACGTGGGGAGCAATCTCACTGGGCCGCGCGCCGATGATGAGCGCGCCGGCGATGAGCGGGACGAGAAACGAGAGTGTGGAGATAACGATCTGCGGGATGTACGTAGGATTGATGACATAGCCGACGAGCATCATGGCGCCCCAGATAGCAACTGCGATCAAGGTATGCCCGAAAAATGCGAAAACCTGATGAGTAAGCGTTTCACTGCCATCGTCGGCTTCGATTTCTATAGTGACTGACTTGGCCATTTGTGGCTCCAGTGGATTTGTCATCATTGTATAAATTGCCACTGGCAGGGCGGCAATGGCACAGAAGGGTAAGAGAAGGTAATAGGTTCCAAACCGTACCGTTTCCGGACGGGACTGTTTCCGAACTTTACAATGTTGATATGTATATCGAAGGCATTTTTACAGCGGCGACAACTCCGTTTTACACAGATGAGCGGGTATATTTCCGTAAGCTGGAGGCCAATGTGGCTCGCTACTCGCGGAGCCTGCTGGCTGGGATCGTGGTGCTGGGGTCCACGGGCGAGGCAGTGGAGCTGAACGATGCGGAGTCGCGTGAGGTGCTGAAGGTTGCGGCGGATGCGGCGGCAGCAGAGAAAGTGCTGATTGCAGGTGTCGCCAGGGAGAGCGTTCGCGGAACGATTGAGCTGGCAGAGGCCGCCGCTGAGGCGCGATACGATGCGGTGCTGGTGCGGACTCCTACGTACTATGTGCCGGCGATGAGCGAGGCCGCTGTTCTGCATTATTTCCGGAGCGTGGCGGATCGATCGCCGCTGCCGGTAATCCTGTACAACATTCCGCGATTTGCGCCGTACAACATTCCTGTGCCTGTGGTGGCGGAACTGGCACAGCATCCGAACATTATTGGGATTAAAGATTCGACGGGAAGCGTGGAGCAAGTGAGGATGCTTGTTGAGGCGACGCGGACTGCTCCCACGCGGAGTGTGCCGGTAACGACCATCTTTGAACCGGTGACGGGGCGGATGCTGGCTCCGAAGCTTGAGACGGAGAGCGGATTTGTGCCGGTGGGCGATCTAAGCGGCGGAGTTGCGGTGACGGTGACACAGTCTTCGACGTTGCTTAAGACGCGAATGAAAGAGGTCGGCTTCCAGGTGTTGGCGGGTTCTGCGGGAACCTTGCTGGAGTCGCTGGAGGCTGGAGCGGCAGGCGGCGTTCTGGCGTTTGCGGCTTGCGCACCACAGGCGTGCCAGGAGGTTTACTTTGCGTGGAAAGATCACGACCTGGAGCTGGCGCGGGCGAAGCAGGAGAGAATAGCCGGACCAAGCCAGCGAATTGTGGGCCAGCTTGGGATCAGTGGAGTGAAGTATGCCTGCGACTTTAACGGCTATTACGGTGGGAAGGCAAGGGCACCGCTGCTGCCGCTGAATGCAGAGCAGAAAGCGGAGATTGAAGGCCTGCTGGCGGATATCCGGAACTAGAAACCATTCCATCAACGACAGTGCGTTTCAAAGCAAAGATTTTTGCTGAAGAAAGGCATCACGTGGTTCTGAAAGCGGTCTGCTACTGCGCTGGTGTGCGTGCCGGAGTAGATTTCAAAGCTGTTTGCGAGGCCGTAGCGATCAAAGACCTCATGCAGCTTGCCGGCATCGATACGCAGCCCATCCTGGTCGCCTACGTCCATAGCAATGGCGCGATATTGACGCAGGTCTCCAATGTACTGGTCAACGAAGGCGAGCGGGGCATTGGCGGCCCAGCGGGCTAGAACATCGGGCTGCGGAACGCCGTCCTTTGTGGGCAGGTCAAGATAGAGCGGAGGGTTCTTTGGGTCAGGGGACCAGGCCGCCGCCGAGGCCAACTGCGCACGGGCGAAGAAGTTGAGCTTAGCGGAATCTTCTTCGTTTTTCACTTCGGCGAGGGCTTTTTCCAAATCAGGGTTTGCTGGGCTCGCAGAGCGTGCGGAGAGGCAGCATGGACTCATGATGTAGAGGCTGCCGAAGACGTCAGAATGCTTCATTCCGATGCGGGTAGCTCCATAGCCGCCCATGGAATGACCGACAAGGCCGCGGCTCTGACGATTTGGCAACGTCCGATAATGCGCATCGATATAGGCGACGAGGTCGTGTGAGATGAAGCGCTCAAAGTCTCCTGTGGTGATCGAGCTCGAATACATGGAGCCGTTGTGGATGGTCTTCGAGTCAGGAAGAACGACGATCATCTCCTTTGCGCCCTGGGCGAAGGCGCCTTGGATGGTTTGCGGAACGTGGATCTCATGCGACCACTGCTCGGCTCCGATGGAATAGCCGTGAAGAGCGTAGATAACCGGGTAACGGTGATGCTTGTCAGTGGCGTAGCTGGGCGGCAGGAAGACGAGAACGTCGCGGTCAACGGCGTCGCCTTCGAGGTTGCCTTCAAGCGATGCGCCGTGAATCTTAATGCGTTCAAGCGTGACTGGCTTTGCGCCGGGAATGACGGGAGGGACCTGAGTTTGCACCTGTGCAATGAGCAGGGACGCGAGGCCTAGCTGAAAGGCTATTGCGACGAACAGCACTTTGATCATCTTTGTCATCAGGAATGTCCGAATTCGGGAGTCAAGCAACTATAGCGAGGAGTAAGACGCTGAGACAAGATAATCCACGGCATGTGTCAATATGTCCGATAACGTATATTCTGTATACAATCGCTATGGGATTGAACCTGAAAGGGTTAAATAGGCTGGCTTCGGTGAAACTTACTCTTCCCTTAGGGGCTGAGCCGCGAATAATTTATGGAAATGGAATGTGCGGGAGGGTTTATGCGCTCGGCTACATTTTGTAGCGGCCTAGATCTTCGTCGTTCAAGCCCTGCAGCCAGCCGCGCAGTTGTTCTGCCGATGGACCGTCGGCCGGGCCACCGGGATTGAGGCGAGCGGCGTGCATTACGCGCTCATCGACGTAGATCGGACAGTCGTAGCGAAGAGCCAGAGCGATGGCGTCTGATGGGCGCGCATCGATCATCACCTGTTCGCCATGCTGCGTGAGCCAGAGTGCGGCAAAAAAGGTGTTGTCTCTAAGGTCATTGATGACTATGCGATCCAGCTCAGCATTCAAATTCTGGATGATGTTGCGGAGCAGATCGTGGGTCATGGGGCGGGACGCCACGGACTTGTCGATCTCGTTGAAGATCGCATTGAACTCAAAGATGCCAACCCAAATGGGCATGACAGCGTCCGAAGCGACGTCTTTGAGGACGACCACAGGCATATTGGTTGCCGGGTCCATCATGAGGCCGCGGATTTTGACTTCGAGGTCCATCAGTTCCCTCCTACTCTATCCCTGTTCCGGTTTTCTGGCTAGAGCGCTTCGCCTACCAGGCTATTTGGATGCGTGGCTGTGATGCGGACCTGCATGTAGGTTCCAGGAGCAGGGGCGATGGGCGAACCGGTGGTGAAGTTCACGGATTTATTCTGACTGCTGCGACCCGAGACCTGACCGCGCGCTGGATTTTGCCCCTCAACCATTACTTCCATTACTTCCCCTAAATGTCTGGAATAACTAACCCTTTGAATCTCGCGCTGGCGTTCAAGCAATACTTGAAGTCTTTGCGCTTTCTCAGCTTCGGGGATCGAGTCAATCATGACTAAAGCCGGCGTGTTGGGCCGAGGGGAATATTTGAAGCCGAAGACGCAATCGTATTGAACTTCTGCGAGGAGGTCCATGGTTTGGATGAAATCATCCGGGGTTTCGCCTGGGAAGCCGACGATGATGTCGGTTGAAAGCG
This sequence comes from Occallatibacter sp., assembly GCF_049510455.1. GTDB lineage: Bacteria > Acidobacteriota > Terriglobia > Terriglobales > Acidobacteriaceae > Telmatobacter. Next base: position 51,348 of record NZ_JBEKYX010000008.1, on the reverse strand, counting down.
AGATTCTGCGCTTTGCCGCCTTCATCCAGGAGATGCGCTCAAGATACCAGTCGCGGGTGTACTCGCGGGCCATGGCTTTAAGAACGCGGTTGGAGCCCGACTGGATTGGCAGATGAATGTGGTCGCAGAGCGTGGGGTAGGCATCGATGACTTCGACGATGTCCTTGGTGAAATCGCGCGGGTGCGAGGTGGTGAAGCGGACGCGGCGGATGCCGGAGATCTGGCTGACGGCGGCGAGGAGTTCCGCGAAGGACAACTTCCCTTCCGAATCGCGATAGCTGTTGACGTTCTGGCCGAGGAGCTGAATCTCGCTGTAGCCGAGATCTGCGATGCGCTTTGCTTCTTCGAGAACTGAAGTTGAGGTGCGGCTGCGCTCTTTGCCGCGCGTGTATGGGACGACGCAGTAGGCGCAAAACTTGTCGCAGCCTTCAATGATGGTGATGTAGCCGCGATAGGGGTTCTGGCGCGCGGTGAATTCGGTTTCGAAGGTTTCGTCGGTCTGGCGGTCGTCGAGGCCTGTGATACGGGATTCGCCGGCTTCAAGGCGATGGAGCATCTCAGGCAGCTTGCGGTACGAGGCGGAGCCGGAGACGAGCGAGACGTAGGGAGCGCGCTCGAAGATCTTTTCGCCTTCCTGCTGTGCGACGCAACCGAGGACGCCGAAGCGTTTGCCGGATTTGTACAGCTTTTTGTAATCGTTGAGGCGATTGAAGACTTTCTGCTCGGCCTTATCGCGGATGGAACAGGTGTTGTAGAGGATAAGGCCGGCTTCTTCTTCCGACTCGACCCGGCGATAGCCCTCGCGCTGGAGGGTCCCAATGACTTTCTCCGAGTCATGGGCGTTCATCTGACAGCCGAAGGTCTCAAGATAGAAGGTTTTTTCAGGCGACATCACAAGATTCAGTATATCTTGGCTGCAGATCAAGAGCAGGAGTTCATTTGCCATGCCGATTGAGGTCACAGGTATTTCTCCGCTGGTTCAGGTTTTTCATATGCCCACGTCAATCCGGTTTTATCGGGACAAGCTGGGGTTTACGGTAACCGGGCGCTCGAAGGCGATGAGCGACGACGAGGACGATGTGAACTGGGCGATGCTGGAACTGGGTGGGGCGGATGTCATGCTGAATACGGCCTACGATCCGGACGATGTTCCGGCCCAGCCGGATGCGGCGCGATGGGACGGGCATCAGGACACTTGTCTGTACCTGGGCTGCCCCGATGTGGATGGAGCGTACCGGGAGTTAATGGCACGTGGAGTCGAGCTCGATCCACCGAAAATTGCGTGGTACGGAATGAAGCAGCTTTACCTGAAAGACCCGGATGGATTCGGGATTTGCTTTCAATGGAAGGCGTGACTTTGGATTGTCACTCCGATCTTAGTGTTTCATTCGGATTTACGGACGCGGCGCGTATTGCAGGGATAGTCGCTGCCACAGCCGCGGCCAACACCAGAAGCCCAATGGCAATACAAGCGGAAACCGGGTCAGTTGTGCCGGTATCAAAGAGCAATCCTCTGATAACGCGAGCACCCACCAGCGCCAGGCCAACACCTGCAACGAGTCCGATTCCTGTGAATTGAGCAGCCTGCGACAATATCAGGCGCAAGATACGCGCGCGAGTGGCTCCCACCGCCATCCTCACGCCAATCTCCCGCGAACGCTGTGCAACGGAATAGGAAAGAACTCCGTAGATGCCGATGGCCGCCAATGCAAGCGCCACCACGGAAAAAATGCCGAGCAACATGGCGGTCATCCGCTGCCGGGCAATGGAGTTCGACATAAGCGCATCGACAGTTTGGACGTGGTAGATGGGCTGGTTGGGGTCCAGTGCATTCACTGCATTTTTTACGATGGACTCAACGCTCGCGGGATCCGCGAAGGTGCGCACAAGCAGAGCCGCGTGCAGACCGAAGCCCGGAAGATAGATCTCCGGTTGCGCATCGCTCTCAATCCCAAGGTCATGCGCGTCGGAGACCACTCCAATCACCGGAATCTTCTCCGGATGCGGGCTCAACACCCCGATAAGAATGTTGGCGCCCAGCGGGTTTCTGCCTGCCAGGTACCGCCGGACGAAGGCGGCATTGACGACGAATGATTGAGTACCTTTCTCAATGTCTTTCTGCTCAAAGATTCTGCCGCTTTGGAGAGCAAGGCCGAAGGTATGAAAGAAGCCGGGGCTCACGTATCGGATTTGCGCGGCGGGAAATATGCCCGGCGCAGTGGGAGGCGCGCCTTCCACCAGAAACCGAGTCATTACCTGGGACGGTCTGAGCGGAACAATCGTCGTGGTGGCGGCGGAGGAAACACCCGGAGAGCGCGCTATGTTTTCGAGAAGCTGCTCATAGAAATGATTCGTGACGGGGCTCTCATCGCCATACTTCGGCTCCGGCAGTGTGATTTCAGCACTGAGCAGATGATCGGTCCTGAAGCCTGGGTCAACCGCCAGCAGCTTCTGAAAACTCCGCACCACAAGCGTGCTTAAGAAGAGCACCACGACTGCGATTGCGATCTCTCCGGCAACCAGGGCGCCGCGCTTTCTGCTTCTGCCGCCGGTGCTTCCCCGCTCTCCTGCACGCAATGCCTCGGTCAGGCGCGGCGAGCGGTTCAGGAGCGGGAAGATGCTGAACAAAATCGCCGTCATCATGCATGTACACAACGCAAACAGTAATACAGGAATGTTGAGGTTGATGGACTGAATCATCGAGGGATCAAGAGATGCGGCGTGAGCAAGCGCCATGCGCAGCAACGGCAAAACTGCGGCCGCCAATGCGATTCCCAGTGCTCCACCCAGCAGGCAGAGCACAACCGCCTGGGCTAGAAATTGAGAAAAGAACTGCGTTCGGCCAGCGCCAAGCGCCTGTCGAATGGCAATCTCGCGCCGCTGTGCCGTGGCCCTGACCATCAAGAGACTGGCGACATTCGCACATGCAATCAAGAGCACCAGAAAGACAGCTCCAAGCAGGCTGAGCATGGCCGGGCGCAGCGTTCCCACCAACTCCTCGCGCAACGGCTTCAGCAGCACGCCGAAGTTTCGGTTGGTGGCGGGATACGCGACCGCCAGGCGCGCCGAGACTGCCTGCATATCGGCTCTTGCTTCGGGCAACCCAATACCAGGACGCAGGCGGCCAAGGACCCTGACCGAGTGCCACACGCGAGATACGCGTGTCTCCTGGTCCAGCAGCGACAGCGGTAGCCAGACCTCTCCTTCTGAGGGATAGCCGGCGCCGACCGGCAAAACTCCAATGATGGTGAAGGCTGTTCCATTGAGGTTGACGCTTCGTCCCACTATGCTGGGATCTCTGCCGAAGTAGCGATCCCACGCGGATGCGCTCAGCAATGCCACGTGATCGCCTTCGGGCTTGTCGTCCTGTTCGCCGATCACGCGGCCTATCAGCGGAGCGATCCCCAGCAGCGAAAAGAAGTTGCCGGAGGCCAGCACGCGATGCACCTGCTGCGCGTGCCCATCTGCGACCAGCGAGACTGTTTCCGGATTGAGAGCGGAGTAGGCTGCGAGCTGCGTGAAACTATGCTGCTGCGCCTTCCAGTCCTCGTAATCGGGATACGTGGCCTCGATTCCGCCCGTAATTTGCGGGTGAGTCTCGGATAAAGCGACGATGCGCCCCGCATCCGCAAAGGGCAGCGATTGGAGCAGGAGCGCGTAGACGCAACTGAAGATGGCCGCGGTTGCGCCTACTCCGAGCGCCAGTGTCAACACGACCGTTGTTGTAAATGCCGGAGACCTGCGCAGGTTGCGCGTGGCGTAACGGATATCCCGATAAAAAGTCCGCATCGCTTGACCCCGTATAGGAATGAGACGGAATTGCAGAGGAATTTGTTATGACTCATTCGGTTTCGATTCGGTTCGTGATGGATGGAACCCCCTGAAAAATTGGCCTCCGCTTGCGCGGGGTACCGAGCAAAAAGTTCCCTATGGAGGAAATTTCTACCTACCGCTTTCCTGCTTTGTTTTCTGTAAGCTGCTGATCCATTGAGGCTTCCGAATTTCATGGTTTGGCAGGCTACGTGCTTGAACCGACACCAGAGTTTGTTTTTGCCGGAGGTGCCTCGTGCTGGAAGAGGCCGGAAGATATAGAGACAGGTCTGAACCTGAACCGGAGAGGTCGGATTGGAAGCGCCTGGCGCCGATTCTGGGAGCAGTTGTGCTTGCGGTAGCTGGTTTTGGCTATGCCATCCACGAACATAACAGCGCGCAGACCGCGAACTGGCAGAACCAGCAGATGGCGACGCAACTGGACACGACGCACAAGCAATTGGATGCGACGAACAGCCAGTTGAATGTACTGGCCGCGAAGGTGGATGCGCTGAGCAAGCCTTCCCCGGCGGCGACTGTGGGCGGTGTGGGTGCGTCGGGCGCACCGAGTGTCAGGCAGCGGCGGCCTGCAGGTATGTCGGACGCGCGCTGGAAAAAGATGCAGGCGCAACTGGACGAGCAGCGCAAGGCGATTGCGGCGACGCAGACCGACCTGCAGACAACGCGCGGCGATCTGGATAGCGCCAAGACGGAGTTGGGCGGATCGATTGCCAAGACGCATGACGAGCTGGTGCTGCTGCAGAAGCGCGGCGAGCGGAGCTATTACGAGTTCGACCTGAGCAAATCGAAGCAGTATGCACGGACCGGGCCGATGAGCGTGAGCCTGCGCAAGGCGAATGTGAATAAAGGCTATGCGGACCTGCAGTTGATTGTGGACGATCACACGCTGACACAGAAGCATGTGAATCTCTTTCAGCCGGCGATGTTTTACGACCCGGACAGCCCGCAGCCGATGGAGATTGTGATCAACGATATTACGAAGGATCACATTCATGGCTACATCAGCGCGCCGAAGTATCGGAAGTCAGAACTGACGGCAATGGCAAGTACAAATCCGGCACAGGGAGATGACTCCGGACCGGTAAGCGCAAACGCGCAACCTGCAACCAGGCAGAAGCTGTCGGTGCCGAAGGGAGATCCTAATGAATAGCCCGGTATCCTTTTCCCTCCGCGAAATTGTGGAACTTACTTTACTCATCGTGGCACGCTATATTCCAGCACCAGAATAAGCAGGAAGAATCTGACGGCCCGACTCCCGATGGAGCCGGGCCGTTTTTATTGCGATCAACGATATTGCGAAAGAGGACTACTTAAGGCAAATATCCCCGCGCGGCAAGTATGACGGGGCGCATGCTATGTCAAAGCCCGGGGCTGAAGCCCCTTAATTTCTCTTCCCGACTATTTTCAGCGGCCTGAAGGCCACTGCTTCCTCCGACGGAATGTGGTTACCAAAAAAATAACAAAATCTGCACATTCGGCTGTAAGTAATTGACTATGCAGCCAGTTGCGATGAAATTTCAGTGTGCAGAGTTTTGTTCGCCTTTTCTTTCCCCAGTTGTATGAAATCAATGACTTGCGGGCGGTGCGGTTTGTGCTCCGTGCCGGCATGGCGTCGAAAAAACAAAGGCCCGATTCCGGTGAGGATCGGGCCTTTGTACTGCTGATTCTAAGTAGAGCATAAATGGGGTTAATTGCATGCAAAGTTTCTGGAGGTCGTGGGGTTACGAAAGGGTGGTGGACTTTGGTAATGAGGGAAGGGCGAATGACGAGGGACGAAGGGCTGGAAAGCGAAGCTGGAAGGATTGGCGAAATTAGCAGAGAAAAGCAGCGGGTTAGCGCTGCGCGTAGCGAGCTGGCAAGTCGGCGGAAAAGCGGGTAGTGTCTCAGTTTGAAGAAACTGCCTCAGGGGCTAAAGCCCAATTTCATTTTTATGGCCGTTTCGGCACGACTAAAGTCGTGCCCTGTTACAAAGCAATTCAAATTGAGACACCGCCCCAGCTTCCCTGCTCTTACTGCTGGATGACGCCGCAGGCGATGCGGTCGCCGGAGTTGCCGGAGGGGTCGTTCGTCAGGTCGTCCGCCTTGGCGTGGATGACGAGCGCGGTTCCGCCATCGTGAAAGAGCGAGTTGGGGCCGGGGTCGAGCGTGGCACCGGGTACGACAAAGCTCAGCTTGCCTTTGCCCTTGGCATCGATGGTGAGATTGGGCAGATCGCCAAGATGCGGTTTTGGATCGGCGGCATTGTGTACGCCGTGGTGCGCGCCGGTGGGGTTGAAGTGGCCGCCCGCGGTGGTGAAGGCGGGACCTTCGCACTTGCCGACATTGTGGATGTGAATGCCGTGATCGCCGGGGGTGAGTTGAGAGGCTTCGACGGATATTTTCACGCCGGCTGAGGTGGCCATGAGCTTGGCGTGACCTATGGTTGCGCCTTGCGCGTTGACCAGGTCGGCGTGAGCGGATTTTGTGGCGGCAAGAGCAGAGCCGGCTGCGGCGAAGCAGATCAGCGCGGATGCGAGCGGAAGAAGTCTGGGACGCATTGGAATCTCCATGGGGAAGTCGAATAACGTATACGGCGTGGATGGTATCACAGGCGCAATGCCTATTGTTTCATTGGATGCCTGTGTGAAGGTAGGCGACTAGAGCATCCATCTGTTCCTGCGTGAAGCGTCCGGCGAAGGATGGCATCTTGCCTTTGCCGCCGAGGACGGTTTGAATGATCTGCGCGTCGGTGGCGGGCGCTCCGCTGGGAAGCGTGGAGCGGCGAAAAAGGTTGCTGAGATTCGGAGGGGGCGGCTTGAGAGCGAGATCGTTTTCCTCGTGGCAGTGCGCACAGCGCTCCTGATAGAGGTGTTGGCCTCCCGCTTGTTGCGGTGTGAGTTGAGAGTGCGAACGGCAGCCGGTGAAGATGAGAGCGGGGATCAGGATGAAAAGGGTTCTGGGGTTCATAAAGTACGATCCGGCCCGATAGAATTCGAACAGGCGCGATGCTTTTATCTTCCTCTATGACAGCGACAAACGAAAACCTGACTCCGATGGCGCATGCGGCGCAGAACCGGTGCTTTGGCTGCGGCGAGGCAAACCCGGTGGGACTGCACTTGAAGTTTTTTCTTGCCGAAGACGGAACCGTGGTGTGCGATGCGGTGGTTCCTGACAGCTATGAAGGGCCGCAGGGATACGCGCATGGCGGGATCATTGCCACGCTGCTGGATGAGGCGATGAGCAAGGCGGTGCGCTCGCGCGGCGTGGTGGCGATGACGGCGAAGCTGGAGGTGGAGTACAAGCGGCCGATTCCCTCCTCTGCCGCGGGCGAGCCGAGGCCGGTGCGGCTGGAGGGCCGAGTGGCGCGCAGCGAGGGCCGCAAGCATTGGGTGGAGGCGCGGATTGTGGACGCCGGCGGCATTGAGCTGGCTGCGGGCAAGGGGCTGTTTATTGAGATCCGGCACCGCGCGTAAGTTTTATGGCAGCTTCTGAAGCCAGTCGAGAACCGCAGCTTCAAGAAAGATGCGGCGATCGTCCCAGCCGTGATCGGTTGCGGCGTGGATGACGGTGACGCGCGAGTTCCCTGCTGCTTTGACGGCTTGTGCGAGAGCTTCCGCGTTGGGGGCCAGGCCGTCGTTCGATGTGAGAACTAATAGAGGGAGTTTCGCGAGGCCGGGAGCTGCGCTTGTGAAAGTGCGGGCGCGGACGGTGGCGATGGCGTCGTCTGCGATGCCCTCGGGAGTGCCGTTGAGGGATTCCATGTTTTCTCTCATCAGGGCGACAACTTTTTCGCGCGGCTGGCTGGCTGCGCGCGCCATGTCCGCGGCGGAGATGAGAATGGCTCCGGCTAGCTCAGGATGATGAGCGGCTGCCTGGGTGGTGACCCAGCCGCCGAGACTGTGACCGGCGAGGACGATGTGCTTTGTTTCGATGCCAAGCCGGGCGGCGTTGGCGGGATCTTCAAGATAGGCGAGAACGGCGTCGGCGTCCTCAAGATCGTTGGCAAAGCTGTAATGGCCGGGGCTGCCCCAGGAGCCGCGATAGTTGAAGGTGACGGCGTTCCAGCCGAAGCGGCGCGCGGCCTGCGCGAGATCGAGATTTTTCTCATTGCCGGGCAGACCGTGGCAGATGACGATGGTGCGATGCGGGCCTGCGCCGGAGGGAGTGTAGACGATGCCGTTGATCTCGACGCCATGAATGGGAATGTGCAGCACGGCCATGCCTGCCGGGTGCGCCGCATCCGCTGGAGGATCTATATAGATAGCGGTGGGGATGGATGGAGACTGAGCCTGCACGGCCGCGGAGAGGCAGAAAGCAGCTACTGCAGCAAAGGACAAAATGAGTGGGCGCATGGGGGAAGTGTACACGCGGAAACGCCCCGCTCCGTTCCTGAAGCAGGAAGGAAGCAGGGCGTTTACGGCTGCGCGCTGATTGGCGTGCAGGTTGCGGACCCGGATTCGCGGATCGGGATTAGTGGATCATCTGGATGGTTTCCTGAGTAATGGTGTCAAAGGTGGTGATGGCCTTGGAGTTGGCCTCAAAGGCGCGCTGCGCGATGATGAGGTCGCTGAACTCCTGGGAGATGTTGACGTTGGAGGCTTCGAGCGCGCCATCCTGCATGGTGCCGAGGCCGGCCGAGCCGGAGACGCCGACGGAGGAAGCTCCGCTGGCCTGTGTGGTGGAGTAGTCGCCGTTGCCGTTGGCGGTGAGACCCTGGAGGTTGGCAACGTTGCCGAGAGCGATCTGGCCGACATTGAGGTTCTGGCCATTCGAGAAGCTGGCCGTGACCGTGCCGTCGGAGCCGATGCTGAAGCCGCTGTAATCGCCTGCCGCGAAGCCGTTCGTCCCCGCAGTCGAGGAGACACCGGAGGCGGCATCGACCTGCGAGATGGTGCCGGTTCCGTTCGAGTTGAAGAGATTCCAACTGAAGTTCAGCGAAGATGCGCCATCCGAGAGGCCGGCAAAGGAGATGCCGCTGACGTTGGCAGATGGGCTGACCAGGTTGCCGTTCGAGTTGAAGTTGAGCGTGCCGGTGTTGTTGGTCGCGACCGGGTCCTGAATCACGGAGCCTGCAACCGTGATGTTGGCGCCGGAGATGGAAAGCTGTCCGGTGGCCGAGGCGGTGACTGTGCCGGTAATGCCGGCCGTGGTGAGCGCGCCTTGCAGAGCCGTGGCGTAGCTCGATACGGATTCTCCGGCGGTGATGCCGGGCGCGGAGATGGTGGTGGATACGCCGCCGGCGTTCAATCCGGTGATGGTCATGTTGGTGCCGGTATCGACCGTGGCGAGCGTGCCGCCGCTCGATCCGAAGTTATAGTTGACCGTGTTGATGCCGCCTGCGGCGGATGTGTTCGCCGTGAGCGTGTCTGGCACCGAGATGCTGTAAGACCACTGGTTGGTTCCGGTCTTGCTGAAGTCAACCGAGGCCTGATAGGAGTTGCCGAGCGAGTCAAAGAGCGTGACCGGCGCGGAGAAGGAATTGCCTTCGGAATCGAGCGTGACCGTCATGCCCATCGTCGTAGTTGCGGAAGGAGGCTCCGTTCCGCCAACCGGAATGGTGACGGGCGAAAGCTCTCCGCTGGTGTTGACGACGCCGTTGGTTGCCGAGTAGCCCATCACATCGAGGCCGTTGGAGGTGACGAGCTGGCCGCTTGAATTGAGCGAGAAATTGCCGTCGCGGGTGAGGAATTGCTGGCCTCCGCCTGCAACGACGAAGAAGCCGTTGCCCTGAAGAGCCACATCGGTATCGAGGCCGGTTGAATCGGGCGTGCCGGCGTTGAAGTCGGTCTCAATGTTGGCCACCTGGGTGCCCGCGCCCGACTGGATGGGATCGCCGGAACCGGTGGAGCCGAGCTGATCATAGAAGAGATCGGAGAAGTTCACCGTCTGGTTCTTGAAGCCAGTGGTGTTCATGTTGGACAGGTCGTTGGCGATGGTGTTCAGCGCCGTCGTATCGGCGTTCAACCCGGTCAACGGAATGTAGAAACTTGCCATTGTGTGTCTCCTCTGTGGTTCAGCGCTGGGAAGTCCAACGTTGGGAATTCATGGTTCGTTGTGGTTGTGCAAGGGGCATCCAGGCGTGCGTGGAGAGCCCGATCGCTGGTTGCCGGGATGTCAGCGCGTAATGCGCTGGCCGTCGAGCGAGCGCGCGACACGAAGCGCCGCGCGACTCTTGGAACTGGTGGAGGAAGCGCCTAGATTGCCTTGCGTGAATTTGACCGGGCCGCCGGGCCGCACCGGGAGGGGATGGCCTGTGGGCGGCGTGAATGTGATCGGGCCGCCGGTCCGCACCGGGAGGGGATGGCCTGTGGGCCTGGTGGGATCGAATGACACGCCGCTATGCGGGCCGTTGGGCGGCGGAGTAATTGCGGCCAGGGTGCTTGTTGAATTGGCATGGGCGGATGCGGCTTTCGTGCTTTCCGTGCTCGTCTGCGCAGAGGCAGTCGAGGAGCCGGATGCGAGCGATGCGCTCGCATCGGCGCTCGCGCTCGGGAAGGCAGTCGTCAGCGTCTGGTTAATGTTGATCAGTTGTTCCAGGCTGTTTACGTTCACCAACTGATCGATGTACTCGTTCGGATCGGTGTCGGATGTGGGGTCCTGGTTCTGCATCTCCGTTACGAGGAGCGTAAGAAAGTCATTGGCCGAGATGGTCGTATCGCTGCTGCTGCTGGAGCTGGTCGAAGTGTCCATGGCCTGTGCGCTCATCAGCGGATTCGCCTGCGGCGCCGTGACCGGATTCAAGATTCCCGATGTTGCTGACATGTTTCCTCCCTGCGTGTGTTGTGTTGATCTATGCGAGGACTGAAATTCGTCCGTTGTGCGTTGGCGTGTAGACTTCCGGCTCGGAGCTGCCTGTGTGGAGCGCGGAGGATATGGATGTTTGTCCGGAGGCTTGATCCGCGGACGATTGCGACGATCGATCCTGCTGATGCGCTCCGGGCTGGGCGCCGGAGTTCCCAGACTGCTGCATGGAGCGATCCTCCGGCGCGGCCAGAGATGCGGTAATGGAGCTGCCGTGATGCTCGGCCAGGTAGGCATTCAGGCCGGCGAGATGGTTTCCCAGAGCCTGCGCGGCCTCCGGCGAGTTGGGCACAACAGAGGCATGGAGACCGCCAGAGGAGAGATCGGCGCGCACGCTCACCCACCCGAGCGATGGGTCCTGATAGCCTGCCTCGACCTGGCGTGGACCCGTATGTGTCCATGTTGTGGCGGGCTGGCCGGGATCGGCGTCCAGCGCGGCAAAGGTGTCGCGCGCTGTCGGCGAGTTGGATGCGGCCTGTTGCGCCGTGCCGGTTGTGGATGATCCGCGTTCCGCGGGAAGCCCTGAAATCCCCGCGGCATCGCGCGACGACATCGTATGCGAAGCGACGGCAGGGCTCTGCAAAGCCGCATCGCCGGCAATCGGATGCTGGAGCGAGTCATGCTCGCGCGTTGCGGCGGCGTGACTGGAAGCTGCGCGGGTCTGCTCGGCCACAGTGCCGGGCTCGGTGCTGGGCAACGCATTTGTCGCGTTGCCGGAAAGAGACTGCTCGGAGGCGGACTTGATTTGGGACTGCGGCGCGGGGTCATCGGCGGGAGACTGAGCCGAAGCATCCGCGCGCCGCGGCGCGGACTGCGCCGTGGCTGCCGTACTCGCTGCTGCGGCATGCGAGGTCTGAGCATTCGCCGAGGAGACGCTATTGGTGGCACGAACCGATTCCTCAACGGTCAATGCGCCGGAAAGATCCTTTCCCTGCGACTCGGATTCTGTTCCGATCGATGCCGAGAGCGCGGAGGATGTATAGGATGCTCTTGTCGCGGAGGTTGAGCCGGATTCCACGCCGGCATGAATCGTCTGCGTATGCTGCGGCGGCGGCGCGGCGGGCAGGTTGAGATTGGAAACGTGAACCGGGGCCGGCGCGAAGCCCTGATTGGATGGGAGGCCGGTCTGTGCGGAGGTTTTTTCGCTATCGCGCGCGGGTTTTGTCTGCGCCGGGCGCTCGCTCTCCGATGACTTGCCCGCAGTCGCGCCGGCAGTAGCCCTGGCCGCAATGGAAGCCGGAAGCGCAGGTGACTCGGAGATCGGCTGCCGGACAGCCTGCAATCGCATGGAAGCTGCGCTATCGCTCTTTGCGGGACCGGTTTCTGCCGGATCAGTTTTTGCCAGACCCGGAGGAACGGATGCCTGCGGTGTTTGAAGTGCGCGCGGCAGGGAGGCTGTCTCGTTGAGGAAGCCACTCTTTGTATCGCTCTCGACGCCCGTGCCGGCATCTGCGAGCTGATCCTTGAAGTGATCCTCGAACTGATCCTTGAGCTGATCCTTCAGAGCTTCGGACGATGCTGCATCCGAGGCGTGTGTCTGGCCTGCGCTCACCAGAGCCTCCATACCTGCACGGAAGCTGATGGCTGCGGAGCCGGCAGTGGCCCTGGTGGAAGATGCCGTGGAGGCGTCGGACTGGGTCTGCACCTTCTGTCCGCCGGGAATGAGGGATGCAATCGGAAATGCCGCAGCTGCAGTCATGCCTTGAGGAATTGCAGATGGCGTGCCAAAGAATGGGGCGAAGGGTTAGAAGAGTGTCAGGTTTGAGGATGGAAATTGGTGAGAAATCTCAGTGCTATTGGACAATCTTCATGCGCGCTATGGCAGATTTGAGAAATCCTCAGACTCATCAGAAAATGCATTGGGAAGTACAGAGTCTCGGCGGTCAGTACGCGGGCGCGACAGGTACCAGTCATCGAGGCTCTTCTGGCCTTTCCTGTTGGCTTCGAGGGCATCGGCGGCCTCCGTCTCCTCAATGAGAGTCTCGGCCTGACGGCGCTCGATGCGCTTCGATAGAAACTCCTGCCGGCGGAGTGCGGCCTGTGCCGCCGCTCGCAAGAGGCGCGGAGCGAGCGCCAGCGCATGGCGTTTGCCGATGGTTGTCTCGGTGAGAGCCGATTGCCGCTCAAGCGGCTTGCGAGAAGAGTTCTGCTCTGGATTCCGATCCATCTCCAGACTTTGATCGAGAACGCTTGCGGTGAAGCCGGTGCGGCCGCCTCGCTGGCGCGCCGCGGCCTGCTCCAGCGCTCTTTCAAGCTGCCGCAGTTCTGCCAGAGCCGATTCAAGCGCGCGCTGGTGCTGCTCCTGTTCGAGATCGCGGATGCGGAGAAGGCGTTTGAGGGCGCTTGAGACCGGCATGCGCTACACCTCGCCGGCAAGCGACTGAAGCCGCGCAAGAGCCGCATCGAAGCGCACCTGCTCGCGCGCGTCCTGGGTGAGAAAGTTGCGGATGGCAAGGCGGGCGCGCAAGGCTCGATCGAGATCGGGGTCGGAGCCGGGACGGTATGCGCCGATTCGCACCAGATCCTCCGAGCGCGCGTAAACAGCCATGAGACGGCGTACCAGCGCTGCCTGTTCGCGATGCGCCTGCGAGGCAACAGCAGGCATGAGACGGCTGATGGAATCGAGAACCTCGATGGGTGGATACCAGCCTTCCGCGGCCAGAGCACGGGAAAGCACGATGTGACCGTCGAGCAGCGAGCGCACGGCATCGACGAGCGGGTCCTGCTGATCGTCGCCTTCCATGAGCACGGTATAGAAGGCCGTAATCGAGCCTGTGCGGAACTGGCCGGTGCGTTCGACGAGTTTGGCCAGCCGCGTGAAGACGGAAGGCGTGTAGCCTTTCGCGGTAGGCGGCTCGCCCGCGGCAAGACCAATCTCCCGCGCGGCCATCGCGAATCGCGTGAGCGAGTCGAGGACGAGAAGCACATGCCTGCCTTCGGCGGCAAAGGACTCAGCCACCGTGGTTGCGGCCAGCGCGGCGCGCATGCGCAGCAGCGGAGACTCATCCGATGTGGAGACGACAACGACGGAACGCTTGCGGCCCTCCTCGCCGAGCGCGTCTTCAAGGAATTCGCCGACTTCCCTGCCGCGCTCGCCGACCAGCCCGACAACCGTGACATCTGCTTCGGTGTTGCGCGTCATCATGCCGATCAGCGTGCTCTTGCCCACTCCCGATCCGCCAAAGATACCGACGCGCTGCCCGCGTCCTACCGTGAGCAGCGTGTCAATCGAGCGAATGCCGGTGCCAAGGGGTCGCTTGATGGGGACGCGGTCGAGTGGCGGACGCACTTTTCCGTCGAGCGAAGCTGTTCCGGTAGCGGCCATCGGACGATGGCTGTCGATGGGTTCGCCAAGCGCATTCAGAACCCGGCCCATCAGCGCCGAGCCAATCTCAATCTCCGGGTGCGTGCCCGATGCCAGCACCTCATCCCCATAGCGGATACCTTCGGTGCTCTCGACGGGCATCGAAAGCACATTCGAGCCGCGAAAGCCGATGACCTCGGCGCGATGCGCGCGGCCATTGCGATCGACAATCTCACAGCACTCACCCACGGAGGCCAGCGGTCCTGCGGACTCAATCGTCTGGCCGACGGATTCCAGCACCTCTCCGCGCCAGCGCCAGGGTTGACTGCGCCTGAGGCGGCTGAAATATCCATCGAGCGTAGTGGAAACCTTGATGCCGGCTTTCAAAGCGGTCATGCGGTTTCCTCCTCAGAGTCCTGTGTGGACGCCTTCGCAGCCGCGTATGCCGATGCGCGCGAGCCGGGGCGATCAAAGAATCCGCGCTCGATTTCACTTAATTGCGCGCGGACGCCCAGATCCACGGAACCAAGTTCGGTCTCAATAACGCAGTCTCCCAGGCGCATTCCCTCACCCGTGGTCACCTCCGGACGCGAGCCGGGATTGGGAACAAGAGCAATCGCCTCGCGCCATAACTCAAGATCGCCCGCCGGCACTCTCAGCTTGACGCGGGTGGAAGAGGCAAGCTGCCCGAGCGCGACACGTACCGCTCCTGAAAGCAGAAGCGTATCCATCTGTGCTTCGCGCCGAAGTATGCGCGCCGCAACCGCGAGCGCGAGGCGCACTACCTCCGGCTCAATGTCGTGCATATATTGCTGGCAGGCCGCATCGAAGCTCTCGATCGACCGTATACGTTCTTCCTTGCGCCGGGCCTCCGTTGTATGAGCGAGCGTGGCATTGGCCTCGCGCTCGTGGTCGCGCTGCTCCGTACGGCCCTCCTCGCGTCCCTGCTCACGGCCGGCCGCGAAGGCGCGCCGCTCGGCCTCCAGGAGCAATTCATCTCTTATGGAAGAGGCTGACTCGGGCGATGCGGAGGAATGCTGAGCTTCGAGAGAACCATCCTCCGCGTCATCCTGCTCTTCAAACGCCCAGCGCGAGCCCATCCCTTCCGGAGCCTCCGGCCCGTGCCGATACGCAAACTCCTCAATGATCCATGCGCTCTTCATCGCCGCTATCGCCAATGTTCCTCCCACGTTCTTCCCCTTCGTCCGGCCCGATCGTCAGACCAGCATCTCGTCCCCGGTTTCGAGTTTGAGAATAACCTTGCCCTCGGCCTCAAGCTTCCGCGCCAGGTTGAGAATCTCCTGTTGCGCCTGCGCCACCTCACGCGATCGAACGGGGCCAAGCACCTCCATGTCTTCCTGCAGCATTTCGACGGCGCGCGCGCTCATGGCCTTGAACACCTGGGCGCGCAGCTCTTCCTTGGCGCCGCGCAGCGCAAGCGCCAGTTGCCGTTTGTCGATCCCGGAGACGATCTCCCGCATCGTCGCAGCCGGAACCGTCACCAGATCTTCAAAGGTGAACATCAGGTTGCGGATGCCCAGCGCAAGCTCGGGCTGGCCCTCCTCGATGCTCTCGAGGATGTGCCGGGACTCCTCGACATGCAGGCGGTTCAGCAGATCGGCTACCGCCTTGAAGCCGGAGTAGCTCTTGCGCTTGGTGTCGCCGACGTTTTCAAGGCGGCGGTGCAGAATCAGCGCTACCTTCTGCGCCATCTCGGGCGAGAACTGCCGCATCTCCGCAAGGCGCCGGATGGCGACCACCCTGTGTTCCGGGGTGAGATTGTCGAGCACCATCGCGGCGCGGCGCGGATCGAGATGGGCAAGCACCAGCGCAATCGTCTGCGGATGTTCGCTGTCGAGCAGCTTGCCGAGCTGTATGGGGTCCGTGCGCTGCAGCTTGGCCAGGTCGCTGTGCGAGGCCTCCTGCGTGCGCCGGATCATGTGCATCAGATCGTCGGCGCGCTCCTTACCGAAGGCTTCGATGAGCAGCCGGTTGGCGTAATCGAAGCCACCGTGCATGACGAAGTTCTGCGTCTCCAGCAACTCCCAGAACTCTTCGAGAATCTGCGAGGAAACGATGGGCGGGACGCCGCGCAGATCTGCCAGCTCCTCGGTGATCCGCTGCACATCGGCTTCGGGCAGAGCGCGCAGAATCTCCTTCGAGATCTCCTCGCCCACAGCAATAAGAAGAATTGCCGCCTTGCGCGCGCCCTTGATCTGCGCGGTCATTCTGCGCCGCGCCTCACGAGTTTCTAAATCCAATTGCGTCGTCAAGTGTGCCTTCCTCTGTGTGTCCTGTGATGGTTGGGGCCCGGCGGCGGACATATCGGCGCGCCCGCGTTACTCGGAGTGAATCCAGCTCTGCAGCAGGCGCGAACTCTGCGCCGGATCACGCTTCAGCGTTTCGCTGACCTGCGTAAAAATCTCCTGGGTGCGCGCCGCCTCCGGCGACAGAGCGTGAAAGTCGGCCGAGTCCAGCGCGGAGAACGCGGAATCATGCGGCGCGGGAAGCTCCGCGGTTTTAGATCCACCCGGCTTCTGCTTGCCGAAGCCCGCGCTGCGCAGTGCGGGCCGCACGCCAAGCGCCAGGACAAGAACGAGAGCTGCAAGCAGCGCGCCGTAGCGGATCAGCACTGGCGAGTTCTCCGCGCCTCGAAGCGCGCGTTCGAGAGGCGAAGCCGCCGCCTGACCGCGATTGTCGTCAAAGGCCAGGTCTTCGACCGCGACCATATCGCCGCGAGCGTTATCGTATCCAACGGCGGCCTGAGCCAGCGCGGTGAGGTTCCTGAGTTCTTCCGGCGAGCGCTTCTGCCAGACCGCGGATTTTGCGCCCGAGGCCGGCTGCACCATGCGGTCGTTGACGACGATCGCCGCCGTAAGCCGCCGAACCTTGCCGGAGTTTTCAACGGTGTGGCGCACGGTCTTCGAGACGCCGTAGGTGGCCGTCTCGCTCTTGGCCGACTGCGGCGGCGTATTCACCTGCGGATAGACCGGCAGCGCCTGGGCATTGGGAGCGTTCGAAGCCGTGCCGGGAATCCCCGCGGGCGCAGGCTGCGATCCCGCAGTCTGCTCCGTACGCTGCATGGAGAGCTGCGCGCTCTGGGCCGGGTCGTAGGATTCAGCCGTGACTTCGGTTGCCGAAGGATCGTAATCGACGGTCACCGAGGCCCGCACATTGCCTGCGCCCGTAACCGGCTCAAGCGTGGCGACGATCTTTTCTTCGAGAGCCTGCTCGGCGGTGAGGCGCAGCGCCTCGGGTGTCTTGGGACCGAGCGGCAGATGCCCCGCGGCATCGACCAGCGAGACATGGTCCGGCGTAAGGCCGTCCACCGCTGAGGAAACCATGTTGCGGATGGCCTCCGCCTCGCCATCGGCAAGAGCTGGATGGCGCAGCTTGAGCACCACGGCCGCCTTGGCCGGACGCTCCTGTTCGCGGAAGAGCGAGTCGTGCATCATGACCAGGTTGACCCGTGCCGACTCCACATCGGCCAGTGTGCCGATGGTATGCTCAAGCTCGCCTTCGAGAGCGCGCTGGTAGTTCACCTGCTCGTCAAACTCCGAACCGACCCAGTTCGGCTTGTCGAAGATCTCAAAGCCCATTCTGCCGCTCTTGACGCCGCCCTTGGCCGCCGTGGCCAGACGTGCCTTGTCGAGCTGCGCGGCGGGGACTCGGATCGTGCCGTCTTTCGCGCCGACATCGAAGGGAATCTGCGCCGCGGCAAGCGTCTGCTCCATCTGCCGGGCATCGTCCGCGTCGAGCCCCGTATAGAGCACGCGCCAGTCCGTATGCAGCCCATACCAGGCGACAAAGCCCACAACTGCCGTGAGCAGGACCACGGCCGCAATGGCCCAGAAGCGCTGGCGAGGCTCCATCTCCGCCCAGCGCAGGTGCGCGCGCGTCTTCAGCGCCGCCAGCCCATCGGTCCACTGTGCCGATCCCGCTCCGCTGCCGGGCGGGTTGTGGATAGGGGGCGTATTCATCTCCATCTGTGTTCCCGTTGCCATGCTTGTATGCCTTTATCTTCCGGTTCGTCGAGGTGGTCCAAATCGGGGCCGCTGGAATGCGGGCCGCTTCTATGAGAAGAGCCGCCTAGAACTGCATGCTCATAACCTGCTGATAGGCCTGCACCGCCTTGTTGCGGACAGCAAGCGTCAGATCGAAGGCCATCGAGGCCTTCTCGCCGGCGATCATTGCCTGATGCACATCGACGCCGGTGCCGGTGATGAGCCCTCTGACGGCGCGGCCCGCCTGATCCTGCAACCGGTTTACCTCGCCGACCGCGTCGGTGAGCAGATCGCCAAACGGCACCGACCCCGCAGCATCCATTCCGGCTGCGTCCGTCATCGGGGAAAGTCCGGTAAGCTGCGCAGGCGTTTGGGACTGCAACTGTGTCTGCAGGCTGTTCATGACTGCGGAAGCGCTTGTGTTTGTAATCGCGGTAATTGCCGGCAACATTCGATTCTCCTTATTTGAGGCGTTGCGGGTTACAGCAAAACCAGAGATGCTGCATCCCGAGGCCACAACATCTGAGTTGACGCGACCATCAGGGAGCGGCAACCTTGTTCATCTTCAACAGAGCACTCGTCCTCTGGTTTTGCTCTAAGCCTTGCCAATATCAAGCGCCGAGCCGATCATGCTCTTCTCAGCCTGCACGGCCGAGCCGTTCAGGCCATAGGCGCGGGTCGCTCCCATCAGATCCACCATCTCGGTGAGCGGGTTGATGTCGGGATATTCAACGTAGCCGTCGGGACCGGCATCCGGATGGCCGGGATCGTAGCGGCGCAACGGCGACGCCGGATCCTGGACAACCTGCGCGATATGCACGCCGCCGGCGGGTTCGCCCTCTGAGCCGGGAAAGCCAAGAAGCGGCATCGGCGGAGGCGCAATCAGGCTTTGCGGCGCGCCGATGGCCCCATTCATCGCCAGGGCAAAATTGGGATCCAATTGCATATCGCCGGCATTGGCCGCGAAGATCACATGCTGGCGGTGATAGGCGCCCCCGTCGGCAGTACGCGTCGTCTCGGCATTGGCCATATTGGCCGCGACCACCTCGGCCCGCATCCGTTCGGCCTGCATCGCGCTGCCCGAAGTCTCCAACAGTCCAAAAAGATTCATGATGTTCTCCTGATAACGCACTCAAACCTGAAAAGCGAATTCCGCTTTTGAACCCGGCACATCATTTGCCGTCCACGTGTATCGCATTCATCTCCGCCTGGTACTCACCCTTGAGGAGCGCGACGCCGGTCTTGAACTTCAACTGCGCCTCGGCCAGGTTCAGGCTTTCGCGGTCCATCGAAACATTGTTTCCGTCGGGCCGCGTGATCAGGTTCTCCTCCGGACGAAGCCGTACCTTCTGATCGGGAAGCCCCTCTTCGACCTCGAACATGGCCGAGCGCATCTCGGCCTCGAAGTCCATGCCCATGGCGCGAAAGCCGGGCGTGTCGATATTGGCCATGTTCTCCGCGGTCAGCTTCACCTGGCCGTTGGCCAGATCGAGGTACCGGGCCAACTGATCGCTCATCATCGTTTCGATTTGCATGATCTTCTCCGCTCTTCTCTCTTGTTAGGCGTGCGCAATCGCGCCGAACTCGATCTCGCCGGCGCAGATGACCGGCGCTTCGCCGGCCAGGATGGAAGCGCGCTCCAGCACATGCTCAAGCTCGCGGACGTTGCCGGGCCAGCCATGCGCCGTCAGGCGCGCAAGCGCCGCTGAATCGATGCGTTTGACAGGCTCGGTTCGGCCCATCTTGTCCAGAAAGTGCTGGATGAGAAGAGGCAGGTCTTCGCCGCGCTCGGCCAGCGACGGAGTGCGGATGAGAAAGACCGCCAACCGGTAGTAAAGATCCGAGCGGAAGTTGCCCTCCGTGGCATTCTTCGCCAGATGCTGGTGCGTGGCTGCGATGATCCGCACGTCGACCCGTACCGATTCGTTCTCGCCGACGCGCTGCAGTTCGCCGCACTCGACAAAACGCAGGAGCTTGGCCTGCAGCGCCAGCGGCATCTCGCCAATCTCGTCGAGAAAAAGCGTGCCGCCATCGGCAGCCTCAATGCGGCCTGTTCTGCCATGCGTGGCCCCGGTAAAGGCCCCGCGCGTATGGCCGAAGAGCTCGGCTTCAAGCAGCGCCTCCGGTATGGCGGCGCAGTTAATCGCGACAAAGGGCTTGCGGGCGCGCGGCGAGAGACGATGCAGAGCCTGAGCCACAAGCTCCTTGCCGGAGCCCGTCGGCCCTTCGATCAGCACAGGCGTCGAACGCGGCGCGACGAGCCGGACGCGGCGGCTGACCTCAAGCATTGCGGGCGCGTTGCCGATTAGGTCCGGGAGGCGGTGATCCGAAAGGCGATGATCTGGAAGACGCTGGTCCGAAACCCGGTGATCGAGAATCCGGTGATCGATGGGACGCTGCTCCAAAGGCTGCGCCGCGGAGACGATTTCTGTCTTTGTGGATGAAAAAGATGGGATGGCCGGCGAAGGGAATGGCTCCGGCGCCTCCAATATCTCGGGTGCCGTATTCCATGCCGCCGTATCGGTGAGGACTTCACTCCGAGAAGCGCCATCCTGACTGACCCGCAGGGCGTAGAGCAGCTCCTGACGGTAGGGACTGCGCGGACCTTCCGAGTTGACCGCGCCCTCAACCGTCAGCACATCGACACCGGCGAAGGAGCGCTGAAACTCCGCGAGAAACTCGCCCAGGTCGAGATCGGGAAGCCAGGAATCGACGATAGCCGCCTCAATGGGTACACCGTCCGCGGCCGCCCAGGCCTGCGCGCCGGAGGATGCCTCGCGCACCTGCCAGCGCAGGCCGGCAAGCGTCCCTCGCAACTGTTCGCGGAGGCTGGCATCGGCGCTGATCAGAAGCGCGATGCGCTGCCGCGCGCGAGAGACCGGAATGGAGGCCGGCGGAGGGCCAAATGAAAGAGGGCCGAATGTGGAATGCGATGCGGGTGAGGCCACGTTTCCTTCTCCTTCTTGCTGTTTACGCTCTTGCTGTTTGCGCCTGACGTTTGCGTTCTGTCGATGTCAGAGCATCTCGGTGCGTGCCGCGGCGGGTAAGGCGACGGTATGAAAGGCCGGCCCCAGCACGACAGCCAGCTCGGCATCCGAGGGAACCTTGTATCCCTGGCCGCGCACGGTGCGAATCAGATGTCCCGGCGCGGGATCCTTCAATTTGCGGCGCAGATAGTTCACATACACGTCGACGATGTTGGTGGTCTGCGCCGGCTCCATCTTCCAGACCGTATCCAGAAGCTCGACGCGCGAGACGCACTGGCCGCGGTTCAGCATCAACTGCTCAAGCAGCGCGAATTCCTTATTCGTGAGCTGTATGTGCTCGCCCGCGCGGCGCACGGTATGCTCCATGCGGTCGATTTCGAGATCGCCCGCGCGCAGAAGCAGACGCGCCTCCCGCTTGCGCCGCATCAGCGCGCGGCAGCGCGCGCGCAGCTCATGCAGACTGAAGGGCTTGGTCATCAGGTCGTCGGCGCCAAGGTCAAGGCAGCGCACGCGCGTCTCTACTTCGTTGCGTCCGGTAAGAATCAGCACCGGCAGATCGGTGTCGAGGCGGCGAAGCTCCTCAAGCACCTGCTCGCCGTCCTTGACCGGCATGTTCAGATCGAGAATCGTGAGCTCGGGCATCTCCTCGCGGAAGGCTTCAACAGCCGCCGCGCCGTTCTGCGCGAGGCGCACTCTGTGACCATCGGATTCCAGGCCGCGTGTAAGAAATATTCCCAGCGCCGGATCGTCTTCGGCAATTAGCAATCTCATGAATGCTTGCTCTCCTGCTGTCCCGATCTGTTGCAGAATGCTGTCCACATTTGAGCCGTCTGAATTAGAGAGCTTTCATGTGCTGCATCTCCACGATTGCGTGAGAGGATTTAAAGCGCAAGATGAGAGAGATGAAAGAGTGAGAGCGGATTCCGTAAGTGGGATAAGAGAAGATGAAGTGTCAAAATGGGCAAGACTTCACTGCGGACGCTTGCGCCGATACATGGCCTCATCGGCACGCTTGAGAAGCTGCTGCATGGTCTCGCCGGGGACGTACTCGGCCGCGCCGATGGAGGCCGTGACGCATAGGCGCAGCGCGCCGACAAGATAGTTGCCGCAGACCCATGTACTGACGCGTTCGACGAGTTTCTGCGCGGCAGCCAGAGGGCAATCGAGAACCATCACCCACTCGTCGCCGCCCCAGCGCCCGGCGACGTCTGTTGAGCGAAGCGAGTTGCGCAGCTCTCCGCCGAACTGGCGCAGGATCTCGTCGCCGATGAGGTGGCCGTGATTATCGTTGACGGTTTTGAAGTCGTCGATGTCAATGAGGCCGATGCTGAATGGCCGTCCTTCTTCCATGCGCCGGGCGATCTCCTTTTCGATGGCGAAACGGTTGGGCAACTGCGTCAGCGAATCGAGAGAGGCAACACGCTCGGCTTCCTGCAGGCGGTCCCTGGAAGCGGCCATCTGCGCGCGCAGCTCCGACAGCTCGGCGTTGCTCTCATCGAGAATCGTGCTGATCGACTTTCTTATCTCTTCGGCGGCGGCGAGGATGGACTCGCGCATGAGCGGAAGGTCATCGTAACTCGCAATGGCATGAAGCTTGTGGGTGATGGCCTCGATGTGCCGCGCGCAGCGTTGATCGCGCTCCCCTGCGCGCTGGGTGCTCCGGGCCAGCACGAGCAGCATCTCCTTGACCTCGCTGGTGCGGTGCTCGAGGTGTCTGGCCATTCCATGGCCCCAGGCGATGAGCTGATCATGAACTTTTTTACCGGCACGGGAGACGGACTCTTCCGTGCTGTCCTGTTCGAGATTCGCGGAGACTGTCTCCATGACTTCGAGCAGGGCGGCTCCTTCGGCGCTGGAGATCTCCACTCCGCAGCGGCCCATGGTTTCGATGGCATCCCGGTAGGCCGCGAGCAGCGCGGAGGGAGCGTGTGCCGCGCCGGGGCCGTCCTGGCCGGGGCCGGAGGCGCCAACGGACTTTCGTCCGCGGAGATATTCACCGATCAAGATCATTCCGTTCTCATGCATATTTCCGTACCTGGATGCGGGGGGCCCTTGCTACAGAATCGGCAGGTTGCGGCGGAATCCTGAGTGGAAAATGTACTTCTTTTTAAGAAAGTGCAGTAGATCGGGAGAGTTGCCTGACAATCGCCGCAGAAAGTTGGCAATAAGAAGCAATTTTTATTGCGATTCGCTTTTTATTCGCTATAATGCGCGCAGGGTTGCTGCAACTTGCGGCAAACCGAAGCCGAAGCCGGCACGCGCCGGCAGGGAGCGTAAAGCGGATGGCAGTGACACGACGGCAAAAGGAAGTTCTCGATTTTCTGGAAGGTTTTGTGGCGCGCAATGGCTACTCGCCTTCTTTTGAGGAGATTGCGCGCGGCATGGGGCTCAAGAGCCTGGCCACGGTACACAAGCACATCACAAATCTCGAAAACAAGGGCATGCTGGACCGCGTACATAACCGCAGCCGCTCGATCGATGTACTTCCTCCCGGCACGCGCACGCGTTCGAGCGACCGGCTGCCGCTGGCCGGAAGCATTGCCGCCGGCAAGCCGGTGGAAACAAGCGAGTCCATCGAGTCGATTTCCCTCTTCGACGTGGTGGGCAACCGCGACGTCTTTGCGCTTGAGGTGCGCGGCGACTCGATGCGCGACGAACACATTATCAGCGGCGATTATGTGCTGGTGGAACGCACACGAACGGCGCGGCAGGGGGAGATCGTGGTTGCTCTTGTGCATGGAGCGGAGACAACGCTGAAGCGGTTCTACTCAGAGGGCAGCGTGGTGCGACTGCAGCCTGCGAATATCGAGATGGAGCCGATCTATGTGCCCGCCTCGCAGATTGCCATTCAGGGCCGCGTGCTGGGAGTGCTGAGAAAGTATCACTAAAAACAGGGAACAGGGACAAGGGAACAGGGATTAGAAAAAGCAAATGCCCGGCATTCATGCCGGGCATTTCACTGTTCGCGGTAACCAGCTCACAGGCAACCGCTTTTACACGATCAGCTTCTCTACCTTTTCCGCGATCGCTTCCTGGGGAACATAGCCGATGATCTGGTCGACCACCTTGCCGCCCTTGAACAACAGCAGCGCCGGAATGCCGCGGATACCGTATCGCGAGGGCGTTGCGCCGTTCTGATCCACGTTGACCTTGCCCACCTTGATTTTGCCCGCATACTGCGCGGCTACGCCGTCCACAAAGGGGGCAATCATCTTGCACGGACCGCACCAGCCGGCCCAGAAATCCACCAGCACAGGCTGCTCGCTCTTGAGCACCTCCTGGTCAAAATTCGCATCGGTAAACTCAAAAACACCCGCTCCCGCCATGATTCTCTCTCGCTCCTAATTCCCGCAGGCCCCAGCTCTGCCGGTTTCTCTGCATATTCAGTCTCTCATGGGATGCATAAGGTTGACGGAAAGTCGCAAGCCGGGGAACCTGACACTACAGCAGTGAAAGCCGGGCGAGGCGCAAAATTCGGGCGCAAAATTAAAGCGCCCGGATTCCTATTATGGAATCTCGGGCGCTAGAGCAGCCCTCCCCCAGAACTGCCCACGATGCGTAGAGTATGGTTTCCGCGACTGAGAAGCAAGTTATCTTAAGTAATCCAAAAGTAATCGAAGTTTCATAATATGGAACACTTATTGAAAATTTGAAACGCTCAAAATTCAGAAAAGAGAAAGAAATAGCAAGCTTTTAACGGCTTTATGCCCTCTTCCTTCCGTAATAGTAAATCGATTACTGCTCAATTTTTGGCCCGAAAGTTGTACCCGAGGCCGCGAATTGCGCGACAACCAACTCCGCGGATGGAAGCCCTTGCAGCGCCGCTTGAATAGTGGCGGTTGCCGTCTGAATGCTCTCTTGGCTCTCCACAATGACAAGTACAGCCGGTCCGGCGCCGCTGAGAGAGACGCCGAGGATTCCCTGCCCCCCGGCAAGCGGAAGGAGCGGCGGCAGCAAATGACATATTTCGCCTCGGTACGGCTGGTGGATGCGATCCCGCATGGCGTGCGCAAGCAGGTCGCCTCTTCCCTGCGCAAAGGCGGCGGAAAGCAGCGCCGCAGCCTGCAAATTGGCCACAACGTCAGCGCGCCCATAGCTTTCCGGCAGCACCGAGCGAGCCTTGCTGGTGGCCAGAGGCTCGGATGGCAGGACGACGATAGCGCGCCATGCCGCCGGAGGGGCTATGCTCGTAAACCAGACGCGCTCAGGCCGGGCGCTGCCGGCGAATTGCGCCGCAGCCACGAAGCCTCCGTGCCAGCAGGCGGCCGCATTGTCCGGATGACCTTCAAGAAGCGCTGCTTCCTCAAGGATTCGCTCGGCGGACCAGCCAAGCTCACCGAAGTGGACGGCCAGAGACAGCGCGGCAAGCCGGCCCGCGGCTGAGGACCCGCAGCCCATTCCGAGTGGGATCTCGTTTCGCATCCGGATGGCCAGCGGGACGACAGGACGGCCCTCTTTCACCAGCACATCGCGATAGAGGTCGAGCACCAGGTTGTCTGTGAGGCGCGCGCAGCGCTCCGCATCCCGGCCCGTTGCGTCAATCGAGAACTCCGCTGCCGGCGCGGCCTCGATTTCAAGATAGAAATCGAGCGCCACGGCAACGGCGTCAAAGCCCGGCCCAAGGTTTGCGGAACTTGCCGGAAGCCGGATGAAGAAGGGCTCACTCATGCGCCGGCGTCCTTGATGGCCGCCAGCACGGCCGCCGGATCGGCATCCATGGAGATTGCGTTGCGGCGGAGCGGCTCGATGAACTGTTCAAGGCCGGCTTTTTCCTCTTCGCGCAACAGCGTGCCACGGTGAAAATCGATTGTGTAGTCGGCGTCCTTGAGCGTGTGCCCTGTGAGCACCAGCACCACTACATCGCTTGAACCGATCAGCTTCCTGGCGCGCAGTTTTTTCAAGCCGGCCAGCGTAACGGCGGAGGCTGGCTCACATCCCAGGCCCTCCGCACCCAGCTCCGCTTTGGCAATGGCGATCTCAGCTTCGGAAACATCGATGCACCAGCCGCCTGTGTCGTGAATAATTCTAGCGGCTTTGCGCCACGAGGCTGGGCTGCCGATGCGGATGGCGGTGGCGCGTGTGTTGGCCTCGACCGGCTCCAGCACCGAGGAGCCTTGTGCAAGCATGCGTACCAGGGGGTTGGCGCCTTCTGCCTGAATAATGGAGATGCGTGGCATGCGAGCGACAAGACCGAGGTCTTTCAGCTCCTTGAAGCCCTTGCCAAGCGCGGAGCTGTTGCCGAGATTGCCGCCGGGCACGATGAGATGATCGGGCACATTCCAGTCGAGCGCCTCGGCAATCTCAAAGGCGGGAGTCTTCTGACCCTCCAGGCGATACGGATTCACGGAATTGAGAAGGCTTATTGGTTCTGTCTGGACAATCTGGGTGAGCAGGCGCAGGCAGCCATCGAAGTCTGTTTTAACCTGGCAGGTGACGGCGCCGTAATCCATGGCCTGCGAAAGCTTGCCCCATGCGATTTTGCCTTCAGGAATCAGTACAAGGCTGCGCAGGCCGGCGCGGGCGGCATAGGCCGCCATTGCGGCGGATGTGTTGCCGGTGGAGGCGCAGGCCACCCACTCAAAGCCACGCTCGCGGGCTACGCTGAGCGCGGCCGTCATGCCGGTGTCTTTGAAAGAGCCAGTGGGGTTCATGCCCTGATGCTTGGCGAAGAGTTGATCGATGCCGAGAGACTTTGCAGCGCGAAAGAGCGGATAGAGCGGCGTGTTGCCTTCGCGGAGCGTGACGGCATTGCCGTAGCTATCGAGAAACGGCAGCAGTTCGCGAAAGCGCCAGACGCCGGAGTGATCGAGAGTCTCAGAGGAGGAGCGGCGCTCACGCCAGAGCCACTTGAGCGCGCCTGGGTTAGGCCGATTCGAAGAGCTTTTCTGCGCCCAGCCGGGATACTCCACCTCAAACAGATCCCCGCAGGCCTCGCAGCGAAAGTCCGGACGGGCCGCAGTGCCCGCGATGCGCGCACCGCAGCCGAAACAACGTAACTGATGCAGGTTGTCGTTCATCTCTGGTGTTAGCCTATCAGCGCCGCTGCGGATTTGCCTTTACAGGGAGATAGAGGAGTGACGCGAACAGCCCGAATTGCACTGATTTTCATCGTGGGAATGGTGGCATGGTTCAGTGGAGTGGCGCAGACGCCGCTGCGCGTGGCTGCCGCTGCCGATCTGGAGCCTGTATTACCACCGATTCTGGCTGCATTTCAGCAGGCGACGGGGATTCATGCAGAGGCGACTTATCAGGCGTCAGCAATGCTGACAACGCAGATTGAAAATGGCGCGCCGTTTGATCTGTTTTTGTCCGCGGACCTGAGCTACCCGCAGCGATTGATTGATGCGGGACTTGCAGACGCGGCTGGTACGGCGGACTCATCTACGCCAATTACTTACGCGAAGGGAACGCTGGTGCTGTGGGCGCGCAAGGATGGCGGACTGCCGCAGCCATCGCTTGATCTGCTGCGGAGTCCGGCACTGAAGCGGCTGGCGATTGCCAATGCGGATCGCGCGCCGTATGGCCGCGCGGCGGTGGCGTCGCTTAAGAGCCTGGGGCTCTATGATGCGCTGCAATCGAAGCTCATTACGGCGGAGAATATCGCGCAGGCGGCACAGTTTGCTGATTCGGGAAATGCGGATGCCGGGCTGATTTCACTGACCTCGGCGCTGACGCCGCGGATGTCTTCGACCGGAAGTTATTTCGTGATTCCGCATGATCTGTATCCGCCTATTGAGCAGGGCGCGGTGATCGTCAGCAAGACTGCGCAACGCGAAGCAGTACACAAGTTCCTCGATTATCTGCTCTCACCCGCGGTGCAGACGCAGTTGGCGAAGAGTGGATTGACGCCGAAGTAGTGGGTCAGTTTTAACGCGGGGGCTAAAGCCCCATTTTTTCGGCGCTGATTCGGCGCGACTAAAGTCGTGCCCTGATACAAATCCAATTCAAACTGCCCCATTATCGACACCTGCGAAGTAGCCGCGGAAGCCGTATTCTGTTGCATACATGGATTGGCAGGCACTTCTACTCACGCTGCGGCTGGCGACGCTGACGACTGCGATTTTGCTGGTGATCGCAGTGCCGTTGGCCGCGCTGCTGGCTCTGGGCCGCTCACGGTGGCTTTCACTTATTGAAGCGATAACTGCTCTGCCTCTGGTGTTGCCGCCGACCGTACTGGGTTTCTTTCTACTGGTACTGCTGGGACCGCGCACCGCCGTTGGTCGTGGCATTATCGCCACACTCGGCCATCCGCTGGCGTTTTCGTTTTCGGGGCTTCTTGTTGGAAGCGTGATTTACAGTCTGCCGTTTGCTGTGCAGCCGATTACCGCGGGCTTTGCGGCGGTGAATCCCGCGCTGGTGGATGCGGCGCGGCTTTTGGGCGCGGACATGCCAAGGCTTGTGGGCACCGTGCTGCTGCCGCTGGCGCGGCGGTCCATTGTTGTAGCTGCTGTGCTGAGCTTTCTGCATACAATAGGTGAGTTTGGTGTGGTGCTGATGCTGGGCGGAGATATTCCTGGCGCAACACGGACGCTTTCGATTGTGCTCTACGACCAGGTGGAGAGCTTTCATTACGCGGCAGCTACGCGGACGGCGGTGGCTTTATTGGCGATGAGCATTGTGGCGCTTGTGGCAATCTATGCGACTGGGGCGGGGCGCGGATTAGGGCGAGAAATGGCACGGGAAGATCGCCGTGGTTGATTGTTCGCTCGATCTCAGGCGCGGCGGATTTCATCTGCGGATTGCATGCCGCTTTGCATCGGAGTGGACGGTGATCTTTGGGCCTTCCGGTGCTGGTAAAACAACGCTGCTGCGGGCGTTGGCTGGCCTCGAACGCGGCGGAGCGGCGCGCATCGCGATGGAAGGCGAGGACGTTGCAAGTCTGCCGCCGGGTAGACGGCGGATTGGCTTTGTTACGCAGCAGGCCGCGCTCTTCCCTCACTTAAGCGTGAACGCGAATGTTGGATATGGATTGCACGGCATGGCGCGCGACGCGCGTGTTGTGCGCGTGCTGGAGATGCTACGGCTTGTTGGCGCAGAGCATCTTGTGGGCAGCCGCAGCTCGCACCTATCTGGTGGTGAAGCACAACGTATTGCTCTGGCTCGCGCGCTGGCTCCTATGCCGCGATTGCTGCTGCTGGATGAGCCTTTCTCGGCGCTGGATGGTAAGACAAGCGATGAGTTGCTGGCGCGTTTGCAGCCGTGGCTGCGCGAGCGAGGAGTGAGGGTGATTCAAGCTACGCATGATGCGACGGATGCGTTCCTGACCCATGCCGAAGTTGTGCTGCTGCGCGATGGGCAGATCGTGGCGCAGGGTCCTGGCTTTGAAGTGCTGCAGGCGGAGCGGGAGCGGCTGGCGCGCAGCCTGAACGTGGCTCAGAGGCCTGCAAGTTAAAAGCCGAGCTGTATCGGCTCCATCTCTAATGTGACGCCGAAGCGAGAGGCCACTGTCGCGCGGATATCCTCCGCGAGCGCGAGGATTTCCACAGCCGTTGCGCCGCCGCGATTGACGAGCGCCAGCGTGTGGCGCGTGGAGATGCCGGCTGCGCCGCGCGTGTAGCCTTTGGTAAATCCCGCCTGCTCGATGAGCCATGCCGCGGGAATTTTTCTATGTTCAGGACCTGCGTCGTAGGTTGGCGGTGGGGCGCCTGCAACTGACGCGATTGCCTGCACGGCTTGCACGGGCACAACGGGATTTTTGAAGAAGCTGCCCGCGCTGTGGCAGTCCGCGTCGCCTTCGACCAACAGCATTCCTTTGCTCTGACGGATGAGGCGGACTGCGGCGGCTACTTCGACGAGTGTTGGTGTCGCTTCTGCTGGAAAGATACGTTGCAGATCGACGTATTTGAGCGTTGGCGCTCCTCCGCGCTGCAGCTTGAAATCAACGCGCGTCACGATATAGCGGCCTTTGTCTGTTGAGTTGAACCGGCTGCGGCGATAGGCAAACGCACACTCCGCTGCGGAAAATTCGACGAAAACCCGCTGCTGGAGATCGAAAGCTCGCACGCGCTGGATGACTGAAGCTACTTCCTGCCCGTACGCGCCGACATTCTGCACCGGCGTGCCGCCGACCGTGCCGGGAATGCCGGCCAGGCATTCAACGCCGGCGCAGTTGGCCTCAACAGCCTGCTGCACGAAAGCGTCCCAATCTTCTCCCGCAGCGACGCGGAAGAGAACCTGATCTGCGCTCTCGCTTTCAATGACCTCCACGCCGCGCAGAGCGATGTGAAGAACAAGCCCATCGAAGCCTTTGTCGGAGACGACGAGATTGCTGCCTCCGCCGAGCACGAAGAGTGGAATTCCCTTCTGCTGTGCCCACGTGCTGCCCTCAAGAATCTCTTCTTCTGAGTGCGCCTCAAGAAAGTAGCGCGCGGGTCCGCCGACTCCCAAAGTTGTGAGTGGAGCTAATGGCTTGTTCTCGATCGGATGCATCGTTTCAAGGCTACACCGGCGAAGTTGGTAGAATAGAGACAGGCAACGACCCTTGCCCGGAGGCAGCAATGTACCCAGAGATAATGGTGATTCCGATGCGCGAGGAACTGGTTCGCGCAGGAATCGTGGAAACGAAGACGGCAGATGATGTGGATGCGGCGATTGCTCAGTCCGGAACCACGATGGTGGTGGTGAATTCGATCTGCGGCTGCGCAGCGGGCAAGATGCGCCCCGGCGTGCGGCTGGCTCTGGCAAATGCCACCACGCAGCCGGATCAGAAGATTACCGTCTTTGCCGGACAGGATCGCGAGGCCACGGATCGCGCGCGCGGCTACTTTGAAGGTCATCCGCCGACGTCTCCTTCCGTTGCGATTATGCGCGATGGCAAGCTGGTGTACATGATGCCGCGCTTTGTGATTGAGCAGGCAACGGCGCAGCAGATTGCCGGCGAGTTGATCCGCGCGTTTGACGAGCATTGCGCGAAGGCTACTGCTTAGCTTCTGCTTCGCTAGATTGCCAATCGCGAACCACCATCCAACAAACGATGGAGACAGCGCTGCTAAGTCGTCGTGCCTACTCGCAGAAGACGCGGACCTTGGCCTTGTTGCCTTCCGCGCCGTTCATTTCCACGGTCAGATACTCAAGGTGATCGACTAACTCCTCGAGGTTTTCCGGCTTGATCTGCGAGAGCGTCAACGGCACGCCATGCCTGCTCAGCGCTTCATCAAACTGGCCGTGAGCCTGCTGGGGAATCAGCGCAGCCAGCCGAACGCCGGTGCGCAGAAGCTGCATGGGCACGCGAACGTTGACGGTGGTCAGACCCTTTTTTCCAGTCATGGATTCATCGGTGGGGCACCCGAACTTTATATCTTCGGGAGAGATGCTTTCAACAAATCAATTTAGGCAAATATCCCCGCGCGACAAGTATGAAGGTTCACATGCTGTGTAAAAGCCCGGGGCTGAAGCCCCTTAATTTCTCTTCCCGGCTATTTTCAGTGGCCTAAAGGCCACTGCTCCCTCCGACTGGATGCTTACTTGCTTAGCTGGGATACTTTCCTTAATTTATTGTTCCGCGCAGGAAAAATCGTTCGAAAATTAAAAATCTACAGCCTCTCCCGCAAAAAGCTGATCACGTGATCCGCATGAACCACGCCAACCATCCGCCCCAGACTATCGACAACAGGCAGGGAATGCAGATTGTACTTATCAAATATCTCCGCCAGCTCATTCTGCCGCCGGTCAAACGGGCACGACAAAACACGCGACTCAGCCAGTACGCCGATGTGGGTCTCCGGCTGCGCCATCACCAGCCGCGCCAGCGAAACCGATCCACGCAGAGCGCGACGCTCGCCGAGAAGGTAAATTTCCGTAACAGTTTCCGGATCGCCGTCAAAGTCCTTAAGCGCCTGCACCGCCTGCGCAACCGTAGCCTCATACGCCACAGCAACGAACTCCGAAGTCATCGCGCCGGCAGCAGAATCCTCATCAAATTCGAGAAGCTCCTCAACCTCCTGGCGCTCCTCCGGTTCCATCTCTTCCAGGATGGCGTCAGATTGCTCCTCCGATAGCTCAGCAAGCAGATCAGCCGCAGCCGCCGGATCCATCTCCTCAACGATGTCGGCAATTTTCTCATCGTCGAGCTTTTCAAGCAGAGCCTTCTGCAGCTTGGGATCGGCTTCTTCAAGAGCCTCAGCAGCAACCTCTTCGTCGAGCGCAGTGAAGATGGCTTCACGCTCGGCAGGCGGTAAATCTTCGAGGATCTCAGCCAGATCGGAGGGATGTATGTCGTTCAAGCGCTCATGCTCAATCCGCAGCTTGACGCGGCGAGCAGGATCGACCTCGATGACATCGACAAACTGCCAGGGAATGCCGCTTGCGGCAAACCGGCGCGAAAGAGTTTCAAGCGTGGCGCGGGGCAAAAGGCCCTTGAAGATGCGACGGACAGCTCCCCGCAGCCCAACTTCTACTTCCGCGACGCGAAGCAGGTGAGCAGAGCCACGGCCCAGCCACTCAAGGTCCACATCGTTTACGCGGACCACCTTGCGGCCATGGACATCGATGATCTGGCGGTCAATGAGGTCCTGCTGAAGATAGAGGTAGCTGCCCTGGTCTTTGAGCGGCACAAGGGCACCGGAGGTACGCAGCTCAAGTGTGCCTGCCGGCGTCTCCATGACCTCCTCTGAGGGAACAATGGCAAGGCCGGAACGTGTTTTGAGCACAAGGCCGGCCACGCGGCCCGCATCCGCGCCGGTCGCAACGGCTATGTCCTTCAGCTTGCCTCGAAGCGTTCCCTGCGCGTCTGTAACAGGCGTGCCAAGCAGCGCAGTAAGGCTGACGCGGCTTGTGGCGCGGAGTTGCATGATGAGAGTGTAGACTGAGCACGCGCTTTCTGTGCCGGAAGAAATGACGGATGCTTTTGAGGTAATCCCGCTGCTATCCTTGACACAATTCCTCCCAACCATGAAACTTCCGTCAGGCGGCTAGTGCCTGCACGATCTGAGCAAACGAAAAGGGCCCATACTGACTTGAGCGAACCAATTGCAGGCCGCCTGACCCTCCAGCTCGCCTCCACCATGGAGAGCGTCTCTGAGATTGAATCCGCAGCGGAGAAGATGGCCAGCGCAGCCGGCTTCGACGAGGATGATGCCTTCCACATCACAATGGCCGTGCGCGAGGCCGCGGTGAACGCCGTGCTGCATGGAAATGAATATGACCCGGCAAAGAAGGTAACGGTCGCATTTGAAGACAACGGCACTTCACTCGTATTTAAAGTGAGCGATGAAGGCAAGGGGCTCGACCCCGATTCCCTGCCCGACCCGCTGGCCGCGGAAAACCTGCTTCGCGGCACGGGAAGAGGCATCTTTCTCATCCGTTCGTTCATGGATGAGGTACACTTTCGACAATTGCATCCAGGCACGGAAATGACGCTGGTGAAGCACCGGCCGCAGACGGGGGCCTCGGCCTGAACCCGGCGCCGGGCGCGCCGTAACTATTTTCCAACAAGGAAAGCCTCGCCCGGATGCTATAACTTATGTACAGAATTAAGGAGGAGTTTCCGTGGCACTAACGATTGCTTCCCGTGAAGTGGATGGCGTAACAGTTCTGGATCTTGGCGGTCGCATCACCCTGGGCGAAGGCAGCGTGCAGTTGCGCGAGGCCATCCGCGATCTGATCAGCAAGGGTTCCAAGAGCACTTTGCTGAACCTGAGCGACGTAAACTACATTGACAGCTCAGGCCTGGGCGAGTTGGTGAGCGCTTACACGACATCCAAAAATCAGGGCGCGAGCCTGAAGCTGCTGGGCTTGACCAAGAAGGTCAAGGATGTGCTGCAGCTGACCAAGCTGTACACCGTTTTCGACATCTACGACGACGAAGCCAGCGCCATCGCCTCCTACAAGTAGCAACAACCCTTGCATTGAAAAAGGCCATCCGAATGGATGGCCTTTTTCCGCTGCTCGAATCTTTCGACCGCGGTCTTAGAACTTGACCTGGGGCGCATTGCGCGAGGCGGCGTTTGCTTCAAAATACGCGTCCTCGTGAGCCTGGAAGCCGAGCATTCCAGCCCAGATGCTATTGGGAAAGGAACGAACGTAGGTGTTGTAATCGCGCAGTACGGTGTTATAGCGTGTGCGCGAGACCTTGATGCGGTTTTCCGTTCCGGCAATTTCATCCTGCAGGCGCATGAACTGCTCGTTCGACTTGAGCTGCGGATAGTTTTCCGTAAGCGCAAGAAGGCGACCAAAAGCTCCGTCCAGCGTGTTGTTGGCGGCAATCTTATCCTGCGGCGTGTGCGCGTTGAGCAGGCCCGCGCGAGCATTGGCAATGTCACCAAAGACCGTGGTCTCCTGCTTGGCGTAACCCTTGACGGTTTCCACCAGGTTAGGAATCAGATCGGCGCGACGCTGCAGGTCCGCGTCCACATTGGACCAGGCATTTTTCACTGCCTCGTCTTTTTGCACCAGTTGATTCTGTGCGCCTTTAAAGCTGAAGAAAACAAACAGCCCCGCCAGAAGCAAAGCTCCAACCACTCCAAGAGATACCAGACATCCCTTGCCCATACAGTTACATTCTCCTTCCGCCCACTGAGGGGCGAACTACAAAACTCTGCAATCCACAAATGGCACCGCCGGCGCAGCCGCCTGGCGGCCAGTACTCCTACCAGCTACCGCCCGATCCGCCGCCGTCAAACCCACCGCCGTCGCTACCACCGCCGCCAAAGCCGCCAAAACCCGATCCGCCGCCTCCGCCGCTGTCACCACCGCCGCCACCCCAGCCTCCGCCGCCACGGGGTCCGCCAATGCCCGAGAGGAAAAGTCCCCAGCCCAGCCAACCCAGAATGCCACGTCCCGCGCCGAAAACGCCGAAGAGAATCAGCAAAAAGAGAACGAAGAGAATCCCGCCCCATCCCGAGCTATGGTGTACACGACGCCCCGGCTGCACGGCCAGTTGGCCATTTCCCGCATCCTGCAGCGTGACATTGGCGTCCTTGGCGATAATCTCGCCAACCCGGCCCACCGCGCCCAACAGCGCCGAGTCGTAATCGCCCGCTCGCAGGCTCACCTGCATCTCGCGGCCAATATCGCCCAGCAACCCATCCGGCAAAATGCCCTGCAAACCAACTCCGGCGTCGATGCGATACTTGCGATCGTTAACGGCAAGCAAAATCAGGACACCTTTTCTCGCATTGGCATCCGTGCCTTGCCTGCCCATCCCCCACTTGCTCTCAAGCTGAACCGCCCAGTCGGCGGGGTCTTCCCCGTCCAGCGTCTTCACCGTCACCACGGCGATCTGAGCATTGGCCTGTGAGTGGTCTAACTGGCTGCAAATACGGTCGATACGAGCGATAGCCGCAGGAGACAGAACGTGGGCGAAATCGCTGACATAGTCTGTTGGCTTGGGAAGGCTATCGACGCTCTCGGCGTGAAGAACGAGGGCGGAAAAGATCAGAATGGCGGCTGCAAGCAGCCGGGCTCCCAACTTGAAGGAGCGCGAAAAGGCGTTCATCGCTCTCCATTGTACGTTGCCGCGCAGCAGAAAGTTCCGTGAACCGATTCGCGGCGGCAAGACTCTAAACTAATACTGAAATGATCGAGAATCCGCTTCCTTCGCCGCCCATCGCTCGCACCGAACACACGGAAACCATTCTTCACGGCGTTACGCTCACGGATGAGTACGCCTGGCTGCGGCAAAGAGAGAATCCTGAAGTTGTGGCCTATCTGGAGGCAGAGAATGCCTACACCGAGGGAGTAATGGCTCCGCAGGAAGCACTCCGGGGTGAACTGTATCAGGAGATGCTGAGCCACATCCAGCAGACGGATGTTTCGGTTCCTCACCGCGACGGCGCGTGGTGGTATTACACGCGTACGGAGGAGGGATTGCAGTACGCCATCCACTGCCGCAAGCGCGGCGGCAAATCGGGACCGGACAAAAACGCGCCAGAAGAAGTGATCCTGGATGGCAATGTTTTGTCGAAGGGCCATGCGTTCTTTGCAATCGGCGCAACAGATATTTCCGATGATGGACGCTGGTTGGCCTGGACCGCGGATACCACCGGCTTTCGGCAATACACGCTGCGAATCAGGGATCTTGAAACCGGCCATGATCTTCCAGGTGAGCTGTTGCGCGCGGGTTCCGTGGTGTGGGCGGCAGACAATATGACGCTCTTTTATACAGTGGAGGACGAAGAGCAGAAGCGACAGCATCAGCTATGGCGGCATCTGCGGGGAACGCCATACGCCGCGGACGCGCTGGTATATCAGGATGACGATGAGCGCTTTAACGTCGGCGCAGGACGCACCCGTGACGGCAAGTTTCTTGTGTTGGAGTCACACAGCCATACCACCAGCGAGTGTCATGTTCTGGAAGCCGACGACTCAGACGGCAAGTTCCGCTTAATTGCGCCGCGCGAGGATGAGCACGAGTATTTCATTGAGCACCGCAATGAGCAGTGGTTCATCCGAACCAACGACAAGGGGCGCAACTTCCGGCTCGTAACGGCGCCTGTGGATGCGCCACAACGGGAAAACTGGACCGAACAAATTCCGCACAGAGCCGATACCATGCTGGAGGATGTGGACCTCTTCCAGGATTTCTTCATTGCCTGCGACCGCGAGAATGGGCTTCCGCGTCTTCACATTTACAAGTTTGCGGGAAAAGAGCCGAAGAGTGCACCCGCGGGTGAAATCAGCTTTCCGGAGCCGGCGTACAGCGCCTATCCGCATGTAAACCGCATCTTTGATACAAAGACGTTTCGCTATTCCTACCAGTCACTGGTTAGCCCGAGTTCAGTGTATGAGTACGACCTTGCAACCGGAGTTTCAGAGCTGCTGAAGCAAGTGGAGGTGCCGGGAGGATTTGACCGCACGCTCTACGCCAGCGAGCGCTTGAATGCCACGGCGGAGGATGGCGTGCAGGTGCCCGTCTCCATTGTGTATCGAAAGGACACACGCAAGGCTGGCAGCAATCCTCTGTATGTGTACGGATACGGGTCTTATGGCTATGCCCTTCCATTGGGATTCAATTCAAACCGGCTGAGCCTGCTGGACCGCGGCCTGGTGCTGGCTTACGCGCACATCCGCGGCGGGGGCGACCTGGGCGAGACATGGCACGATGCGGGCAAGATGTTAGTGAAGCGTAATACCTTTACGGACTTCATTGCCTGTGTGGACCATTTGATCGCGGAGGGATATGGCGATCGGTCACGCGTGGCGATTGAAGGCGGATCTGCGGGCGGACTGTTGATGGGTGCGGTGACAAATATGCAGCCTGAGCGATTTCGAGCCGTGCTCTCTCACGTTCCGTTTGTGGATGTGATGAATACGATGCTGGATGCATCGCTTCCGCTGACTGTGCCTGAATATGAGGAGTGGGGCAATCCGAATGAGGAAACTTACTTTCAATATATGCTGAGTTACTCGCCTTACGATAACTTGAAGGCCGCGAGCTATCCGGCGATGTTAGTGAAAACCAGCCTGCATGACAGCCAGGTCATGTACTGGGAGCCCGCGAAGTATGTCGCAAAATTGCGGACACTGAAGCAGGATGCAAACCCACTGCTGCTCGTAACGAACATGAAGGCCGGCCACGGCGGCGCTAGCGGACGGTATGACTACCTGGAAGAGATCGCGTTCGATTACGCGTTCCTGCTGAATGAACTGAAAGTAGTGTGATACATTTGCCCTGCAATCAGGTGAGACAAAATGCAGTTAAGATCCAGCAGCGCACTTTGCCTGGCGCTGATATGCACATGCGGCTTCTCAGCACCGCAAGAGAAGCCGCAGAACATGACGAAGGTTTACAGGGTCGGTAAAGATGTAACCACGCCGGAGCCCGTTCCAAAAGATTACTCTGCGGTTCTTGTCTCCACATGCGATCGAACAAAGCCTGTCAAAAGTGACATGAAGCTGGTAGTCGATCCAACAGGCTTTCCACAAGATGTCTCAGTAGATCAATCCACCGACCCTGACGTAGCTCAACTCTTGCTGCAGTGGATGGCGGCTGTAAAATTCAAGCCCGCTCTACGGGACGGCAATCCGATTGCAGCAGGTATATCCGATCGTATCGAGGTTGGCATCTGTTACGCAAAAGAAACAGACCAGGTAGGGAACCCAATCACTCGCCTGCATCTCAATTCCGCACCGATTCATAAAATTTCTCCCTGGAAAGATGCGCCGCCCGAGATACAATTTTTTGTCTCCGGCAACGACTCTCAAAGCGATACAGCCAGCAAACCTGCTCAGAATGACGCAGCGGTCGAGTATATAGCCAAAGGCATTACTCCTCCAATTCCCGTCTATACCGTCGATCCGCACTATTCGGAGGAAGGTCGCAAGAAGCACATTCAGGGAGAATGCATGGTGCAGGTCATTGTGGACGCTCAAGGCATAATTCAGAACGCGCGAATTGTAAAACCGCTCGGCTATGGTCTGGATGAAATGGCAATCGAAGCAGTAAAGAGCTACAGGTTCAAGCCAGCCAGGAAAGATGGCAAACCGGTGCCGGTCTATATAACCATCGCAATCAACTTCCGGCTAAGGTAGAGCTATCCAGAACAAAAGAGCACAGAGAAGATCGAAGTTGAGCCTCAAACACTCTGCGTTTGCGAAAGCTGGTCTGCCGGTATCAACGCCAGCAAATCCTGATCGAAGATTGCTTTCCGTCGATCTGCCAGCAGAGTGAAACGGCGATAAGCCGCATCCAGCTCAGAAGCTTCCAAACTCACTCCCAGTTCCCTGTAGCGAAGAGCTAGCGCGCTTCTGCCCGAGTGCTTACCCAGCACCATGCGGCGTTGAGGAACTCCAAACGCAACGGGATTCATGATTTCGTAAGTAAGCGGGTTCGCCATCACTCCATGCTGGTGAATGCCGGCTTCATGCGCGAATGCATTTTTTCCTACCACGGCCTTGTTCGGCGCAGGTGCAAATTGGATAATCTCCGAAAGCAGTTCACTTATGGGAAATAAGCGATCCAGCACGAGCGAATGCGTACACGGATACTGGTCTCTGCGCACCTGCATTGCTGCCGCAACCTCTTCCAATGCGGCGTTACCGGCTCGTTCCCCAATGCCATTGATGGTACACTCCACCTGCTGCACACCGGCGGAAACCGCGGCCAGAGTATTCGCGACCGCAAGCCCGAGATCATTATGGCAGTGCGACGACAGCGTCACTCCTGATACCTCCGGAAGGCGCGCGCGAAGCATGGTAAAGATTCCCGCATACTCATGCGGTACCGAGTAGCCCACGGTATCCGGGATATTAATGATGGTGGCTCCGGCGGCGATCACAGTGGCAACCATCTGGCAGAGGAAATCCGGGTCGCTGCGCGTTGAATCTTCCGGTGAAAACTCAACCTCGTCGATCATGCTGCAGCCAAGTCTTACCGCAGCATCGGCCTGCTCGAGCGCCTGGCTGCGCGAGATTTTCAGTTTGTATTCGAGATGAATATCGGAACTCGAAAGCACAATGTGTACCCTGGAGCGGCGCGCTTTTTCGAGCGCCCGTGCGGCAGCCTCGATATCTTCTCTCTTTGCTCGCGCAAGGGAGCCAATGTTTGGACCTCGCACCTCCTGGCTGATTGACTGAATCGCCTGAAAGTCTCCCGGCGATGCGGCAGCAAAGCCAGCCTCGATCACATTGACGCCAAGTTCTTCCAGCGCATGAGCCATCCGCAATTTCTCATCGATGTTCATGCTGCAGCCAGGGGCTTGCTCCCCATCACGCAGAGTTGTATCCAGAAAACGAAGGCGATTTGAAGACATAGGTCTCCTAACTAAGCAGGCGTCGATGAAGCGACACCGGAAAACTCAATCTCAACCGAGGAAGAGAGCCGCATTTCGGCTCTTTATCGAGCTCTAATAGCGGCAAACCATTTACTACATGGCCCAAGCCCGCATAGCAGGCGATTAGCAGAGACGTGTCAGTATAGCGCGCAATAAAACGTTTCTGTAGCAACATATAGTGTTAGTGCTGCCACAAAAGGTGGGAGAGGATAGCCAATTCGTAACTCAAACTACATTACCGGTGACTTTGATTAAAAAAGTTACCTGTGTACTCTACTGGAATAAATTTTGTTTTGATACTATCGCAATAGAAATTAACCTTGGTTCCCCTTCGACTGTCTTTTGTTTTCCCGGGTTTCGACAGAATAAGCCCGAGATTTTTTGCACTTTTGCTCTCGTGGGCCACTATTCATTAACCTTGAGGAGAACTTCCATGGATCTCTGCGGAGGTGCTGTCAGTGTGCGCGCCGCGCTCGATGCGCTAACTGCGTTGCAACCGGATGTTGCATTTCTTATCAGCTCGGAGTCCGGAACATCCGTGACATTTCGGGAGCTTCAGGAACATTCGCTTTTGCTCTCAAGACTCCTTGCGCATTACGGAGTTCAGCCGGGCGATAAAGTCGCGTTCCTGATGGACAACGGGCTGCTCCCTGCCCAGCTCTTCCTTGGAGCGATGTACGGCGGGTTTGTTGCGGTCCCGCTAAATGTTCGTGCCGGCGCCATGCAGCTTTCCTACATGATGGACCACTGCGACGCCAAAATTGTGTTTGTTCAGCCGGAGTACAAAGAGTTGTTGAGTGAGGCTCTTGCCGGTGTCCGCCGGGATATACGCATCGTTGAAGCCAGCGTGGACGGTCCCTTGGCCGTCGAAAATGAAGCGCTGAGTTCTGAAGCTCCATCGTTCCCGCCATCCGCCGATGACATCGCAATGCTGATGTACAGTTCCGGCAGCACCGGCAAACCAAAGGGCGCTCTTCATACACACAGTTCGATTCTGGCTCACGGACGAAATTCCATTCAGGGGCACCAATTAACATCAGCCGACCGTTCCCTGCTGGTACTGCCTCTCTATCACATCAATGCGGAATGCGTAACTCTGATTCCCACTCTTCTGAGCGGTGGTTCCGTAGTCATTGCTCACCGGTTCGCAGTCAACCGCTTCTGGGACTGCATCGATGCGTTTCGCATCACATGGTCCGCTCTGGTCCCGACCATTATTTCTGAATTAGTCAATTGGGACGACCCGGGAAAGGAACACCGCCAGGCTGCATTTCAGCGCATCCGGTTCTTTCGTTCTTCTTCCGCGCCTCTGTCCCCATCACTGCAGCAGCAGTTTCTCGATAAGTTCAATCTGCCACTGATCCAGGCAATGGGGTCCACCGAAGGCGGCAATGTTTTCTCCAATCCCGTACCTCCCGCGAAGAACAAGCTTGGATCTCCCGGCCTGCCATGGGGCTTTGAGACCCGCATTATCGATCGTGAGGGCATCGACGTTGCTCAGGGCGACCCAGGCGAAGTGCTGCTTCGCAGTCCGGCCCTGATGAAGTGCTATTACAAGGACCCAGAAGGCACCGCTGCCGTGGTTGACAGCGACGGATGGCTGCATACAGGCGATCTCGCCCGGCAAGACGAGGATGGATATTTCTTTATCGTTGGCCGGTCCAAGGAACTCATCATCAAGGGCGGCGTCAACATTGCGCCCCGGCAGATCGACGAAGTTCTTGAAACCCATCCGGCTGTACTTGAAGCCGCTGCGGTCGGCATCCCGGACCGGTACTTTGGCGAGGAAGCTGTCGCATTTGTGGTTCTCCGCGATGGATCAGCTGCGGACGAGCGAGAGTTGCTCACATTCTGCGAAACTCGCCTGGGGCATTTCAAGACGCCGGCACGAATTTACTTTCTGAAGGAGTTGCCGAAAGGACCATCCGGAAAAGTACAGCGGCTTCGTCTTCTCGATCCGGAAATTCTGTCCACGGTTGCAGTTGCCAACTCAGTTGAAACGACCTCGCTCAGTGACAACAACCAGGCTGGAGATGACTCGAATGCATCCGCGGCGGCAGCCGTTGAGCAAATCATCGCAGCCGCATGGGCTGAAGTTCTCAACGTACCTGAGATCGACACGGAAGCAAACTTCTTCGCTCTGGGCGGCCACTCCCTGCTTGCCATTCAATGCATCTCGAAGCTGCGCACAAAGCTGCCTGTCGTTCTGACGCTCGCTGATTTCTTTGAGAACAGCACAGTGGCGGAGCAGGCGCGCCTGGTTCGGCAAAAACTTCATAGTGCAAACGTCAAACCAGATGGACCGCTGACCGAGTCATCGAACTGGGAAGAAAATTTTCTCAGGCAATATGTGCCGGCGGATCAGGAGTCCATTCCACATCTCGATTCCACTCTTCCTCATCCGCTCAGCCCGCTTCAGCAGCGACTCTGGTTTATGGAGAAGCTCAATCCGGATGTGCCGGTTTACAACGAGTCAGAAGCTGTCCTGTTAACAGGCAATCTGAATGTCACGGCTCTGAAAAATGCCTTCAATGTCATCGTTGCGCGGCATGAGGCGCTGCGCTCCACGATTGATGTGATCGATGGAGTGCCCCACGCAGTCATTCACCAGAGCTGGCCGCCGCAATTCAGAGAATTTGACCTGAGCCAACTTGCAGCCGCCAAGCGCCAGTCAGAGCTTGACCGTTTGCTCATCGACGAACCGCGCATGCCGTATAGCCTGGAAACCGTACCCGGCATTCGCATCTCTCTCGTCCACCTCAGCGAACACGAGCACGCGCTCATCCTGAGCATGCACCACATCATCTGCGACTGGGCCTCCGAAGGCGTCATCTGGCGCGAGTTGTCTGTTCTTTATCGCTCGTACATGAACGGAGAACAGGCGGACCTGCCAACGCTTCCCATTACGCACCGGGATTATGCAGTCTGGAACGAGAAACGTTTAGAGGAGACGGATTTTTCAGAAGACCTCGCCTTTTGGGACAAGAACCTGAAAGGCGCTCCGGCGCTTCTTGAGGTACCTGCTGACCGGCCTCGTCCCGCAATGGCATCTTATAAGGGCAAGCGTGTGCGCAGAAAGCTCAGTCCCGAGCTAACGGAAGCACTGCGCGGAATCAGCCGGCGGGAAAAGACCAGCCTCTTCACGATCTTTACCGCAGCGCTGGATACGGTGCTCTATCGCTACACGGGCACCGACGATATTCTTATCGGCCTCCCTATCGGCGACCGTGATCTGCCCGAGTTGCAGTCTATTATCGGATTCCTGCTGCACACCCACGTGCTACGCACAACGCTCTCAGGCGATATTCCCTTCCGCGATCTCCTCGGCCGCGTGCAAAAAGGAGTGCTGGATCTTTACGCACACCGCGCCGTTCCATTCGATCACGTTGTGCGCAAGCTTCAGCCAGAGCGCAATCAGAGCTACTCGCCTCTCTTTCAGGTCATGCTGAACTGGCGCGACCGCGATCAGCAGCTTACCTTCATCGGCCTTGAAGGACTTGCCATTGAATCTCTGATGGCGACTGCCGATACATGCAAGTTTGATCTTTACTTCTTCGTGACCGATGGCGGCGAGGAAGTCTGGCTGGAACTGGAATACAACACCGACATCTTCGATCAAGACAGGATCTCCCGCCTGCTGGGTCACTATCAGACTGTGCTTGAGTCCGTGGTCGTTGATCCAGGTATAACTGTCGGAAATATTCCTTTGCTCACCGCAGCAGAATACGAACAAACCGTCGTCGACTGGAACCGGACTCAGGTTGATTTTCAAGAAGAAGAATCTCTTGATCGGCTCATCGATCAGCAAATTAGACGTGTCCCTGAAAAAATTGCGGTTTCCTATGGAGACGAACAGCTTTCGTATCGTCAGCTCGGCGACCGTATCCATCGGCTCGCAAGCCAGCTTCAACAACTTGGCGTCAAGCGCAACGATCTGGTAGGGATCAGCGTGGAGCGTTCTATCGATATGATCGTGGGCCTGCTCGGAATCATGCGGGCCGGCGCTGCCTATCTGCCTCTCGATCCCACCTTCCCGCCGGAACGCCTCGCATTCATGCTGCAAGACGCGCAACCATCCGTCTTGCTGACTCAGGAAAAACTGCGCACACTACTTCCGCAATCTCAAGCCCAGGTGGTTGCGCTCGACACGTTGCCGCCTTCCGCGGATACCACGCCCATGGTTGCCGCGGAACACGGGCCTGATGACCTGGCCTATGTGCTCTATACTTCCGGTTCCACTGGCACTCCAAAGGGAGTGCAGATCCAGCATCGCGCCCTCGCGAATTTCATGCTTGCCATGCAGCGCGAGCCAGGAATCACAGCAGACGATACTCTCCTTGCGATTACCACCTTGTCCTTTGACATCGCGGGCCTCGAACTCTACCTGCCGCTCACGGTCGGCGCACATCTGGTCATAGCACCAAACGAAGTCACACGCGATGGACAGCAGCTTTTGGCGCTGATGCAAAGTACAGGGACAAGCATGATGCAGGCTACGCCGGCCACCTGGCGTATGCTGCTCGATGCCGAATGGTACGGCGCGCCAAATCTGACAATCCTCTGCGGCGGCGAATCCTGGAGTTCTGAGCTTGCCGGCCAGCTTCTACCGCGATGCAAGTCACTTTGGAATATGTACGGGCCCACGGAGACAACCATCTGGTCAGCGGCTTCACAAGTGCAGGCATCGGGAGTTGTTCGTATTGGACAGCCAATCGCGAACACGTCTCTCTATGTTCTCGACCATTGCAATCAACCGGCTGCTGTTGGCATTCCAGGAGAACTTCACATCGGCGGCCGCGGACTAGCCCTCGGGTATCTTGGGCGCGCCGAATTGACCAGCCAGCGCTTCATCCCGAACAATTTTTCCGAGC
Source organism: Occallatibacter sp. (assembly GCF_049510455.1). Classification (GTDB taxonomy): domain Bacteria; phylum Acidobacteriota; class Terriglobia; order Terriglobales; family Acidobacteriaceae; genus Telmatobacter. Next base: position 6,861 of record NZ_JBEKYX010000008.1, on the reverse strand, counting down.
AGAACGAAAAGATATACAAGACCGGCGATCTTGTTCGCCGCTTTTCAGACGGTTCCATCGAATTCCTTGGCCGCCTCGATCACCAAATCAAGCTTCGTGGCTTCAGAATTGAGCTTGGAGAGATTGAAGCTGTGCTCGGCGGTCAGCCTGGGGTCAGTCAGTGCATCATGACCCTTCAGGAACTCGGTTCCGGCGAGCAGCGCCTCGTTGCCCACATCGTACTGGACGACCCCGATGATCTTCCGAGCCTGGATGAGCTTTCGAATGCACTCAAGCAGCACTTGCCTGCTTACATGATTCCCAGCACATTCTCCATTCTCGAAAAAATGCCGCTGACTGCAAACGGCAAGGTCGATCGCAAGGCGCTGCTAGCTCCGGCAATGGAAACTCTTGCCACAGAAGGTTACGAAGCTCCGCAAGGCGAGATGGAGATGGCGATAGCTTCCATCCTGGCTGAGGTGCTTCAACTGGAGCGGGTGGGACGGAAGGATAACTTCTTTAGTCTGGGCGGCCATTCCCTGCTTGTTCTCCAGGTGGTTCAGAAGATCAATAAGCGGTTCGAAGTCGATCTGCGAGTTGCCGAATTCTTTCAGAACCCAACTATTCCAGGGGTAATGGAAGCGCTCAAAACACGGGTCAAACAAAAATCCCGGCTGATCAACCTGCGTCCGGCTCACTCCACGGGGCAAATCTTCTTCATGGATGCAGCCGTTGGGCTATGCCGGCTTGCTCATGCATTTGATGCCGGGCCAGCAGTGTTTGCAACAGATGTCCAACTGGACCAGGCCGTCGTTAATGCTTCCGTCGAAAATCGCGTGCAAGATCTCCCAGGCATGGAAGAATTTGCACGGCCATGTGTAGACCTCATTCTGCAGGAACAACCGAACGGCCCCTGTGTCCTGATCGGACACTCATTCGGCGGCCTTCTCGCATTTGAGGTTGCGCGTCAACTTCGGTTAGCTGGAAGAGAGATCAATGCGGTTGTAATCCTCGATACGACGGCCCCATTGTCAATTTCGTATCGACTGAAAAACCTGACCTTTTCCCGAGCGAAGTCAGCGATCATGTGGCGCATTACAAGCGCTGTGAATCTGGTCACCACGAAGCTTGGGAACGGCTCAAATCCCAATACGCCGGAACTTTCAGCTGCCGTTAGAGAAGAAGTAGGCCAATATCAGGGCGCGCTCGTCGATTTGCCGTGGGATATTCGTCAAAAGATTAACTGGACTGCCCGTGACCGGTACCAATGCCGCCGCGGCGCTGGAAGAGGAATTCTGGTTCGCGCCAGGGATATGCGGCCAAGTTTGCACTTTGAGAACATGGGTTGGGACGGGATGTTCGTGGATGGGTTGCAGGTTGTAGATGCGGATGGGGATCACATGTCATTGCTGGCGGAGGAAAATGTCCAGGGTCTCGCAAAGGACATTCAGAACTATCTTTCCCCGATCATGACGTTTAAACCAGCGAAAGCCGCCGCTCAAGTTGAACCAAAGATTTCATCGCCGCGCCCTCGATGAAGCATGTCGGGTCTTTTTCGAAAATGAATCTGTCATACCGGTTTCAGATCAAAGAAAAATGGCCCGAATTCCATCTGGACTTCGGGCCATTTCATTTTTTGCCGTGGCAAGAATCTCCAGCGAGTATAAGAATGAGGTTTGCGCTTCATGACGAAACAAATTGAAGGATATGTTCAGGCCGCGAATGTAAATTCCGCCGTGAATGCGATGCGGCATCTTTTGGGCGAAAACCGAGAAGGCAGACTGCGCGGCATCTACTCGGTCTGCTCCGCAAATCAACTCGTGCTTGAAGCGGCCTTTGCCCAGGCCGCATCGGACACGAGCCTGCTGCTGATAGAGGCCACCTGCAACCAGGTGAATCAGGATGGGGGTTACACCGGCCTGACACCTGAGCAGTTTCGCGATCATGTTCACTCTCTTGCAAGCGAAGCTGGCTTTCCGGAAGACCGGTTGATTCTCGGCGGCGATCATCTGGGCCCCAATCCCTGGCGATCAAAGCCTGCGCACGAGGCCATGGAAAAAGCGGCTGTCATGATTCAGGCTTTTACGCGTGCCGGATTTACAAAGATTCACCTGGATGCAAGCATGCGGTGCGCTGACGATCCGGAAGTGTTGAGCGATACCGCGATCGCGGAGCGCGCTGCCCGTATGTGCGAGTTGTCTGAAGCCGTTGCGGCGGATACTGCACAATTCCCGGTCTACATCGTGGGTACGGAAGTGCCCACGCCGGGAGGCGCGCAGGGCGAATTGGAGGTTGCGGTCACCAGTGTCAGCAGCGTGCAACGGACGCTCGATGTGCATCGCGAGGCCTTTGAGCGACGCGGACTGACATCCGCCTGGGAGCGGGTTGTCGGAGTCGTAGTGCAGCCAGGAGTAGAGTTCGGCGATGAGAGCATCGCCGATTATGTGCCACAGGATGCGCAGCAGTTGTCGGAGTGGATCCTGGGTGAGAAGAGGATCATCTTTGAAGCTCATTCGACTGACTACCAGGCCGCGCACTCGCTCAAGCAGCTTGTTCGCGGGCATTTTGCGATTCTCAAGGTCGGACCCGAGCTCACGTTTGCCATGCGTGAAGCTGTTTTCGGCCTGGCTCGCGTTGAAGAGGAGTGGATTGCCGATACCAAACGATCCGACATTCGTGTTGTGCTGGAGCAGGAAATGCTTGAGCACCCCGAAAACTGGAAGGGCTACTACAGGGGAGATTCCCATCACCTCAAGATAGCGAGAGCTTACAGCCTGAGCGACCGGATTCGTTATTACTGGCCCAATGCCGGCGTTGTGAATGCGCTCTCCGTGCTGACGCAAAACCTTCTCCGCCAGCCCGCTCCATTACCACTGATCGCACAGTATCTTCCTTTTGAGGCAGAGGCAATTCGCCGCAAGGAACTCCTCAACGATCCGCACGCGATGATACGTCATCGCATTCGGAGAGTGCTGGCGCGCTACTCCCATGCCTGCGGCTCTGCAGCCGGCAGGCTGTGAGCTATGCCATCGGGATGAGAGAAGAACGATAACGTCCATTGGAACGGAGAGGAAGCCATTCGCGAGATTGAGACGGATCTATGGAACAGGCGCAGATTCATCCAGATGAACGCCGGCGCCGCGATTACGGCAAATACTCCAGAGTTCATCGCGGATTCGGGTCGTTTCATTTTCCGGCGTAGAAGCGCGCAAAATCTTTCTGGGCGTTGGCCGCAATCAACAAAAAAATCGGCCCCGCCCATCCGAGCGAGGCCGACTCTGTTTCTGCAAACCTGTTACTTGACCTGCAGGAAGATAACTACAAGGGTGAACAGCGTGAGCGACTCGATGAACGCCAGACCAAGCACCAGCAGGAGCTGGATGCCGGCGCGTGCGCCGGGGTTACGAGCAAGCGCTTCGGTAGCCGAAGCAGTGGCCTTGCCCTGGCCGAGGCCGCATAGGCCTGCTGCCAGCGCCATGCCAATACCGGCACCGATTGGCACCAGGCTGATGGTTCCCGAACCGGAACCCTGCGCGAAGACCGGCGAAGCGAGGAACAGCGCCGCCAGTGCCATGAACATATATTGAAGCTTCTTCATAGTTCTCCAGCTTCCCTGAAATTAGCTGCCAGTGGGTGGTTGAGGCTCACCGTGCCGGAAACTCTCGCGAGTCCCTTTGGCCCCCTCACGCTTGCAGCCCTCTGTTGTCCCGGAGCGGAAGCGCTCTCCGGCAGAATCTTTTTAGTGCTCGTGCGAAACCGCGCCGGTCAGATAAATCATCGCCAGCAGCATAAACACATACGCCTGAATCAACGAAACCGCCGCGTGCAGCCCCAGGAAGACGGCCGGAATCGCAATCGGAATCAGCGAGAAAAACACCAGCGTCAGCAGATCGCTGGCAAACATGTTCGCGTAGAGACGAATCGTCAGCGACATCACGCGCGCACAATGCGAAATGATCTCAATGGGAAACAGCAGTGGAGAAATCCACCACACCGGCCCGGCAAAATGCTTTACATAGCCGACAACGCCCTGCTCCTTGAAACCATAAAAGTTGTAATAGACAAAGGTACACAGCGCAATGCCGAGCGGCACAACAGGCACGCCGGTAGGTGTCTCAATACCGGGGATGAGACCCAGCAGATTGTTGAACAGCACAAAGAGAAATACGCACGTGGTGAACGCCTGAAAGCGCTCATAGCCGTGGCCGATGATCTGGTCCGCCTGTTCGCCGCCGCGCTCGTGGATTATTTCGGCAAGCTGTTGCGCCGGATTCGGCTTCTCCACGGAGAGCGTGAGCCGCACCAGCAGGAAGAACGCAATCAGAATCGCGAAGACCAGAAACTCCAGCGCAAAGGTGTTGTTAATCGGCGCGGCAGGGTTAGCCGGATGCACATGGAGGAGATTCATAACGGCTGTCACGGCAGGGCCGAACAGGGCATTCAACAGGCGCGTGATGGCGAGTGTTTCCATCGTCAGGGAACAAGTCTTTCTGTTTTCAGGTAAGTGAGTTCAAACTCAGTTTCGCAGTAACCGGAGCGCTTCCCAGGCAAGGACCAGCATGGCCAGCCCCAAACCGCAAAGGAGAGCGACCGGAGAACCCTGTAAACACTTCAGGCTACCATAAATGGCAGCCGCATAGACGATCAACCGCGCTAGAAAGAAAAGGACCACCGTGACAGCGCCGCGAGGGGTCTTCTGCTGGTCGAGTTTTGCGTTAAAGAGCCGGATCAGCCTCTGCCATTCAAAGATGCTGGCAGAGGAAATCATCGCGCCAACGGCAAGCATCGCCGCATTGCGCCAACTGGAGGCGATCCAGATGCCTGCTGCACCGATAGCGCCCAGAATCAGCGTGTTGCGGATTGCGCGCTTGAGTACAAGTTGCAGCGCCTCGTCTGTGAGGTCTGCGATAGGAGGGTTGGAATCGGTCATTGCTTGTTCTTATTATCGCCGGATTTGCCGTTAGTTTGCGAGCCTGTGGAAAGCACGAGACGAATGACGTAAACCAGGCCCGCTATGCCGCCGAAAACGATGCCCGCCGCGGCAATCCATGTCGTGTGGAACAGCTTGTCCAGTCCCGCTCCCATAAGCCATCCGACAAAGGCCGCTGAGGGGAGCAGAAGCGCAATCTGCATCATCTTCTCGGCCTGCACAAGGGTGGCCAGGGCGCCCGAGTCGCGCTTCTTCTCGCCGCTGTCTCGATTTGAGTCCGGGATGGGCTTGTTGAAGGCCATGCATGCCCGTTATACACGGTTCGAGCCAGTGTTTGCCCAGCCGCTATACTGACGGGTAGGCATTTGACACAAAAGAGAAGGATTTCCCGTGCATTTTGAATCGGAATTTGAGCGCGAACTCTTCGCCTTGCGGCAGGATAAGCTGCAGCAGATAGAGGCGCTCGGTCAGGCAAAGTATCCCAATCAGTTCGCGTTCACGCACACCATCGCGGACGTCCGCTCTAAATGGAACGAAACGGCCGGAGAGACGCTAGAGGCTGAAAAGCCGCAGGTCGCCATTGCGGGCCGCATCCTGGCCATCCGCGCGCAGGGCAAAGCAGGCTTTGCCGGGCTACAGCAGGACGGCCAGCGGCTGCAGATTTATGTCCGTCTGGACGCTGTGGGCGAGCAGGCATTTGCTTTGTACAAGCTTCTCGATCTTGGCGACCACATCGGTGTCTCTGGCTACCTCTTTCGCACCCGTACCGGCGAGCTGACAGTACACGTGGAGACCTTGACGTTTCTCTCCAAGGCCATGCTTTCACTGCCTGAAAAATTCCACGGCCTTTCTGACGTCGAGATACGTTATCGCCAGCGCTATGTGGATCTGTTCACCAATCTCGATAGCCGCGAAGTCTTCGTCAAGCGCGCCAAGGTGCTGCGCGCCATTCGCCAGTTCTTTGATACGCGCGGGTATCTCGAAGTCGAAACACCAATGATGCAACCCATCGCCGGCGGCGCAGCGGCGCGTCCATTCGTCACGCACCACAACACGCTGGACATGGACCTGTTCCTGCGCATAGCCCCGGAGCTTTATCTCAAGCGCCTCGTCGTCGGCGGCCTCGATCGCGTCTATGAAATCAACCGCAACTTCCGCAATGAAGGCATCAGTACACAGCATAATCCTGAGTTCACCATGCTGGAGTTCTATCAGGCCTACGCGAACTACAAAGACCTGATGCAACTCACTGAAGAGTTGATCGAGTATGTAGCGAAGGAAGTAAATGGAAGTACTAAAACGACTTTTCCCCTGCCTCCCAATCCGCGTCGGAAAGAAGAAGTAGCAGAAATTGATCTAGCAAATTGGCAACGGTTAACAATGCGGCAAGCTGTGAGTAAGTGGTGGAATCCAGAAGATGGACCCACACCAATAATTGACGACTTTAGCAGCCTCACAAGGTTTATCGACTGGATTGAACGAGTTTTGCGCTCAAATCCTACATCGTCACGTTGGCTCGATCAACTAAACGAGAACCGAAATCCAAACGCTGAAACAGTAGAAAATATCACTCATTTAGTTCTCGGCCGAAACTGGAAACAACTGAAATTAGGCAGCCCTTTAGGGAAATCAATTGCAGACGTTTTTGAATTCGTTGCCGAGCCGCATTTGATTCAGCCAACTATCATCTATGAATTCCCTACTGCGGTCTCGCCCCTCTCTAAGCAGAAGCCAGACGAACCCGATTGGGTAGAACGCTTTGAGTTTTACATAGGCGGCTTTGAAGTCGGCAATGCCTTCAGCGAGCTCAATGATCCCGTCGAACAGCACAAGCGCTTTGCGGATCAGCTCAAGGCGCGTGAAGGTGGCGATGACGAAGCGCACCAGATGGATGAGGATTATGTTCGCGCGTTGAGTTATGGGCTGCCGCCGACGGGCGGCGAGGGCATCGG
>NZ_JBEKYX010000079.1:0-19788 GCF_049510455.1 Occallatibacter sp. | reverse complement strand
CCGGAGCCTGCCCTGAGCCCAGCCGAAGGGTCCTTGCAGTTGGGGGACTGGGATAGCACAAAGCCAACGCCGCCATAAACAAAAATGCCGCGGCAATCGCCGCGGCATTTTCCTGATCACTGACCCCTGTTCTTACTCCGCTGCCACGGGCTCAATCGAGGCAAAGCGCCCGAAGTTGCCGCGGTCGGAGAACTTCACGCGTCCGCTGATCTTGGCGAACAGCGTATCGTCTGAGCCGATGCCCACATTGGTGCCCGGCTTGATGCGTGTACCGCGCTGGCGAATGATGATCGACCCCCCGGTGACGAGCTGGCCGTCGCCTGCCTTCACGCCAAGCCGCTGTGCATTTGAGTCGCGTCCGTTTGTGGAGCTGCCTCCACCCTTTTTATGTGCCATTGCCGAATCCTCTCAAAGCAGCTATCAGCTATCAGCTTTTAGCTCTTAGTTTCAAATTTCTACAGCACAGCTCAGCAGGAAAAGCTGATAACTGATGGCTGAAAACTGTCTTACGCGCTGTACGTCACGCCATCGGCCTCAATGGCCTTGATGCGAACCTCGGTAAAATTCTGGCGGTGTCCCTGCAGCTTCTTGTACTGCTTCTTCCGCTTCAGGTGGAAGACCAGGATCTTCTGGCCACGGCCCTCGCCTACCACTTCGGCAGTCACCTTGGCCGCGCCCGGCTTCACAATGCCGTCGTTGCCGGAGACAGCGAGAACCTCGCTGAACTCAATGGTGTTGCCCTCGGACGGGATGACCGTCTCAATCTTCAAAACGTCGCCGGGGGCGACACGATACTGCTTACCACCGGTGCGAACAACAGCGTACATAAATCCTCCGGAGCTTTATGCGCACACGCGCCTGCTCCAACCAAAAATCCCAAAATACTCTGGGCGGAAACTTGCTTACCGTTGGCCTGCTTCCGGAACACTCCAGCTTTGGATAAACTCTCAAAGCGAGCGCCCGAACTATGGCAACTGGCATGAATCGCCAAACTAAGGTAGTTTATCGGCTTTCGCCGCTAAGGTCAATATCTCCGCGGTTTCCGATTGATGTAGCCCTTTGTTGCCCATTTTGGGGATCGTCATCCCAATTATGGGCCGGTAATGCGATGGGGCTCTCGCGGATGGAAGCTGCGTATTTCTGGTAGAAGTTCACGAGTTATCCTGTGCAAGGGTGATTTCTAAGTGATTTAATTTGTGGCGTTTGTGAGCGCCTGCACACTTCTAATGGAAATCTTTATGCGATCTTCATTTCGGGACTGTGCAGATATGTGCGGCACAGTTCCTGTGCCGCACAGGGGGACTGAAGGGGCTATGGGGACTAAGGGACTGCGGGAGATTTGAGTCATTGCTCCTCCTTTCGGCTGGTTTGCGGTGCTTTTCTGTGCTGATTATGAGTAAAGCACAAATGGGGTTAATTTTATGCAAACTATCTGATGGAGATTCAGCACGAAAGTTCAATGGACCAAAGTAATGGGAGCCGTGATCAAAATCATTCACACCGCAAAGAGACCATGGGATCGACGGCGGCTGCGCGGCGGGCAGGGAGCCATGCAGCAAGCACTGTGACTGCCGCGATGCCAGCCGTAGCTGCTACGAAAATCGTGGGATCGAAGGGACTCATCTGGTAGAGCTGCGCGCGGATCAGGCGAGCAGCGCCGAGGGCAATTGGAATGCCCAGGACCAGACCCGCAGCGAGCAAGATAAGCGACTCGCGCAGCACCATCCACTGCACGCCTGCCCCACTGGCACCCAGTGCAATGCGGATGCCGATCTCGTTGCCGCGGCGCGCCACGTTGAAGCTCATTACGCCGTACAGCCCAAGCGCCGCAAGCAGCACCGCAAGCAAAGCAAAGATGGCCGTGAGCCGCGAGACCAGTGTCTCCTGGCTCATGAAAACCTCCATGTGATCGTGCATGGTGTGAACCTGAAGGAGGGGCAGATTAGGGTCAATGCCTGCGATGGCGCTGCGAAGCTCGTTGATCGTGGATGCCGGGTCACCCTCCGTGCGCAGAAGGATCGTATGGGCAAAGCTGTCCTGATTGCCTGCGCCATTCTTATCCAGGATCTGCGCCATGGGTAGATAGACCATGCGGGGAGGCTCCTGGCGCGGGTTACCGGACTTGGTATCGCGCGCAATACCGACGATCTGCCACGGGCCTTCGACAGTATCGATGTCGATCTTCACCGTGTGCCCGACCGCATCTCCATTGGGGAAGAACTTGCGAGCAATGGTCTCGTTCACTACAGCTACCTTCATGCTGGTTGCGTTGTCTGTGGGCGAAATGGGCCGGCCGGCGATGATCGAAATTCCCGCGGTTTCAAAGTACTGGCCTGAAACACGGTTGAGCTCCGACCCCATGTCCTCCTTCGGGCCCGGTGTGTATCCGGAGAAATGGACGGAGGAACGCCATGCGCCGAAGCTGATGGGCGGCAATGCTGCAAGTGCCGCCGAGCGAACGCCCGGCATGGCCGACAAGCGATCCAATATGCGCTGATTCAAGGCCGGAGCCTGCTCCGGCTTGTAGCCTGCCAGGCTTACGGCCAGGTCAGCAATCAACAAATGCGTGCGCTCGAAACCGAAGTCCTGATTCTGGAGATTGCGGAGCGTACGCAGAAATAATCCGGCCCCCACGAGCAGCAGAAGGCAAAACATGATTTGCGCGGTAACGAGCGCCTTGGGCCACCAGCGGCTGGTACGTCCTCCGCTGCTTGCGGCCGTTCGTGTGCCGGCATTCATCGCCGGCATGGCCGAGGCCCGAGCCAGATGCAGCGCCGGAGCCAGACCGAAAAGCAAACCCGCAAAGATCGACACGCCCAGCGTGAACAGCAGAATCGCAGAGTCCGGCGAGGCATTGAGTGGAACATGGGCCACGCCCTGTGCAACAAAGGCGATGAGAGCACGCGTGGCGGTAAAAGCCAGGCCGAGTCCGAGCAGGCCGCCGGAAAGCGACAGCAGCAGCGCTTCCAGCATGCTCTGCAAGAGGATGCGTCCGCGGCTCGAGCCCAGGGCAAGACGCGTGGCTGTTTCGCGCTGCCGGGCAATGGCCCGGGCCAGCAGGAAATTGGCAAGGTTGGCGCACGCAATGAGCAGAACGACGCCTACGATTGCCATGAGGATCTTGAGGGAGTCGCCGTATTGAGAGCGAAGCTGCGAAACTCCGTGCGCGCCGGATATGAGCGGGATGGTGAGGCGCTCGATCTCCTGCTGCCGCGCTGCGGCAATGGTGTGACCTTCGCCTGCGCGAGTATAGCCGCGAGTCTGGCGATCGAGCCAGCCCTGGTCGGCGGCAAGCTGTGACTGAGGGCTTCGCCGCGCCGCCATGTGCAGGAAATAAAACGACCGCGGATTCAGAAAACCGTCCTGCTGGAAGATCGCTTTGGCCATCGTGATCGGCGCCCAGATCTCCGGGGGCTCCAGTTCCTGTTGAATGCCATGAAACGCCGGCGGCATCACGCCGATTACCGTAAACGGAGTGCCATTGATCGAGATGGACTTGCCGAGTATCGCGGGGTCCGACGAGAACGATTGCTGCCACAGGTGATAGCTGATCACCGCAACCGGGCTGCGGTCCGGAGCGTCGGCGTCCGATTGGATAACGGCGCGGCCAATCAACGGCTCTGCGCCGAGGACGCTGAAGAAGTTGCCGGAGACGAGATTCGCGTGAATCTGCTGCGCTCCGGCAGTGTTCGGGAAACGAACGTTCACCTGCGGCGAAAAACTGGTGTAGGCGGCGACGCCCTGGAATGGGCCGGGATCGGCTTCCAGTTGCCGCGCGAAATCGTAGGGGAACAAGTCAGCGGTACCGATATCGACGCCACCGAGAACGCCACCGCTGGTGGACTCCCCAAAGGTGACGAGCTGCTGCGGATCGCGTACCGGGAGCTGCTGCAAAAGAACCTGGCGGATGAGTGTGAAGATGGCCGTGTTTGCGCCGATGCCAAGGCCGAGCGACAGCACGGCAATCAGCGTGAAGCCGGGGCTATGCAACAATCCGCGAACGCAATGTTTCAGATCGCGCCAGAATATCTCCATCTTCGACTCCCATGTGGCGGAATAAATGTGGTGTTTGACTGCGTTGGAGCTGCCCATTTCAACGCGGGCTGCGTGAGCGGCCTGGTCCAGAGACATGCCGCGACGCATCTTGTCCGCCGTGGATGCTTCTACGAACTCGTGCAACTCATCGTCCATTTCGCGCTCTATACGATTGCGCTGGAACAGCGAACGGACGCCCTGTGCAATATTGCTTAGCAGCCCCATTCGAGCTCCTTCGGATTCTTCACTCAGGCTTCCATGATGCGAGCGATGGCGGACACCTGGCGGCTCCATGTCTCTGCTTCTTCTGAGAGCGCTTTGCGTCCGCGAGCAGTCAGCACATAGTATTTTGCGCGGCGGTTGTTCTCGCTTGCGCGCCACTCACTCTTGATGCGCCCTGCACGTTCCATGCGGGCCAGCGCCGGTAGTAATGAGCCAGGATTGATGCGAAAAACGTCTTTGCTCACCTGCTCGATGCGCAATGCCACTCCGTAACCGTGCATTGGCTCCAGTGCCAGGGTCTTCAGAATCAGCATTTCCAGCGTGCCTTGTACAACGTCTTGTTGGCCCATCTTGATTCGCTCCTCTTGATTGTCGAGAGGTTACGCGAATCTCCTCTCGATAGTCAAGAGGAAAAGATGTTAGATGTTCATGGCAATATCGTCTTGTGGGGGATTCATGCTGAGTATGGGGAGTCGATTTTACGAATTTCAAGCACTGAATGTGAAGACTCACCCTGGCAACAAAAGCAAATATACGGCGAGGTGAGGTGTCCGGATGTTGTGGTGGATGGGTGAAAAACAAAAGCAGGTCCTTCCCTCCGCCTGAAAGACGGCTACGGTCAGGATGACGGTCATTTTTGGGAGAGCGGACGGCTTCGCACAGATACAAGGATGACGGTCGTTGGCGGAGTGGGCGGGAGTGCTGTCCCATTCGTTCTCGCAAAAGACGCGAGAACGAATGGGGCACCCGAATGTTGTGGTGAACGATGGCTGGAGTTAGAAGCTGTAGCGCAGGGAGAGTTGCATTCTGCGGCCCTGGGTTAGCAGGGCGGTGTATTGGCCGTAGGTTGCGGTTCCGAAGTAGGGATCGTTGACTACGCTGTTGGGGTCGAAGCGGACTGCGTTGGTTACGTTGAAGGCTTCAGCGGCGAACTTGAACTGCTGGCGCTCGGTGACGGAGAAGATCTTCGAGATGCCGGTATCGACGGAGAAGTAGCCGTCGCCGCGGTAGTTGTTGCGGCTGCCGGTTTCGCCGGCGTAGGGTGGGCGGACGTTGTTGAGGGCCTGGTCGTGATTGGGGAAGGCATTGGGCTGGCCGAGAGCGTCATGCTTGTGGCCGCCGGATTTGATGGCACCGCTCTCGACGTTCCAGCTCTGATCGGCCCAGTCGGTGTTCCAGCCGAGTCCGTCAACGGAGCTGAAGGGAAGCCCGCTGGTCCAGTGGGTGAGGCCGCTGAGATTCCAGCCGCCGATGAAGAAGTTGGTGAACTTGTTAGCCTGGCTGGCGATGAGGCGGCCGCGGCCGAAGGGCAGCTCGTCCATGAGGTTGATGTTGACGGCGTGGCGGACATCATAGTCTGACGAGCCGCGATTTCCTTTGGGATTGTAGACGTTGATGATCTGCGAGAAAGAGCCGCCGTAGCTGGTGGCGGAGGGTCCGGTACGCTCGGCGTCGGAGCCAAGATCGATGGAGTGAGAGAAGGTGTAATAAGTGTCGAACTGCAGGCCGTGCGCGGGCTGCTGATGGAGCGCGAACTGGAGGCTGTGGTAGCTGCTGGTTCCCATGGAGGACCAGGCGTAGAGGGATGCGTACTGCGGATCAAAGAAGCTGGGGCAGAGCGATGCGCCGTTGGCGCAGGGCCGCTCGATGGTGTCGAGGATGAAGAGCGCGGATGCCTCGTTGCCGCGGAAGCCGGCTTCTGGGCCGGGCGAGTTGCCGAAGTAGGTCTGGTAGACGGCTTGGGTTGCGGTCATACCGCCGCCGGCCATCCAGGGGAACATGTTTTCCCAGTAAGGAATGGGCTTGACGTTCGAGACCGGCGTGGAGGCATCGTTGAGCTGATCGATCTGGCGCTCGGCAGTGTAGTAATCGACGCCGCTGACGGGATCGACGAGGTTGGTGGGCTCGGAGACGTCGCGCATCTGGAGGAGGCGGCGGCCAAGGCGGCCGGTGTAGGTGGATTCGAGCATGAGGCCCTTGCGGAGCTGGAGTTGATAGCCAAGGTTGAAGGCGTAGGAGTACGGGCTCTTGAGGCTCTGATCGACGCCCCAGGCGAGGTTGAGGTAATCGCCGGGGGTGAGGCTGGTGGGATTGATGGGCGGCAGGATGCTGAGTGGCACTGCGGTGGGTCCGCCGAAGCGGGGCGCGGTATCGACATCTGTGGCGCCGACGGGGGCCTGGTTGGCGGTGGAGGTGCCGAATTCGCCCTTCTGGTCGAAGGAGTCAACGATGCCCTGGCCGAAGTGATCGTAGTAAACGCCGAAGCCGGCGCGGATATTCAATTTTTGAGTTGGCTGCCAGGCAACGGCGAGGCGTGGGGCGAGATTGGCTTTGTCCATGTTCCAGAAGCCGGGAGCCTTGTTGGCTTTGCCGCCGGGGATGAAGGAGAAGTCGGGCTGAACGACCTGGCCTTTGGAGGCTCCGGACCAGCGATTGTCGAGCCACTGGCCGATGTTGACGTTGGGGACGACCTCCTGCCCGTTGCGCTCATAGGGCACCTGCAGGAGGGTTTGGCGGAGACCGAAGGTGAGGGTGAGATTGGGCTTGATCTTCCAACTGTCCTGCCCGTAGTACTCGGCCTCATTGGTGAGGAAGTGGCGGTTGACCCACTGGCCGGTGGGCAGTGGGGTGAGCTGGCCGCCGGTGAGCGAGTTGTTGTAGTACTGCTGGGCGAAGGTGATCATGCCGGTGGCGTCGGCGATGGCGGCATCGTACGAGGAGATGGAGGCGACGGTGGGGTAACCGAAGGCGTCGGGATCGAGATCGGAGCCGGTGCCGGCGATGGCGCCGAGGCCGAGATCGACGTAGGTTACTTCAGCGGTGTTGAAGAGTGTGGCGTCTGAAGAGCGGTTGTTGAAGATGAGGCGATAGTTTCCGCCGAACTGGAGAGTGTGATTGCCTTTGACCCAGGTGATGTCGTCTGCGATGTTGTGCGTGGGGACGCTTACGACTTCAGATGTATTGCCGGTGCCGATGAGGTTGGAGATGCCGGAGATGGTGACGTAGGGTGTGGTTGTGCTGCCGCGGTTGGCATAGCCCTGGCGGACGAGGCCGTAACGGAGATTGTTGACGAGGGTAGGCGAGAGGGTCCAGGTGTCGCCGGCGGCGATGCCCTTGGAGTTGTCGAAGATTTCGTAGCTGGCGGGCGAGCCGGGAAACTGGATGGGGCCGGTGGTGTGATCGTCCTGGAGATTGCCGCGGACGAAGAGATGGTGGCGGTCGTTGGGGGCGAAGTCTAACTTGGCGATGACGGTGTTCAGGTTGATGGGGTTGGGTGAGGCGAAGGTGTAAGAAGCGGTGTTGACGCCGTCGCCTTCCTGGACGCCGTTGGGCTCAGGGAGCTGGCCGAGGTAGGTCATCATGGCAGGATCGACGCCGGGACCGAGAGGACAGGAGCCGAGCGAGGAGCAAAGGGGATCCATGCCGGCGATTTCTGTGGGCGTGAGGGTGACCGAGCCGTTGGAGCTGGTGTAAATGACGTTGCCGGAGCGGAGGCTGTCAGTAGGTACGCCGCGAATCTCCTGCGCGCTTTCGGCAGTGTGCTGGCCTTCATAGGCAGTGAAGAAGAAGAGCTTGTCTTTGTGGATGGGCGCGCCGAAGGAGCCTCCGAAGGTGTTGCGGAGGAGCTTGCCGGGGATGTTCGGGAGGCCGCTCGATAGCTCGGCCTGCTTGTTGAACCAGTCGTTGGCGACGGTGTTGGTGGGGCGGTAATACTCGTAGGCGCTGCCGTGGAATTTGTTGGTTCCACCGCGGGTTACGAGGGCGACCTGCGCGCCGGAGGAACGGCCGGAGTCGGCATTGGCGTTGGTGGTGACGACGCGGAACTCTTCTACGGAATCGCGGGTGGAGCGGAGGATGCCGGTGAAGGCGTAGCCCTTGTTCTGGTCGTTGTCGTCGAGGCCGTCGAGGGTGACGTTGCTCTGATCGGAACGCGCGCCGTCTACGGCGCCGGAGCGGGAATCGGTGTCCTGCTGCTGGGTGGTTTTGTCGCCAAGGAAGAGAACGCCGGCCTGGAGGCTGAGCAGGTCGAGGACGTTGTTGCCTTCAAAGGGGAGGGCCTGGATCTGCTTGGTGTCGAAGGGAGTACCGATGGTGGCGTCGTTGGTGTTGAGGGCTGAGAGGGTATCGACGACTTCGACGGTTTCTGTGGCGGAAGATGCGACGCCGAGCTTGA
Source organism: Occallatibacter sp. (assembly GCF_049510455.1). Classification (GTDB taxonomy): domain Bacteria; phylum Acidobacteriota; class Terriglobia; order Terriglobales; family Acidobacteriaceae; genus Telmatobacter. The sequence continues at coordinate 11,357 of NZ_JBEKYX010000079.1, read as the reverse complement.
AATCGATGGTGCGGGGCTGGTTGACGAGGAGCTCGACGATTTGCTTCTGCGGAGCGAAGCCGGGAGCCTCGGCCACAACGGTGTAGGTGCCGGGCGTGATCTGCTCAAAGGCGTATTCGCCGCGATCGCCGGAGATGTGCTCGGCTTTGAAGCCCGTTTCCGGGGCAATGATGGTGAGTTTTGCCCTGGAGATGAGCGCGCCGGAGGGATCGGTGATGGTGCCGTGCAGGGCGGTGACGGCGGTCTGGGCAAGAGCCGTGATGGGTGCGGCGATGGCGCAGATGAGCAGGAGCAGTATGCGGTAATGCCTCATAGAGATTGCCTCCGAAATTGATGCAAGATGCGACTCCGCTGCGCCCGCTTGGGCGGTGAGCGGCATGGGTTCTGAGATAGCTGTGCGCTCTCCGCCAGCGAGGTGTGCGAGGAGTTGGCGCGAAGTTTTGAGTGCTATGAGCGTTCGGTCAGCGAAGGGCCAAGCAAGCGATCTTCAGGGAATTGGCTTATAGGGAGGCTGTCAGGCGGGGTATGGGGAACGCATAAAGATAAAGAATTTCGATGGCGGGGAGAAAAGCAGCTTTTAGCTGTTAGCTCGGTGGTGGGAGAACGCATGGGAGTGCTGTCCCACTCATGCGCGATACAACCGCGCACGAATGGGGCACCCAGCTTTTGTGGCGGGAAAAGATTGAAAGCGGCTTAGTTGCTGCGGAGGGCGACCATGGGGTTGATGCGTGAGGCGCGGCGTGCCGGCAGATAGCCGGAGATAACGGCGACGGCGATGAGGGTGAGCGCCATGCAGAGGAATGTTGTTGTGTCCCAAGGGGAGACATCAAAGAGCATGATGGCGATGAGGCGGGCTGCGGCGAGTGAGGCCACAGTGCCAAGGACGATGCCGATAAGGGCAAGGCGGAGGGTGCTGGTGAGGACCAGACGCTGCACGCGGGCGGCGCTGGAGCCAAGGGCCATGCGGATGCCGATCTCCTGCGTCTGGCGCGTGACGGAGTACGAGATAACGCCGTAGATGCCGAGTGCGGCGAGAATCAGGCCGAGCGTGGCGAAGGATACGACGAGCAGCATGAAGAAACGGCGCGGCGAGTTGGCGTGGTCGATGAGCGTCTGGATGGGCAGAAACTCGGCATTGGTCTGCTTGGGGTTGAGGTCTTTGAGGACGTGCATGACGCTGGTGGCGAGAGCAGCTGGCGGCAGCGTGGTGCGCAGGACCAACTGTGCCCCGTTGGGACCGGTCTGCATCATGGAGTAGTAGATCTGCCAACCGGTGGGGGCTTCCACGTTGTCGGCGTGGACGTCACCCACGACACCAACGACGCGTGCATGATCGAATTGACCAGCGTTGATGAGGATTTTTCCCACCGCGTCTTCATTGGGCCAGAGGTAGCGGGCCATGCCGGCACTGATGAGCACGACGCCTTCGCCTGTGGAACCGTCGTCCCATGTAAAGTCACGACCGTGCACTCTCATGCCCATGGCGCGGACGTAGCCGGGAGAGACCACGTAGACAAGCGGACTGTCTGCACCGCGAAAGTCGTCGGGGTTGCGGCCCTGCGGAGTTGGCACTCCCCACGCGCGGTTACGGCCGAGCGGCAGGTAGTCGGAGGTTCCGGCAGCCTCGATGCCGGGAATGGCGGTGATACGAGAGATGATCTGCTGAAAGATGACGCCGCGCTTCGCGGCGCTCAATGCACCTGTTCTGTCGTTGGGAACGTTGTCGTCGTAATCGACGTTGACGGCGGCGGAGTGCGCTGACTCAAAGCCGAGGTCGAGATTGACGACTTTGAGGAAGCTGCGTAGCAGAAGGCCTGCGCCAACTAACAACATGCAGGCAAGTGCTACCTCTGTAACGACGAGGATGGAACGAACACGCTCGTGTTTGCGGCTCTGGCCGGTTCCAGTGCCGGAATCCTTGATAGCTTCCTGCAGATTGACGCCTGCCATGCGAATACCGGGGAGAAGACCGAAGCAGGCAGCTGTGACGATGGCGATCAGGACGGTCCAGAGGAGGGAGCTCATGTCAATGTGCAGCGTGGCGAGCAGCGGCAAAGCGACGGAGCCCTGATGTGAAAGCCAGAAGAGCAGCGTGCCGGCAAGCACGAGACCGAGTACCGCTCCAGCGGCGGAGAGCGTGAAGCTTTCTGTGAGGAGCTGGCGGATAATACGCGCGCGGCTTGCGCCGAGAGCGCCGCGCATGGCGAACTCCTTGGAGCGGGCGGAGGCGCGAGCGAGCAGAAGGTTGGAGAGATTGACGCAGGCGATGAGGAGGATGGCTCCGACTGCCGACCAGAGGACGATGAGCGAACGCCGGAGCTTGCCGCTGACGTAGTCCTTGAGTGGGACGGGAACGAGCGAACCTGTGTATTGTCCAAGCGTGTTGGGTATTGATTTGCGGAAGTAGAGCCTGGGCGCGACGATGGCGGCTTCCGCCTTTGCCTGTTCCACGGTGACGCCGGGCTTCATGCGGCCGAGCAACGTGACGATGTTGCCGTAGTTGCGGTCCTGGTCGAGGTTGAGCGGCGTGAAGGCGTCGTAACGCGAGCCGGGCTGGAAGACCGCGCCGAAGTCGAAGCTGGCAGGCAGCACGCCGATGACGGTGGTCTGGGTGCCGCTGATGTCGATGGCTTTACCCACGATGTTGGGGTCGCCATTGAACTGGTGTTTCCACCATCCATTCGAAAGAAGAATGACCGGTGCCGCGCCGTTTCGAGAGTCGGCGGGCGTGAAGAGGCGGCCCATCTGCGGCTGTACACCGAGGACCTGGAAGAAGTTGGTGATGACGTCGATGCCGGTGGCGGGAATGGGATCGCTCTGGCCGATTTTGAGACTCAGATTGTCAGGGCCGGAGAAGGCGAAGTAGCCGGTGATGTCCTGATAGGAGCGGCTCATGTCGCGGAACTCTTCATAGCCGTCTGAAGAGTAGGTAGCGCAGGACTGGCCGCACTTGGTGGGGGGCGGGGCGATCCAGACAAGCTGATGCGCGTTGGGAAATGGCAGCGGACGCAGGAGCAGCGTGTTTACCACCGAGAAGACGGCGATGTTTGCGCCGATGGCGAGGGCGAGAATGAGCACAGCGACGGTGGTGAAGCCCGCGTCGCGACGGAGAGTGCGGAGAGTGTAACGAATGTCCTGGCCGAGGTCATTCCAGTAATCCACGAGGTGCTTTTTGCGTTCCATTTTGTCTCCCATGTGTACGCCGATTTCTTCGATTTCCTGAACCCGGCCAAATTGGCGGTATGCTTCATGGCGCGCTGCTTCGGGACTCATTCCGTCGGCAATGAGATCGGCGATTTTGGACTCGATGTGAAAGTCGAGCTCATCGCGAACATCTGCTGCGGAATCGTGACCGAAGAAGCGGTCGTAGCGCCGCCAAATGGGCAGTTTGTTTATGGCTTACTACTCCGTAAACGCGAGCTGAGTGGCGCCCAGCACACGAGAGACGGCTTCAGCATACGCCTCCCAGGCGGCGCGCTCCTCATTGAGCTGCTTTTTGCCCGCCGGCGTGAGGCGATAAAACTTGGCCTTGCGGTTGTTTTCCGACAAGCCCCATTCCGAGACGAGAAATTCTTTACTCTCCAGCCGCCAGAGGGCCGGATAGAGAGTGCCTTCTTCGACGAGCAGGACATCCCCACTGTGCTGGCGGATGAAGGATGTGACAGCGTAGCCGTGCTGCGGACCCCAGAAGAGGGCTTTGAGGATGAGTACGTCGAGGGTTCCGCGAAGGAGTTCGAGTTTGGTTTTTTGCATTGGCTCCCCTTTGGTTACTAGGGGAGTGTCGCATGATTCCCCTAGGAATGCAAGGGGAAGTTAAAACTCATTTATTTTTTCTATGGGTTACGATCATCCGCATGGCTGCGAGGGCGGCGGATGCGCCCATTACGAAGATGGAAAGAAGCGCGGAAACGGCAAGAATAGTTCTGGTCTGCCACGCGTGTCCTGCTGCGGTAGGTGGGCACGTCACACCATGCGTTATGGCTTCGATGTTTCTTGCATCTCCGTGATAGCCTTTTTCGCGCCCTCACTGTCCGGCTTAAGCGCCAACGACCGCCGGTAGGCGTCCAGCGATTCCGGGATATGGTTACCCTTCCGCAGAGCTTCCCCGTAACTGTCCCATACGTTCCAGCTTTGTGGGAAAAGCACGGTATTGGTGTGCAGCACATCGATAGCAGCATCCAGATGAATGTCTTCGGGCAGATGATAGTAGTTGTTCGCCCCCATCAGCTCATAGGCCATCGAATTCATCTCGTCTTCTGACAGCTCAACCGTGCCTGCTTCATTGCGCAACGTTGGGAGCAATTGATGCGCAGCGTCCGGGCCATCCTTCAGGAGAGTCTGTACATACAGCCGGGCGGCGCTCTTACGCGGTGCCGCTACGGCTTGCCCATTGAGAATCTTCAGCGCACGGCTAGCGATTTCATGCGCGTTCGAATGGGTATTGTCAAAAACAATCACAGTCTGGTCGCGAGTGAGGTTTCGCAACAGCACACAACTTAGGCCGGTAGCCCCGCCACTGTGATACACCACATGGCCCAATACCGAATCCGGCTCAATTTCCCATCCCAGCCCGAAAACATCCGTCTTCTTCGGTTCTAACCGGGGAACGATCGGCGTGTAGGCAAGCTCCTGCATCAGCTTGCCAAGAAGCAACCCGCGCCTGAACGCTGTGTCGAACTTTAGCAGGTCTCGCATTGTGCTCACATAGTCGCCAAAGCCCGAAAATGCATAACTGTGCCAGTACTGGCGGATATAAGGAACCGTATTGGCCCGCACCGGGGTATCGGAGTAAGGGTGTGCGTAGATGTGCGGGTATGCAAATGTCTTTGAATCAAACTCGTTGTACTGCAGCGGCAATGGAATGAACTTCGTATCATGCATGTCTGCAGGCCGCAGTATGTGTTTCTCAATGTAGTCCGGATAAGGCTCACCACTTACTTTCTCTAATACCAGGGCGAGCACGATGTAATTGATGTTGTCGTAATTTTCCTTGTCGCCCGGAGCATAAAGTAACGGGATGTGACTTGCACTGACGACCGAAAGAAAGTCTGCATTCGTAAACACGCGTTCCTGCGAAGCATGCCAAAGGGGATCGAAATAGGTGTTGTACGACGGAAGACCAGACTTGTGAGAGAGTAGATGCCGCAGCTTGATCTCCCGGTACGGAAACGTCGGCAGATAGTCGGTAACCGGATCGTCTATATGTAGTTTTCCAGCTTGAGCGAGTTGAAGAATGCCCGTAGCGGTCAGGAGCTTGGATATGGAAGCAATCGGAAACTGAACATCTGGAGTGTTCAGCCGGTGGTCTGAAAAATCAGCATATCCAAAGGACTTTTCGTAAACAACTTTGCCACTCTGAGTAATAAGCACGCCGCCATTGAACTGCCAGTTCTCTACCAGGAGACGGAAATCCTCATCGAGTGCTGCCTGCTGCCCAAACCCATAGCGTGAGCTGAACAGGGTCAGAAATATAAGTACCGGAAGCCAAGCCAGCCTTCTACTCCCTCGTCGGTGCATGCTCGCAGCAATGCCATAACTGTGCTGCGTACCCCAGGCGAGGGCTTTCAGTGTGTCGCGAAGGCGTTCGAGCTGAAGTTTAGGCATTGTCTCCCCTTTGGTTACTAGGGGAGTGTCGCATGGTTCCCCTAGGAATGCAAGGGGAAATACGGGCGAGCGCAGCCACAGATCGTGCAGTTACACTCCTGATAACTGTGATTCATGATCCGCACGCTTGCATCAGCATCCGGTGAGAGTGCGTCTAATAACTAGCGGTCCACCAAAGGAGAACAAAAACGGATGCAACTCGAAGCGAACGAGGCCATCAATGCCCGTGGCGAAGAAGGGGCTGAAACTTACTCTCGCAAGAATCCATATACTGCCGCTGTTTTGGTGAACCGCCTGCTGACGGGGCCGGACTCAGAGAAAGAGACCCGGCATATTGAGGTATCGCTGGAAGGATCAGGCGTTCAATATCTTCCGGGAGACTCGCTGGGTGTGCTGCCCGAGAACCGTTCTGACATGGTGCAGGAAGCGCTGCAACTTCTGGATTTCAGAGGCGACGAGCCGGTGAAGGATTTTTATGGCGGAGCGCTTCAGCTTCGCGAGGCGCTGACATCATGGCTGGTGATCGGCAAGATGTCCCATTCCACCGTGAAAGCCTGGGCAAAACATACAGGCAACGCGGAGCTGGCGGCATTGGTATTGCCGGAAAACAGAAGTAAGCTCGACGACTATCTTTGGGGGCGGGAGTTTCGCGATTTACTGCAGCAGTTCCCGGCGAAGCTGGAAGATCCTCAGCAGCTTTTCAAGATTCTTCCTCGCCTGGCTCCAAGACTGTACTCGATCTCGTCAAGCCAGGCGCTTCATCCGACGACTGTACACATGTCGGTGCGTATTGTGCGCTACGAGAGTTATGAGCGCGAGAGACTCGGAGTCTGTTCGGGACAGCTTGGTGAACGCTCGCCGCTTGGAGCGGCGCTGCCCACGTTTATTCACTCCAACCATCTGTTTCGTTTGCCGGAGAATCCGGATGCGCCGGTGATTATGGTGGGGCCGGGTACGGGGCTGGCACCATTTCGGGCGTTCCTGGAACATAAACAGGCTGGATGCGGACGCTGGCCGATGTGGCTCTTCTTCGGCGAGCAGCGGGAGCATCAGGATTTTCTGTATCGGGAAGAAATGTACGCATGGCTGGAAAACGGCGTGATGCAGCGCCTGGACACCGCGTTCTCGCGCGATCAGCAGAAGAAGATCTATGTGCAGGACCGGATACGCGAGCAGTCCGCACTGCTGTGGGAGTGGCTGGAGCGGGGCGCGTATTTCTATGTCTGCGGCGATTCGAAACGGATGGCTCCGGATGTGGAATCGGCGGTGATAGAAGCCGTTGCGACGCATAGCGGCAAGGGGATGGAATATGGAGCGGCGTATGTGGCGGAGATGATCAAGCAGAAGCGTTATATGCGGGATGTGTACTAATTGTCTGAAGGTTTGTCAGCGGAGTCAACTACGTAGGTTGTCAAATCCATCTTGCGCGCTTCGAACTTCATTCCCAGGGCTTGCTCAAGCTCCCCCATCGCTTCGTTGTCATCCTGGCGCGGCGTCGGGAACGAGATATCGTAATAGCCCTTCAGCCCGGTTTCGTCGATCACGGGGCGGTCTGCGTGGCTGCTGAATTCTATCTGCCCAAGTACGTCGTTAATCTTCACCGCTGTCGCAGTACAGTGATCGCCGGTGCAGGTGATCACTCCGGGGAAGGGCTTGTCAGGATTCTCTCTCTGATAGTTTTTCATCGCTTCCATCCAGTCGCCCTGCATTTCGGGTGGCGCAGGCACCTCCTTTATTTTGGCTCCGCCCTTGGCCTGCAGCAGCGCATAAACTGGTGTGGGTCGAGGTTCGGAGTGGACCTTCAGATGGAACCGCTCCTCCAGCATCGCCTGCACCATCGGGCGCATGCGATTGGTTCGTTCCGCGTTGGATAGCTTCTCAAACGAGGGATCATCGGTCTTTGCCTCGATGTCCCAATTCTGCGATTCCATCCAGCCCTTGCCGCCGGAGATCATCTGACGGTTGAGACTTCCATTCAGATAGGCAAACTGCACCAGGAAATTCAGCGACACACTGTGGGTCTCAAAGGTGCCGCCGGTCATTCGGAAGCCTGTCCAGCCGCCCGACTGACCCGACCTGTCTCCTGATGGCCGTATGCTCGCCACGTCGAACTTTGCCGGCATGGTGGCTGCGGACCCGCTGGTTGCGGATGGGCTGGACTGGCTTTGCGCGCTGCCTTGCGCCATGAGGAGGGTGAGCACTGCGAGGAGCAGGGGTCTACCGTAGCTGCTTGCCATGGTTATTCTCCTTGGCGGCTTACAGATGATTTTGTTGCGTGCTCAATTTTATCTGGGAAGTTTCTATCCGGGAAGTTCAGTCGTAGCGCTCGGCGATGATCTGCTTTCTGTGCCAGCCGTAGCTGGTGAGCTTTTCTCGCACGGAAGTGATCATGTTGCTGAGGCCGCAGATGTAGGCATTGATGTCGAATGTAAGATCGGCGGGCCGGATGGTGGGATCGACTGGCGCTAGCGGAAGAGTTTGGCCGAGTTTGGCGGCGCGCTCTTCGATGATTCTGGCGACGTGCTCCTGAACGTGGCCGCGGAGGCCTGTCCATTCTTCCCCGGCGCGGCTGAGGGTGGGAATGTAATGGAAGTTGGGGTGTTTGGCGGCGAGGGCCTCGAACTCTTCGCGGTAGTAGAGTTCGGACTCGTGGCGGGTGCCGTAGACGCACCAGATTTCTTTGCCTTCGCTGCGGTCCAGGCTGGCGTTTGGGCCGTTCTCAGGGAAAAGCCACTGCGCGAAAGCGCGCATGGGCGCGATACCGGTGCCGGTGGAGATCAGGATGGAATCGGTGATGGGCTGCTTGAGCACAAAATAGCCGTAGGGGCCGTGCATGGCTACGGTGGAACCTGGGGCCAAGTCCGCGAGATAGTTCGAAAAGAAGCCGCCGCCGGTGCGATTGGCGCACAGGTCGAGTATGTTCCCAGAGCGGATGTTGCTGGGCCGGTTGCTGTTGTTTGCCGAGGCTATGGAGTAGGCGCGGGTCTGTTCCTTGCCGCTGGGGTCGTTGGCGACGAGCGAGACGAACTGGCCTGCGGTGAAGGGGAAATCCGGAACGTTATTGCCATCTGAAGACACGGCGAATTCGAAGTGATAGCACTGGGCGGATTCCGAGATGCACTCTTTGCGTTCCAGCCGTGCGGTGTATAGGGTTCGTTCCAAGGCGGCGCTCATTTACAAGACTAGGATAAAGCCCGAAAGGAAGGCTCGTCAGCGGCTGGATAGCTGGATCGGATTGCCGTCGGGGTCTTTGCCGTCGCAGAGAGTGAGGACTTCGCCTTGACGAACTTTTCCGAACTTTGCGCCGCGGGCTACGAGGGTTTCGCGAAGTGCGGCGACGTCGGGGGCGTGGAAGGCGATCTTGGGACCTTTGCGGCCTGGCGATGCGGGGCCGGAGTGCAGAGCGATGGATGCGCTGCCGGCGGCGAATTCGCGCCAGCCTTTCTCCTCGGAGATGAGTTTCAGGCCGAGAATGCGACCGTAAAAGTCGCTCATGGCGTCTATTTGCGCAGTGAAGAGGATGACGCGCGCCATCTTCATGGGAGGCAGCTTGACGGGGGTATTTATGGCCATGCGTCGAGGATAGCGCAGAGATCTGGAGGGTGTGAATCTGGTTTTACCTTGGTTTCAAACGAGATGGCTGATACGATAGAAAATATATGTGCGGGCCGCGTGGTTTCAGTGGCCGGGCGCAGAAGATTTTTGAGGAATGAGGAATTTGCAGTGGCGAATACCACCAAGATTGAAGACAAGGTAGAACGCAAGAAAGTAAAGCGCACGGCCCGCAAGAAGGCTGCTCCGAAGGCGAAGCGGACGACCCCTCGCGGCAGCAATAAACAGAGGGTGAAGCAACTGTCGCGCGGTCAATCGAAGCGGTAGTTGAACCCGAGACAGGATTCGCGCCCGGTGGAGTCACTCTGCCGGGCGCGAGGCTTTGTGGCCTCTTTCGCGGCATAAAGAAATCTCCATTCGGGAACAAGGTAGCGGCGTGTATGCTGAATCTTCTCGGAAAGTTGAGAAGGAGAAACGCACCTGGCCAGCCAGCTTCTTGCCCGTAAATCCATTGACAAGCTGATCCGCGATTCGGAGTCTCCGGAGCACGCGCTGAAGAAGACGCTTGGTCCGTGGTCGCTGACCGCGCTGGGCATTGGCGCGGTGATCGGCTCGGGGATTTTTACCGTGATCGGCACGGCGATTGCGGGCGAACAGTTCGACACGTCAAGCATTGTCAATACGCCACTGGCGGATTACCTGATTCATCACACGGCTCTGGCCGGACGGCCCGGTGCCGGTCCGGCGATTGCGGTTTCGCTGATACTGGTGGCGATTGTGTGCGCGCTGACGGGGCTCTGTTATGCAGAGCTGGCGTCGATGATTCCGATTGCGGGTTCGGCATACACGTATACATACGCGACGCTGGGTGAGTTGGTGGCGTGGATCATTGGATGGGATTTGATCCTGGAGTATGCGGGATCGAATATGACGGTGAGCGTGGGTTTTGCCGCGCACGTGGTGGATCTGCTGGACTGGCTGGGGCTGCATCCGCCCGCTACGTGGATTTCACCTGCGTATCTGCCGGAGGGATTGCAAGACCTGGCGGGGAACTGGATCTATCACCCGGGTTGGCACTTCGGGTTTAATATTCCGGCGTTCCTGGTAGTACTGCTGCTGACCGTGGTTCTGGTGCGGGGCATTCGTGAGTCGGCTTCGACGAACAACATGATGGTGGGCGTGAAGCTCATTGCGATCATGATCTTTATCACTGCGGCGATCCATTACATTCATCCGACAAACTGGCATCCGTTTATGCCGAATGGGTTCAGCGGAGTGCTGACGGGCGGGTCGATTATTTTCTTCACATATATCGGCTTCGATTCGGTTTCGACGGCGGCGGAGGAGTGCAAGCGGCCGCAGCGGGATCTGCCGATTGGGATTATTGCCACCCTGATCATTTGCACCGTGCTGTACGTGGCCGTGGCGGTGTGCCTGACGGGCCTGGTGCCGTGGCACTCCATGGTGGGCGATGCGGCGCCGGTGGTGAATGCGCTTAAAAAGCTGTCGGTGCTGCCGGGTGGGCATCCGCTGCATTGGGTGCGGCTGGTGGTGCCTGCTGGTGTATCAGCTTGGGCAGTCGCGCGTGTGGTTCTCCATGTCGCGCGATGGTCTTCTGCCGAAGATTTTTTCAGATGTGCATAAGATTTATCGCACGCCGGCGTTTTCGACCTGGGTGGCAGGGTTTGTGGTGGCCATTCCGTCGGGACTGTTTGATATCGGGACGCTCGCCAATCTTTCGAATATCGGCACGCTGTTTGCTTTTGTGCTGGTTTCAATTGGTGTGATCGTGCTGCGTTATCGCGAGCCGGAGCGGCATCGCGGTTTTCGTGTTCCCGGCGGGCCGATTATTCCTGCGTTAAGCGTGATCTTCTGCTTCGTTCTGATGTCCGGGCTGGACATTCTGACATGGATACGCTTCTTTGGCTGGCTGGTGATTGGGCTGGTGGTTTACTTCTTCTACAGTCGGCATCGGAGTGAGTTCGCGGGACGGCGATAGGTTCATCTGGCTATGAATCCTGTGTGCGCGGAAGTGCCGCATGAAGCTTAAAACTCGCCAATGGCTGATGCTGATAGCAGCGGTCCTGATTGTACTTACGCTTGCCTGGTGGTGGATGCCAGATCCAAGGATATTTACTGCGAAGCGCGATATTGGCGGGATCGAAGCATTTCGGAAGGCGAACGGAAGATTGCCGAATTCC
>NZ_JBEKYX010000078.1:0-20603 GCF_049510455.1 Occallatibacter sp. | reverse complement strand
GAAGGGTCTCGGTTTTGAGACCGGGGATAGCGCGAACCTTTCCCCGCAGAATCCTCCGCAAAGACTCTCAGGTTGCGCGGAATCGCCAATGCACTCAACGATTAACGCTCAATGGGTGCTAAGGCCTGTTCTCAGTAATTGACGTTTCGAGCAGTTTTGATGACGAAGTTAGTTGGCCTTCCCAGCTCTGAGAATCCGGAGCTGGGCACTCAGATCTTTGTTGCACCACATACTGACACGTCTTTATGCTAGCGGTGTTTCAGCTTTATCGGACTTGGGAGAATTTGCGATGTATTCATGCACGCGAAACCTGCACTTCGGTGGAAGGCTTCTGCTTGCTGCCGCCGCTGCGAACGCTGCTGCTTTTTGTCAAACGCCATATCCCGCGGCCCGTCCCGAATTCGAAGTAGCATCGATCAGGCTCCACGCGAATGCCGGCGATAAGTCATACGTTCAGGCCTTTCAGGGCAAGCTTGTCATGACAGATTTCTCCCTGAAACAACTCGTACTCTTTGCCTACGGTGTTCCGAACAACCAGGTTTCGGGGGTGCAGGCGTGGATGGATTCCAACCACTACGACATCCAGGCCAAAGCGGACGGCAACTCATCTGTGAAACAGGTGGAGGGTCCGATGTTACAGGCACTGCTTGAAGAGAGGTTTAATTTGAAGGTCCACCGCGAGACCGGGGAACGCCCAGTGTATGAGCTCACTGCCGAGAAAGGCGGCGTGAAGATGCAACTGTCAAAGGAAGGCAGTTGCACTCCGTATTCTATGGATTCACCGCCGCCGCTCCCTCAGTCAGGCGCGCCGTTCCCTGTTTTCTGTGATTTTCCGCGATTTGGAGCCGATGGGCTGAACCGGACATTTGACGGGTCAGGGGTAAGCATGACGAAGCTGGCCGGAAGTTTATCCCGATTCGGACTCGACAGACCTGTCATAGACAGGACCGGACTTGCTGGAGGATTTGATTTACATCTGAAGTGGTCCATTGAAGCGCCAGCGAGCACTACAGGACCTGGCACGACAGACGATTCTGCGGGTCTCTCGATTTTTACCGCGCTAAATGAACAACTAGGGCTGAAACTACAATCGGCCAAAGGGCCAGTTGAAATCCTTGTCATCGATCACGTCGAGAAGCCTTCGGAGAATTGAGCGGCGGCAAATTGCGGTAGATGGATCCCGGCGTAACGAGGCATCGGTTGGTGGGCACGCCCTGCGTATGGTTTCTTGAGCCAATTCAAATCGCCAATGCACTCAACGAACCAATACCGAGGCGGACAGCTCAGGAGCCTATCCAAGCGGAATCATCTGTTTTGAATCTGTTCCCGCAAGACGCCGCGTCAACTCAGCAGCCGGAATCTCCGCACACCCGGAAGTATTTTCACCACTCCATAATGGTGAGAAATCCTCCGACCCAAGGCTTTCCGCCCTACTCCTTAATGGAGCCAACGCCAGTGACGCCAGCGGAAACGCCGGAGCCGCCTCATTCATCGGCCCCAACTCGCGAATGATGCGATTGACGATACCCCGCGCCGCACGTCCCGAAAACAGCCTCGTCAAAACCGTGTTTCGGGAACCAGCGCTTCGTAACGCCGCGCGATGTACCCGGCTCGTCGTCGCCTCCGGGCACAGCAGGTATGCGGTCCCGATCTGCGCCGCAACTGCCCCCAACTCCAATGCAGCTCGCACACCTCGATGATCCGCAATGCCTCCGGCAGCAATCACAGGAACCTTCACCGCATCCACCATCTGAGGAACAAGCGCCATCGTCCCGGTCTGCGTGGAAATATCATCCGTCAGAAACATCCCGCGATGACCTCCGGCCTCCACTCCCTGCGCAATTACCGCATCCGCTCCGCTGGCCTCCAGCCAAAGAGCCTCTTCAACCATAGTCGCCGAAGAAAGAACAAACGCGCCTGTAGACTTCACCTGCGCGAGCAGCTCAGCCGATGGAAGCCCGAAGTGAAAGCTCACCACCGGCGGACGAAGCTCCTCCACAAGCTCCGCAGCCTCAGCAGAGAACGGCGTGCGCCCAGGCCCACTCGGAATCGTCGATGGATCAACGCCTAATTCTTCGTAGTACGGCAGGAGCGCATCCCGCCAAGCCGCCTCTCGCGATGCATCCGGTTCAGGAGCCGTATGGCAAAAGAAATTCACATTGAACGGCTTGCTTGTAGCTGCTCGAATCGCCGCGATTTCCGTCCGAATCTGATCGCGAGTCAACATCGCGCATGGCAGAGACCCAAGCCCGCCGGCACCGCATACGGCAATCGCCAGCGCACGCCCCTGCACGCCGGCCATAGGAGCCTGAATGATCGGAAGATCGATACCGATGCGGTCCAGAAAAGCTGTCACCTGTCTTCTCCGCTCAGACTATTTCTCTAAATCCGGCGCAGCCGTCGGATGCAGCATCTCCCGAATCGCCCGCTTATCGGTTGAATAATTGAGGTGAGCCCTCATCGGATTCTCCAGCAGCCAGAACCAATGAATTCCGTTCTTCACATACACATTCTGCACATCTACAGTGGTCAGGTGCGGCACTCGCCATGTCAGCAGGTCGCTCGGATCGCTTAAGGCCACAATCTTCGGCAGCCTGCATGGTGTATTCGGGTCCGCGCCGGGAGCCGCTTTCTCAAAATCGCAGCGCAGCTTGCCCCAGTCCTCCAGATGCGAAACAAAGTTATCCGTCGGAGAATCCTCCAGATTTGCCAGCTCCAGCAGCCGCACCTGGTTGGCAAAAAAGTACACCAGCGCAGTCTGCCGCAACACCTGCATATATGCCACGGATGCCTGCATCAGCACTGGAGTCGCCCTGTCTTTGTCGTTCACGCTGAGCGCGGAAAAAATCAGGTAGCTCCCGAGCGAGTGCGAAACAATGACAAAATCCTGATCCGCAATCGGAGTCAGCAGCGGCATCGCCGCCGAATCCTGCGTCGTCCCAGGCGAATCCAGCACGGCCTTCAGAATCAGTTGCCGAATCCCTTGCACCATCAGGTCGCGCATTGGTCCAAGAGCAGTAACCGCATCGGAAAATCCCCAGTCCGTTACATCCGTCTTCAGAGACCGGTTAATCGGCGCTGCCCGTTTCGGCTCCGTCAACAGCAGCTTCGCCTCATCCGGGCTGATCCAGTCATAGGAAATAAAGCGGCCCTGCATCTGCGGATCGGGCTCACGCGTCGAGCACGTCTCGATCTTTTGATCTACCGGCCCAGCCAGCCGCGCGTCCGACGCGATGATCTGTTTGCACTTCAGCGCAAACACCAGCGGCCACCAGTTCAGCTCATCCAGATAAATTGTCCGTCCGCTCGTCCGCGACAGCTTGTAATGCACCACAAACGGCGCAGCCGCATGCCACTCTTCCGGCGTATTCCACACCAGCTTGCCCATGTAGCGCATGGTCGGCGGAGCCTCGTTGAGCCCAAAATTCGCCCCATCCGCATAATCGTAGCTGCCCACCTGCTCGCCCGCCGGCTTCACGCAGTTCTTCACATACGCGCAGATACTCTTCCGCAGCAACTCCGAGTCATGCGAATGCGGACCCTCCGACCCGATCCCATGAATGAAAAAAATATGTACATCTCGCGTACTCAGGCCGTTGAGTTCCTCACCCAGTGACCGATCCACCTGCGCCTGTGGCGTGGCAACCTGCGATGCGGGAGCCTGTTGTGCAGAAGAAGTCCCAGCCAGCTCCGTCTGCGCCATCGCAGCCACTGCCGTGCAAAGCAATCCGATTGCCATTCCAAAGCAATTGCAAGAGACCCACTTTCGCATCGTTCCATGCTCCCAACGCACTTCCCCGGTGTCAAGAGCATGTTGCCTTTTCGGCAACATTTTGCGGCTCCCGCTAAAACCACATGTCTGTAGGCGCGACCTCCGCAAAATTCGTCATACTCACAGAACGTGTTTCTAAATTCCTCTGATAGATGCTCGGAGGTGGTTGGTGGTCCGCAGTCTTCGTTATGTATTTCATTCGTCTTTTTCCTTGATTTTCGCGGCAGTTACCTTCATCGGCCTGACTTCGCTCCACGCTCAGGCTCCGAATCAAACTCCGGATCAAACTCCCGCGGCCACAGCTCCCAGCGCCCCGCCACAGCAGCCTGCGGACAATTCGCCCCAGCCGTCTAACCCCAGCGGCGCCAACCCAAGCCATAACTCCAGCGACGCATGGAAAGGCCTTGCGCGCGATCTGGAGGAGGCCGGCATGAAACGTGCTGGCCTGCACGGCGGCGGAGAGCATGGCGGCCCTGGCGGCAGCAGGCAACAAGGACCATCCGGCGACAATTTTTCCGGCAGCGAACCGGCCTTCAGTTCCAGTTCCCAGGACACCATGCACTATGGCTCCGAAATGAGAACCAGAGCCGGAGCAGGCATTGGTTCCAGCGACTTTGACAGCGGCGTCCCCAGCGGATTCAGCAGCGATGCCGGAAATGCCGTCGATGGCAACACAGGAAACCAGTTTGGCGGCACATCCGGCAATGGCTTCCGCGGCGGCCGGGCAGGCAGCTTCAACCCCGGCTCCATCTCTCAGCTCAGCGGCGACCTCGGCCGTGGCCTCGCCGCCGGAGGACACACCAGCGCTGCCGCTGCCCTCGGCGCGCTACCCGCCGCCAATCAACTGCTCCGCGGCGGCCTCAACCTGCCCGTCAACTCATCGCTCGGCAACTTCCGCCTCTCCTATCAGTCACCCTTCTCGCTCAACAACAACTTCCAATTCAAGGATGCAAACGGCTTCGGCTCACCTACCGCTGTCTACGAGAGCCCCCATGCCCGCAGCGGCCACGTCGATTTCTCCGCATCCGCCAAAGCAGGCGTTGGCTCCGCAACGGAAATGAACGGAACAGGCAGCGGCGGACAAAACGGCATCGGAGGCCACACTCCCGGCCATCCGGGCAGCTCCGATCCTTCCAGCTCCGTCACATTCAAGCTCTCCTTCTAGCCCTCCCCATTCCAGCGGGATTGTGCGTTCACGCATAATCCCGCACCCATCCATTCCTGCTACCATTAGGACGATAGAAATACGCGCCGCAGGGCATACGCTAGTCCCCTCGCTCGACGCGCTGAAACAGCACTCAATAAGGAGAATTCTTATGCCTCTCGTATCCATGCGGCAGCTCCTCGACGAAGCCGCCAAGGGCGGTTATGGCGTCGGCGCATTCAACGTAAATAACATGGAACAGATTCAGGCCATCGTCGGCGCGGCCATCGAAACCAACTCCCCCGCCATCATCCAGGCCAGCCGCGGCGCGCGGTCGTATGCGGAAGATCGTTACCTCTATCACCTCATCCTCGCCGCGAACGAGCTGCATCCTGAAGTCATGATCGCCATGCACCAGGACCACGGCAACAGCTTCGAGACCTGCAAGTCCGCCATCGAACTCGGCTTCACCTCCGTCATGATGGACGGCTCGCTCAAAACCGACGGCAAGTCTCCCAATACTTTTGAAGAGAACGTCGAAATCACCCGCCGCACAGTCGAATACGCCCATGAGCGCGGCGTCACTGTCGAAGGCGAAATCGGCGTCCTCGGCGGCGTTGAAGACGGCCACGGCGCAGGCGGCACAGGCCTCGAGCACCTCACCGATCCCGATCAGGCCGTCGAGTTCGCGGAGCGCACCGGCGTCGACGCCCTCGCCATCGCCATCGGTACCAGCCACGGCGCATACAAGTTTTCGAAGAAGCCAGACGGCTCGGTCCTCAAGATGGACCTGCTCATCCAGATTCACAAGCACCTGCCGCACACCCATCTCGTCATGCACGGGTCGAGCTCGGTGCCCAAGGACCTCCAGGACATTGTCAACAAGTACGGCGGTCACCTGAAGGAAACCTGGGGCGTCCCCGTCGAAGAGATTCAGCTCGGCATCAAGAACGGCGTCCGCAAGATCAACGTCGATACAGACTCGCGCCTCGCCATCACGGGCGCCATCCGCAAGGTCTTCGCGGAAACCCCGGACAAGTTCGACCCCCGCGACTACCTCAAGCCAGCCCGCGAAGCCATGCAGAAGCTGGTAGCCGAGCGCATGCGCGAATTCGGCCAGGCCGGCCACGGCGCAGACTACAAGCCCCTCTCCATCGAAGCGATGAAAGAAGGCTACGCCAACGGCACCCTCGACACGAGGCCTTCGCTGGCAGCTAAGTAGTCACTATCACCAAAACAAACACCAAAGGCCGCTCCCATGTGGAGCGGCCTTTCATTTCATCTCCTAACATCAGCCCGCAGATTCCATTGCCTATACCTTTTTCATGCAGAATTGCGTTGACTCTCCGCTTCGCCAGTGATATAAATTTTCGCCATCGGGATATCAACCAAAAACAACCTCATCTGAGAAGATTGCGTCGCTTCCCACTGCGTTCCCACCCGCAAGAATGAACCAATCTAGTCGATAGCCGGAACTCCTCCGGTAAAGGTTGCCCCGTTCCTCTACGCGTTCTTTGCAAAATTGCACAGTACGATTCGACCAGGATCGGCTCGCTTTCCCTGACGCTCTGCTTCTGAGATGTCGGAAATTGCCGCGCATGCTCGCAGTGCTGGCCATGCTGCGCATCGGCTTCGTCGCAGATGCCAACAACAACACGGCGCAGGAGATCATGGCGCACGGTTGCCGTCTTTTCTTGCCTTCGGTCACTCAGACTCAGCGCAACTCTTGAGTCAAAAGGAGAAAAATCATGTCAACGGAACAAATTACCGCCGTCAGCCTACTCGACGAACCAGAGGAAACCACGCTGCTGCAAGGAGCAGCAATTTTCCACCCCGACCAGGAAATGGCCGCAAATCTCAACGGTT
This sequence comes from Occallatibacter sp., assembly GCF_049510455.1. Taxonomy (GTDB): domain Bacteria; phylum Acidobacteriota; class Terriglobia; order Terriglobales; family Acidobacteriaceae; genus Telmatobacter. The sequence goes on along the minus strand of NZ_JBEKYX010000078.1, from coordinate 13,821 downwards.
ATTCACACGATTCCGATATCAAGACCACCAATCCGGACTGGATGTCAAAGTTGCCGAAATCACGACTATTGAGTGAGCTGTCCATGCCGGGCACTCACGACACCATGTCGTTTTATGGTGGCGACATCCCCAGACACAATCCATGCCACTCGCCAGTCAGCTAAGGTCCGGCGTTCGCGCCCTCGACATTCGCTGCCGGCACGTACAGGACGCATTTCCCATCTATCACGGGATTCAGTTCCAATACGCGTATTTTTCCGATGTTCTGTCTGCGGTCATCGATTTCCTCAAGCTTCATACTCAGGAAACAGTGCTCATGCGCATTCAGGAGGAAGGCTCCCCAAGCGGTAACACCGAAACATTTGAAGAGACATTTGTAAACAAGTACTACGAGCCCAACAAAGACGCATTCTGGCAGGGCTCCATCAACAACCCGTCTCTGGGGGACATGCAGGGCAAGATTGTCGTACTTCAGAACTTTGACGGAAAGCGGTATGGAATTCCCTACCCGCAGAACTTCAACATCCAAGACTACTGGAAATTGGGCAGCAACTGGGATCTTTACGACAAGTGGCTGAAGGTAAAAAATCAAGCCAAAGACGCCATTTCAGGAGATCCACAGCAGGCCTACATCAATTATTTGAGCGCATCGACGGGCTCATTTCCATACTTCGTTGCCAGCGGACAATCAAGCCCGCAGACTGGCGCCCCTTTGCTGCTAACCGGCCGCACCACCATTGGAGGATGGAAAGACAGTTGGCCTGACTTCCCGCGCGTCAGCTGTCTCGGTAGCTGGTGTTCAATTGCTTTTCTCGGAACCAACCAGCTCTTGTACACGCGGCTTGCATCAGGCGGAGAACTCCATGGACGCGTAGGCATCGTAATGTCCGATTTCCCCGGCCCTGGCCTTCTTGATGCAATCATCAAGTGCAATAAACCATAACCTCCACCTCAGCGTAGAGGCCGCTCTATGGAGCGGCCTCTATGCCTTTTCTACAAATAAAAAGCTTAAGCAAATCGTAATGGCTGATCGCTGACCGTAGCCGTCTTTCAGGCGAAGGGAAGGATCTTGGGGGGCCTGCATTTTTAAAAACTCTCTATTGCTTGTCAAGCCCTCCCGCCCAAAATATTTTCTGACCGGCTGATTCTAAACCCAAAAAACTTCACCCATTTTGCACATTATTTCCAGCAATCTGTCATACATATCTCAAGTAGAGAAAAGCGAAAGGCCCGACGCATGTGCGCCGGGCCTTTCGCTTTTCGGATCACTAACCAAGAACAACTATGTCCAGCAAATATGGGATACTGAGACCCACACATGACCGCCTCAGAACTGAACCAGAAATTCACCCTACCCGGCATAGCAGAGATCGTCGAAGGCAACGGTACCCTACCCAAAATTCGCATCACCACTCCCGCCGCAACCGCAGAAATTTACCTCCACGGCGCACAAGTCACATCATGGATTCCCGCACACAGCTCAGAAGTCATCTTCCTCTCAAGCCAATCGCACTGGCAGGAAGGCAAAGCCATCCGCGGCGGCATCCCCATCTGCTACCCCTGGTTCCGGTCAAAATCTGACGACCCACAAGCCCCATCCCACGGCGTAGTCCGCACCACCGCATGGCAGATCGAATCCATCCAGCAGCAAGACACCAACGTTGTCATTGATCTAGTCATCACCAGCAGCGACGCCACCCGCAAATTCTGGCCGCACGATTTCCATCTCACGCACCGCATCACAGTAGGTTCCGAGCTCAAGCTCGAGCTGATCACCCGCAACACCGGCACTCGTAGCTTCAAGATCGAAGAAGCTCTGCACACCTACTTCCGCGTAGGCGATGTAGAAAAAGTCTCTGTCTCAGGCCTCGACGGCGTAGTCTATCTCGATAATGTCCGCAACAACACCGAAAACACCCAGCACGGCGACCTCGCAATGTCCGGCCCCACCGACAATGCCTATATCGACACCCATTCCGCACTAACGATCATCGACCCCGTGCTCAAGCGCAAGCCGATCACCGAAAAGACAAACTCCGCCACCACCATTACCTGGAATCCCTGGCAGCAAGGCGCCGCATCCCTCTCCGATCTAGGCGACGAAGAGTGGCGCGAAATGATCTGCGTCGAAGCCTCAAATATCCTGCGCTCCGCAGTCGAGGTCGCTCCTGCCGCAGAGCATATCTTCGCCGCAACCCTCCGCGTAGCGACGCTTTAGGCTCATCCCTCAAGCGTCGCCAGACATCAGATCATTGTGGCCACACCACCACAACCCGAAGCCATCATCCTCTACGACGGCGATTGCCATCTCTGCAATCGCTGGGTATCCTTCGTCCTGCGCCACGATCCTCAGGGCAAATTCCAATTCGCCGCACTTAACTCCCAGACCGCCCGCGCCCGAATCCATGACGTCAGTCTTCTCAACGGCCCAACAGCCGTTCTGCTCATGCCGGAAGGCATCTTCACCCATTCCACTGCCGTCCTCAAGATTGCCGCTCAACTCCCCGGCTACAAAACTCTAGCCAGGCTCCTGCTGAAAATCCCGCAGGCCCTGCGCGACCGCGCCTACGCCTTCGTCGCGCGCCACCGCCATGCGCTTCATTCCAACGGCAACCCGAGCTGCGCCTTCATCCCCGGCGTTGAAGACCGCTTTCTGCCTTGACTCCAAACCTGGCCGGTCCTGATAAACTCGCCCCGGTGACTAATATGCGACTTTTCCGGCTTTCTCTTCTCGCTGCCCTCATCGCCGCAACGGCATCCGCGGCTCAACAACCCGCCACAACAACCGACAACAAGCCCAAGCCCGAAGAAACCGAAATCTGGAAGCCTGTCCCACCCGTCGTCACGCCCGCCGCCACAACCACCGCGCCGCCTTCCGACGCCGTCATCCTCTTCAACGGCAAAAACACTGACGAATGGGTCAAAGTAAAGGACAAAACACCCATCACCTGGGCCGTCCACAAAGGCATCATGACCGTGGTCAAAGACGGCACCGGCAACATCGAAACCAAGCGCCGCTTCAAGGACTATCAGCTCCACGTCGAGTGGCGCGTTCCATCCAACATCACCGGCACCAGCCAGGCCCGCGGCAACTCCGGCGTCTTTCTCGCCTCGACCGGCCAGGGCGATGACGGCTACGAGCTTCAGGTTCTCGACTCCTACCAGAACGAAACCTACGTCAACGGCATGGCCGGCAGCTTGTACAAACAAGCGATCCCGCTGGCCAACGCCGCGCGCAAGCCCGGCGAGTGGCAATCCTATGACGCAATCTGGACCGCACCCACCTTCAACGACGACGGCTCGCTCAAAACGCCCGCCTACGCAACAGTCTTCTGGAATGGAGTGCTCGTAGAAAACCACTTCGAACTGAAGGGCCAGACTCTCTACATCGGCAAGCCGTTCTACAAGAAGTACGACACGGCTCCCATCAAGCTGCAGGCCCACGGCGACAAAAGCGAGCCCATCAGCTTCCGCAACATCTGGGTCCGCGAATTACCGTAATCGCCTAGCGTTAGCCCACATGCGTTTCATGTTCTTTCTGCTCATTCACTGACTCGCCGTCCGTGCGCTTCAGCCCAGTAAACACGAGCGTGGAAGCCACCGTCATCACGCCCAGCCACAGAAATGCTTTATGTATGCCGCCAACCATCAAGCCCGGATTGGTATAAGCCGATCCGGGCACAAAGAAGGCGGTTGTGAGCCCAGCCGCCGCCACGCCGAAACTGATCGAAAGCTGCTGTCCCGTGCTGGCAACCGAGCTTGCCATCGAGGTATCCTTCTCCTCCACATCCGCAAAGACCAGCGTATTCATGGCTGAGTACTGCAGCGATGTGCAGCCTCCATACAGGACCGCGATCAGAATGATCACCCACACCGGCGTATGCAGGCCAATCACCGCAAACAGCGCCAGCAGCACGCCCACCAGCAGCGTATTCACCACCAGCACCGTCTTGTAGCCTCTGGCTCCAAGCACCTTGCGCAAAATCGCCTTCATCCCCATCGAGGCAATCGCCTGCGGCATGATCAGCAGGCCCGATTGTATCGGCGTAAATCCGAGTCCCGTCTGGTAAAGCAGCGGCAGCAGAAACGGCACGCCGCCAATGCCCAGCCGCGTAAAGAATCCGCCACTCACCGCCGCGCGAAACGTGCGAATGTTGAACAACGAAAGATTCAGCAGCGGAAACTCCAGCTTGCGCCCATGCATCCAATACGCCACCATCAGCAAAACCGAAAGCCCAAGCAGCCCCGCAATCTCTCGTGAGCTCAGCTCATGCTCGCCAAAGACCTCCAGCACGTACGAAAGCAGCGCAATCCCCGATCCAAAAAGCACCAACCCCACAAAATCCAGTGGATGCGTCTTCTCTTCCCGATAATCCGGCAGATGCATATACACCAGCACCAGGCCCAGCAGCCCAATCGGCACATTCAGAAAGAAGATCACGCGCCAATGGAAATAGGCCACAATCAACCCGCCCGCCATCGGCCCCAGCATCGGCGCCACCTGCGCCGGCAGCGCAATAAACGTCATCACTCGCAACAGGTCATGCTTGGGAAATGCGCGCACCAGCGTCAGCCGTCCCACCGGCACCATCATGGCTCCGCCCATGCCCTGCAGCACGCGGCAAGCCACCAGCAAATGGATATTGCTGCACAGCCCGCACAGCAATGACCCCAGCGTAAACAGCCCGATCGCGGAAGCAAATACGCGCCGCGTCCCGAACCTGTCCGCCATCCACCCGCTGATTGGAATAAACACAGCCAGCGCCAGCGTGTAGCTGGCCAGCACCGCCTTCATCGCCAGCGGCGTCACCTTCAGCGCCTCGCTCACCGCCGGAACCGCCGTGTTCAGAATCGTCGTATCCAGCGATTCCATGAACAGCGCCACCGCCACCAGCCAAGGCAGCAGTTGCTTCGCCGCCGCTGAAAGCTCCGGGGACTCTGCCGTTCCTGTAGAAATTTCCGGTGAGCTCATGAGTAAAGTAACCGTGTCGATTCAAATGAATGGCTTCGCACTTGACGCACCACACAGTTGCATAGCGGTTGGATGCCCTAGAGGATTCAACCGTTCTATATAAAATTCAAGATGTCGAGGAAGCAGGGATACCCACGAATGAAGCCGAAGGCTCAGTTGCCTGGACGGCTAGTCCTTCCTGATCCTTGTACTGCAACTGATACAGCTTCCAGTACAACCCGCGCAGCGCCAGCAACTGCTGATGGTTTCCCATCTCACGCAGATGCCCCTTGTGCATCACAAGAATCGTATCCGCGCGCTGCACCGTCGAAAGCCGATGCGCAATCAGCACGCTCGTACGTCCTTCCACCATGCGCTCCAGCGCCCCGCGAATCCGCAGCTCGGTGTCCGTGTCCACGCTTGATGTAGCCTCATCCAGAATCAGAATCCGCGGATTGAACGCGAGCGCCCGCGCAAAGTTGATCAGCTGCTTCTGCCCCGTCGAAAGCGAATTTCCCCGCTCCTGTAGCGGCTCATCGAACTTGCCCGGCAGGCTCTCGATAAAATCCAGCACGTTCACATCCAGCGCAGCCTGCCGCATGCTTGCATCGTCAATCCCCGCATTGCCCAGCCGGATGTTTTCCGCAATCGTCCCGGTAAACAGAAACGGATCCTGCAGCACCACAGCAAAGTGCCGCCGCAGATCCTGCAGATTCTGCTCCCTCACATCCACGCCATCCAGCAGCACCGCGCCTGCCGTTACGTCATAGAAGCGCATCATCAAGCTAGTCAGCGTCGTCTTGCCCGCGCCCGTGTGGCCCACAATCGCCACCGTGCGCCCCGCCTCAACCGTGAACGAGACATCGCGCAGAATCCAGTCGATCTCCTTCAGCGCCTCAAGCTCCGCCGTGCTCGCCTCGGACCTTGCAGCATTCGCTACTATCTCCTGCTGCTCCGCGCTCAGCTCCTGATACGTAAACCACACACGCCGGAACTCGATTCGGTTCGATCCATCGCCCGCTACCGGTTTCTCCGGACTCACAATCTCCGGCTTCTCATCCAGCAGCTTGAAGATGCGCTCGCACGCAGCCATCGCCGCCTGCAAGATATTGAACTTGTCGCTCAAATCCTGAATCGGCCGCCAGAAACGCTGCGAATACATATTGAACAGCGCCAGCATTCCAATCGTCACCGCGCCATGCCGCAGTACGCTGAAACCCCCGCCCCACAACACCAGCGCCACCGCCAGAATCGACAGAAAATCCACCGCCGGGTAATAAAGCGCGTAGGCAAAAACCGTGTCTTTGAAGGCCACCATGTGCTGCCGGTTCACTGTCTCAAAGTCGTTAAATGCCCGGTCTTCGCGATTAAAGAGCTGCACCACGCTCATGCCGCCAATATGTTCCTGCGTAAATGAGTTGATGCGCGCAATCGCCGCCCGCACTCTCCGGTAACTCTCGCGCACGCTCTTGCGAAAGATATTCGTGACGATAAAGATCACCGGCAGCACCGCAAAGGCCAGCAGCGCCAGCCACCACTCCACCCTCATCATGACAATGCCCATAAATGTGAGCGTGAAAAAGTCATCCACAATCGCCAGAACGCCCGCCGTGAACATCTCATTCACAGCATCCACATCCGACGTCAGCCTCGTAACCAGCCGTCCTACGGCGTGCTTGTCAAAGAACCCCACATGCAGCCGCTGCATGTGCCGGAAGATCTCCCGCCGCAGATCGAACATCACCTTCTGCCCCACCCACTGCATCAGGTATGTCTGGATGAACTCAAACAAATAAGCCGAGACCAGCGCGATGAGGTACAACCACACCAACTGCGTAATGCCGGTCCACGGATCGGGCGAAAGCCGCTTGCCAAGCCAAGCCGTATAACCACGGTTCTCATGCGTCATGTAGCGGTCAATGCCGACGTTCACAAAGTACGGCCCCGCCACATCGCTCATCGCCTTCAGCGTCACAGAAACCGACGAGATCGCAGCTTGCACCCAGTACGGGCGCATGTAATCGGCCAGCCTCCGCACCAGCGCCGAGTCGTAGACCTTCCCTACTGGATCTTCATCCTGCTTACGGGCTTGTTTCTTGTCGGCTTTTTCGTCTTTGGGCTTCGCTTTGTCCGTCATCGGCTGCTGGGGAATTTCCTTCCCTTATTGTACGAGGACGGGCGCAAAGCCGCCTTCACCGCTCTCATACCCCTCCAGCCGGAATTCGAAACCGCACGCGGATTCCATACAACAACCCTCATTTGCTGTGATATGCTTCCCTCGTCTTTCACACCAGCTCAATAAAGACAGCCAACAATCTCTCGATCAGCTTCGATTCTCGAGAGATTCGCGGCCTCAACATCCTCATCGAATCGGCTGCATAAGCGTTCGGTGTCTCTGGAGTTCTGTATCATGCGCAGTCGCCCGCGGTTTCCCTTGGTTTTCGCCATTCTTTGCCTTGTATTTCTCGCTGTTTCAATCTTCATCTCACTCTCCGCGCGTGCCCAGGCCACAACGCAACCTGGCACAACCCTGTCAGACCCGCGCATGCGCCAGACAGATGCCCAGACAGATGCCATTCTGAGCGCCCGCAGAGCAAAGGCACAGGCAAAGCGGGCCGATTCTACGCCGCAGGTGTCGCTGCCGCAGTTCTCGGTCGCTGCCGGAAGCTACTCCGGCACCCAATCTGTTTCCATCACCGACTCCACGCCAGGCGCAACCATCTACTGCTCCACAAATGGAACAGTTCCTGTAAGCTTTATTCCGCCCGGACTAATCGGCACTCTGACACCCTGCCCACCAACCATCACGGTCTCTTCTTCCGAGGTGTTGGTTGCAGTCGCCACAGCGTCGGGCTATTCCAACAGCGGCTACGCCTCCGCGCAGTACAACATCGCCTCATCGAATGTTCCCTACGTGTACTCCATCGCCGGCAACGATACCCTCGGCTACAGCGGAGATGGAGGCCCCGCTCTGCTGGCGCAGTTCGGCCAGCCTCATGGCGTGGCTGTCGATTCGGCAGGCAACGTCTATGTCGCGGACATCGGAGACAATGTCGTACGCAAAATCACGGCTGGCACTGGCATCATCTCCACATTTGCCGGAACCGGGACTTACGGGCATACCGGCGACGGTGGCCCCGCCACAAGCGCGGAGCTGTGGGAGCCAAACGCAATCGTCATCGACTCAGCGGGCAATCTGTATATCGCAGAAAACGGCGACAATGTAGTGCGCAAGGTAGACGCTTCCACTGGAGTTATCTCCACCTACGCAGGAAATCCGAATGGAACGGGTGGCACAAACAGCTCCGCTACAAACATCTCTTTCGGCTACATCGGGGCATTGGCTCTTGACCCTTCAGGAAATCTCTATATCGGAGGTGAATCTTACGTCTGGAAAGTGAACGCGGGAACAGGGAACGCTTCTCAGGTAGAGACCAACCCAGTCACGTACTTTGGTCTGATCGCAGGTCTCGCGCTCGACAATCAGAACAATCTCTACGTCTCAGATAGCATTTATAACGTAGTCGATAAGATCAACACGCAAGGCACCCTCACAACATTTGCAGGTGTAACAACGGGCAACGGACAGTGGGGAAATGGCATTCCCGCCACCTCTGCATACCTGAGTTCGCCCTCCGGATTGGCCTTCGATAGCATCGGCAACTTATATATTGCCGATACCTTTGATTTCGCAATTCGCGAGATAAATACGAATGGCATCATCAATACAATTGCGGGCGCGTTTCAAAACCCGTACACAGTCTCAGGCGATGGAAGTCCCGCCACAAGTGTGGGCCTTACATATCCGCAATATATCGCCCTTGACGGTGCGGGAAACATTTATCTCTCGGATTTCGGCCATAATGGCGTCAGAAAAATTAATGCCGCCGCACCGCCGCCCACGCAAACGGCAGCCGCACCTGCCTTCAGCATTGCCGCAGGCGCCTATCCCGACACGCAGACAGTCACCCTGAATGACTCCACGCCAGGAGCCAAAATCTATGTCGCATTCAACGGCTCTCCAGCCACTGCGGGAAGCGAAGGCTATCATGGCCCGATCAGCGTCACAGGCTCGGTGACGATTCAGGCGGCCGCGGTCGGCCCCGGCTACCTCCCCAGCTCTGCCACTACGGCGACATACACCATCACGACTCCGCCAACGGCTCTCATTTCTACAATCGCAGGCTCGGCCAACTCGTATGGCTTCTCCGGATCGGGCGGACCGGCCACCAGTGCGCAGTTCGAACAGCCGCAGGCCGTCGCCTTCGATTCCGCAGGAAATCTCTACATTGCCGACAGCTCCAACAATGTCGTCTGGATGGTCACATCGGGCACGCAAATAATCACAATTGTCGCCGGCAATGGTACTGCGGGATTCAGCGGCGATAGCGGTCAGGCAACAGCCGCGGAATTGCAGGAACCTTCCGGCGTGGTTGTGGATAAAGCCGGCAATCTTTACATTGCGGATAACGGCAATGGTCGAATCCGTATGGTTGCGACCGGGACCGGAATCATCACCACAATCGCAGGGCCAGGATCGTTCAATGTGATCGGCGACGGCGGCCCCGCCACTTCGGCGTCTATCGGCGGTGCATACGGATTAGCGATCGACAACATGAACAATCTTTACATCGCCGATTTCGGATACTACCGCATACGCAAAATTGACCTCGGAACGGGCATTATCACCACGGTGGCCGGAGGCGGAGCTTCCAGCAGCATCTTCCAGGAGGGCATGGCTGCAACAGATGCTTACCTTCAGCCTCTCGACGTCACTGTCGATTCTGCGGGAAATCTTTACTTTCCCGAATCTTTTAGCGCGCGCATCCTGAAACTATCAGCCTCAAACGGCACCCTCACCACCGTGGCAGGAAATGGCACAGAAAGCACCATAGACAACGATGGCGGCCTGGCATCTCAAACACCGATTATTCCTGCACGAGGCATAGCAGTTGACACCGCCGGCAACGTTTATTTCTCGACCGACAATGCCGCGGTTCGCAAAGTCGATGCGAGCACAGGAATCATAACCACGACAGCCGGGAACTATTATTTCGGCTATGGCGGTGATGGAGGCGCGGCAGCAATGGCCGGCCTTGACAGTCCTGAAGGCCTTGCTCTGGATGCATCCGGTAGCTTATACATCGCCGACGCTGATAATGTAGTCGTCCGCGAGGTGACCTTCCCGCCGCCAGCCGCCACCCCAACCTTCAGTCTTCCCGCAGGCGCTTATACCGGCGCCCAAACAATCGGCATCAGCGATGCAACGCCAAACTCCACCATCTACTACACAACCGATGGCAGCACTCCATCCACCGGTTCCTCGGTGTACAGCAAATCGCTCACGCTCACTTCAAGCGGAACCCTTCAGGCGATTGCAGTGACCAGCAATTACACCGAAAGCGCCGTAGCCAGCGCGAGCTACACCATCACCATGCTCACGCCAACCATCCAGCTCACGGCCTCCGCGAATTCCTCCTTTGCATCCAACGCAGTCACCTTCACGGCAACGGTCTCCTCGACCTCCGGCTCACCCAGCGGCACAGTTGCATTTCTCGATGGAACCACTCAATTAGGCACAGGCACACTGAGCGATGGCTCGGCAACCTACACGACCTCCTCACTCGCCTCTGGGGCGCATTCCATCACCGCAGTCTATTCCGGAGACACAACTTTTATCGGAGTCACAAGCGCCGTTCTCAATGAAACCATTGATGACTTCACAATCGCCCCGCCCAGCGGAGGCTCTACTTCAGCCACAGTATCGCCGGGCAGCACTGCCACCTATACGCTGGCAGTAGCCCCGCCGGCCGGCGCAACAACACCCACAGCCATCGCATTCTCCATATCGGGCCTTCCAGCGGGCGCCACAGCAACCTTCTCGCCGGCCTCGGTGCCGGCAGGCTCCGGAGCAACCAATGTCACCCTGTCCGTAGCTGTGCCCGCACAGACCGGCGCAGTTGCGCCAGTGCATTCCCCGCTGAGCGGGGAAGCTTTGCCAATGGCGCTCGGATTGATCCTGCTGCCACTCACCGCCCTGCGCCGCAATCGACGCCTGCTCACCCGGACACTTGTCTTATTTGCTGTGTGTGTTGGAAGCGCAATCGGATTGGCTGCGCTCTCGGGCTGCGGCGGAGGAAGTAACAGCGGCGGAGGTGGCTCCCAACCCCAATCGCAGACCTACAATCTGACAGTCACCGCCACGGCAGGCTCACTCACGCATACAACGCAGCTCACGCTGACAGTCAACTAACCTGCTCCAAATATCCTCCGGGCGCGGAAGAACTCTTTCCGCGCCCGTCCATTACTCCACCAACGCGTCCGCAATCGCCAGATGCCGGTCCAGCACGTCGATGCCCAGGTCCAGCTCTTCTTTCGTCACAATCAGCGGCGGCGCAATCACAAAGTGGCTCACCCACGCCTGCTGCGCCACTCCATCCGCCATCATCTTCGCTGCAATCTGGTCCACCACCAGCGCCTTGCCTTCCACCTTGTCGCGCATCGTGTTGAACGGCTGCTTCGTCTTCCGGTTCTTCACCAGTTCCACCGCAAAGAACAGCCCCAGCCCGCGCACATCGCCAATCGAAGCATGCTTTTCCTTCAGCGCCATCAGCTTTTCGCGCACATACGGCTCCAACTCCGCCGCGCGCTCCACCAGCTTCAGCCGCTGCATCTCTTCAATCGTCGCCACCGCCGGCCCCAGCGTTAGCGGATGCGCCTCATATGTATGCCCATGTGAAAAATAATGATCCTCAAAGTATTCCGCAATCTTCGTCGTGGTCGCACACAGACCCAGCGGCACATACGCGGATGTAATTCCCTTCGCCGTCACCAGAATGTCCGGCTTCACGTTCCAGTGATCCACTGAAAACCACTTCCCAGTCCGTCCCCAGCCCGCCATCACCTCATCGGCAATCAGCAGAACGCCCTGCCGGTCGCAAATCTCGCGCAGCTTCGGAAAATACTCCGGCGGAGGCACCAGCACGCCATTCGTACCCACCACCGGCTCCACAATAATCGCCGCCACATCGCTCTCATTGCGAATCATGTGCTCAATGTAGTCAGCGCAAGCAATGTTGCAGTTCGGATACGTATGCTTGATCGGGCAGTCGTAACAATTCGTCTCCGGCGCAAACACCACCCCGCCGCCCTTGCCGCTCGGCTCCATCGCCCACCGCCGCGGATCGCCCGTCGCCGCAATCGATCCCATCGTCGAGCCGTGATACGACCGGTACCGCGAAATAATCTTTGTCTTCCCCGTCACCATGCGCGCAATCTTGAAGGCCGCCTCATTCGCCTCCGTGCCGCTCGTCGCAAAGAAGAACTTGTTCAGCCCCTCCGGCAACACCTCCAGCAGCTTCTGGCTCAGCCGCGCCCGCGCACGCGTCGCATACACCGGCCCCACAAACGCCAGCTCCCGCGCCTGCTCCGCAATCGACTCCACCACGCGCGGGTTCTTGTGTCCCAGGTTCACGCACATCAGTTGCGCAGAAAAGTCGAGATACTTCTTCCCCGCCCCATCCGTAAACCAGCACCCCTCGGCATCCATCACCGGCAGCGGCTTCCACGTCTTCTGGAATCGCCATGTTCCGTAGTTCGTCTCTCTTGTCACGCTGGAAATCTGCTCGGCAGTCAATTCAGTGGAAGACAACGTCTCGCTCATCATGCACCCCGTAAAGAATTCCTTCATGCTACGTCAAAACGCCGGACGCAGGCGAACCGATCAACGCCGCCCAACGCAAACAAATGAACTCGCGCCCATGATCCGCGCCAGGGCCGCACGCGCGCCAAACGGTAATTCCGGCGCAAAGAGCTGCCCGGTATAAAAGAGCGGCCCGCCACACAAAGCGCGCACTTCAAAGCCAGCCGCAATGAACGCACTGCTCCAGCGCCCGCGTCGAAACATCCCCCACTCCGCAAAGACATTCGGAGCCGGACTGATAGGCCGGTTTGCCAGCACATCTCGTAGCCGCGCCCGCTGCGCGCTGCGCGTCGTATCCGTCTCCGCACCTTTCCGTGCCGAATTTCGGCTCAGCCGCGCAATAACCTTTCGCACAAGATCGGGATAATGCAACAGCGATGTATAAACCCGCCATGAACTGGCAGGCAGAATCAGAATCACGAACCCCTCGGGCCGAAGCACACGCCGAATCTCGGCAAGCATCGACTCAAGCGTACACGCGTGATACAGCGCATGCGACGAAAACACAACATCAAAGCCCGCCTCCGCAAACGGCAGGCGCGAACCATCGTATGTTGAAACTGGATAATACTGCCGCGCATATCGCTGCGCCCGCGGATCGGGGCGCGTCGCCACATCGATCGACGTCACTTCGCACCCATGCTCCGCCAGAAGCGAGGCCTGAAATCCGCTGCCGCCCCCAATCTCAAGCACACGCGCACCCGGCGCAAAATACTTGCGCACGCAATCAAGCTCAGCGCGTCGAATGCGTTCGAGAAGAGTCTCCATTTGTTGTCCAGAATCCTGGGATCACCATAACACGCCAGAAATCTGAATACGCACCGAGCCAATCCTCACATAAACTAATAGTCTGAGGAGCCCATGAGCGACGGCCGCGAAGAACGTGAAGAACAGGAATGGCGCCGCCAGCAGGAGCAACGCCGCGACCAGCAGGAACGATACCTGGATCGCACCGGCCCCGATCTACAGGATCAGTGGCAACCCGAGCGCAAAGAATCCTGACCTCGGCTTATGGTCAAAATCTGGACATAGGAAGGTATCGACAACTAGTGTCCCGTCTCTAGAATAAGTTGAATAATTAATAAGGATTGTTTCATCGGATAGAGTGTGAGGAACTTCGATGGGACGTCCGTTGATTGCCTTGTCTATTACCGCCGAGGACCAGGCT